>NZ_JAGXJL010000010.1:0-297531 GCF_019091475.1 Streptomyces sp. GbtcB6 | reverse complement strand
AGCTCCATCTCCAGCTTGCCCTTGCCGTTGAGCGTGGCGAGGACCAGATCGGGGTTGTGCACCTCGACACCGGCCGGGGGCGCGATGTCGGCGGCGGTGACCAGACCCGGACCCTGCTTGCGCAGGTACATCACGACCGGCTCGTCGTGCTCCGAGGAGACGACCAGCTGCTTGATGTTGAGGATCAGGTCGGTGACGTCCTCCTTGACGCCCGGCACGGTGGTGAACTCGTGCAGCACGCCGTCGATCCGGATCGACGTGACAGCCGCGCCGGGGATCGAGGACAGGAGGGTACGACGGAGAGAGTTGCCGAGGGTGTAGCCGAAGCCCGGCTCCAGCGGCTCGATCACGAACCGGGAACGGAACTCGTCGACGACCTCTTCGGTCAACGAGGGACGCTGAGCGATCAGCATGTGTGGATCAGATCCTTCTTTCGTGGACGCCCGCTATTTGACGCCCGACGGAACCGCACCCGTGAGAGTGCGGGTATTGCAAGGGCACGGGCGGCACGGCCCTTACGGAGCCGTACCGCCCGAGCAGCCCTGCGAAGCGAGGTCAGACGCGACGACGCTTCGGCGGACGGCAGCCGTTGTGCGGGGTCGGGGTGACGTCCTGGATGGAGCCGACCTCGAGGCCCGTGGCCTGCAGGGAGCGGATCGCGGTCTCACGACCGGAACCCGGGCCCTTCACGAACACGTCGACCTTGCGCATGCCGTGCTCCTGGGCGCGGCGGGCAGCCGACTCGGCAGCCATCTGCGCGGCGAACGGCGTGGACTTCCGGGAGCCCTTGAAGCCGACGTGGCCGGCGGAGGCCCAGGAGATCACGTTGCCGGACGGGTCCGTGATGGAGACGATCGTGTTGTTGAACGTGCTCTTGATGTGCGCGTGGCCGTGAGCGACGTTCTTCTTTTCCTTGCGGCGCACCTTCTTGGCAGCGCCCTGACGACCCTTGGGGGGCATCTAGTAACTCCTACGGGGAGGTGGTCGGTCCTACAGCGAAGACCGCTGATGAAGCGTTGTCCGCTGCGGACTACTTCTTGCCCGGCTTCTTCTTACCGGCGATGGCGCGACGCGGACCCTTGCGGGTGCGGGCGTTGGTGCTGGTGCGCTGACCGCGGACGGGCAGACCGCGACGGTGACGGAGACCCTGGTAGCAGCCGATCTCGACCTTGCGGCGGATGTCGGCCTGGATCTCGCGACGGAGGTCACCCTCGGTCTTGATGTTGTTGTCGACGTACTCGCGGATGGCGACCAGCTGCTCTTCGGTCAGGTCGCGAACGCGGGTGTTCGGGTCGATACCGGTCTCGGCCAGCGTCAGCTGGGAGAGCGTCCGGCCGATGCCGAACACGTAGGTGAGCGCGACCTCCACACGCTTTTCGCGCGGGATGTCAACACCGGAAACGCGTGCCACTTCAATGGCTCCTGGTGATCGTCGGAGGTCTTCTGCAGAACCGGTTCCCAGCCGCCGTACCAGGTACGAACTGGGTCCCCGGCCTCCGAACCGGGGGTGTCAGGCACCTTCGGCACCCGGGTCCTGCGTATGAACATATTCAGCTCGCGTCGCGCGAATCTCTGCGATGTCGATGCAGAGGGATTGGTCGTGCGTCAGCCCTGGCGCTGCTTGTGGCGCGGGTTCTCGCAGATGACCATGACCCGACCGTGACGGCGGATCACCCTGCACTTGTCGCAGATCTTCTTGACGCTCGGCTTGACCTTCATGGGATTGAGGTTCTCCGGGTCAGTTGCCGGCGGCCCCGCTCACACGGGACTTGGGCAAGATCTACTTGTATCGGTAGACGATCCGGCCACGCGTCAGGTCGTACGGAGACAACTCCACCACGACCCGGTCGTCAGGGAGGATGCGGATGTAGTGCATACGCATCTTGCCGCTGATGTGTGCCAGGACCTGGTGGCCGTTCTGGAGCTCGACCTTGAACATGGCGTTCGGAAGAGACTCGACGACAGTGCCCTCGATCTCGATGGCACCTTGCTTCTTGGCCACGCTTCGCCCTTCGAATCGACTACCTTGATCGACTCCCACGCTTCCCTTACGGGTGCATGCGGACATGCGGGTGCACGAGAGCCGACGAGTCAGTCTACGTCAGCGCCCCCGGAAAGACGAATCGGGAAAGCCTGCCCCAGAAGACAGATCATTAAGCGCGCAGCATTCTGAAGCGCCCCGCTGAAAGCGCCCCTTCAGGGGCGCGGGGCTGTATACATTTGCGGCTCCGCGGCGCGGGCGCGCCCAGACCCCACCGGCCCGCAGCTTCGAACGGCGCTCAGCCGAGCGGATCCGGCGCAGCCGTGATCCCATGCTCGGCCAGCTTCGCCTTACCCCCGTCGGGAGACGTCAGCACCAGCGGACCCTCCTCGGTCAGCGCAACACTGTGCTCCCAGTGCGACGACCACGTACCGTCCGTGGTGATCACGGTCCAGTCGTCCGACAGGACCTCCGTGCGGGGCGTCCCCAGCGACACCATCGGCTCGATGGCCAGGCAGAACCCGGGCACCAGCTTCGGCCCCTTGCCCCGCCGCCGGTCGACGTAGTTCAGCAGGTGCGGGTCCATGTGCATCTCGGTGCCGATGCCGTGGCCGCCGTAGTCCTCGATGATCCCGTACTTGCCGCCGCCGGGCTTCGGCTGGCGGCGGATGTACGTCTCGATCGCCCGGGAGACGTCGACCAGGCGGTTGCCCTGCTTCATCGCCGCGATGCCGGCCCACATCGACTCCTCGGTCACCCGGGAGAGCTCGATCAGCTCCGGAGCGTGACCGGAGCCCACGAAGGCGGTGTAGGCCGCGTCGCCGTGCCAGCCGTCGATGATCGCGCCGCAGTCGATGGAGATGATGTCGCCGTCCTTGAGAACGACGTCCTCGGAGGGGATGCCGTGGACGACCACGTCGTTGACGGACGTGCAGATGGTGGCGGGGAAGCCGCCGTAGCCGAGGAAGTTCGGCTTCGCGTTGTGCTCCGCGAGCACCTTGCGCGCGACCTGGTCCAGATCCTTGGTCGTGGCCCCGGGCACCGCTGCCTCACGCGTCGCCGCGTGGATGGCGGCGACGACCAGCCCCGCCTCACGCATCTTGGCGATCTGCTCGGGGGTCTTGATCTGCACCATCAGTTCTGCTTCCTCACGGGTGCGAGTCCGGTTTTGTACACCGCAACAGTACGGCCCCCCGACGGCGTGGCAACACGTGGTCCCGCCGGTCGCGGCCGCACCCTGGTCAGCGCCCGGTGAGCAGCGGGATCCAGCGGCCCTCGTCCTGCAGCTTCGCCGTCCGGAAGCCGGAAAGCGGAGTGACCTTGCCGTCCAGGCCGACCAGGAGCAGCTGGTTGCGGAACTCACCCTTGCCGGGGCTGCACTGCCCGGGATCGCACCGCCAGGCGATGAGGTGGCTGTTGTCGGCCCATGCGAGCAACTGCTGACCGGGGACCACCGCGGCCCGCTTGCCGGTCTTCGCGTTCCTCACCTCGGAGACGATGTTGTCGCCCTCCCCCACGAAGGCGCCGGTCACCAGGTTTCCGTCAGGGGACCGGATCGCCTCCGGGTAGGGCGCCCGCGCCTCCTGATCCGGGGCAGGCACCCTCTTGCCGGACACGTCGTAGTAGATCCTGCCCGCCTCATTGCCGCCGGCCTCCCACACCAGCTCCCCGTCACGGCTCCAGTAGAAGTCCTGACGTCCACCGGCGAGGGTCCCGCTCTTCTTGGCCGGCCGCTCGGCGAAGTCCGCCTTGCCGGAGGCGACATCGATCACGTAGAAGCCGGTGCGGCTCTGCTTCGGCCCCGGCACGGTCTTGTCGTTCAGCTGGTAGCCCGCGTCCTTGAACAGACCGTCCGGGTTGAGGCGGTACGCCGTCGCCAGCAGGCGTTTGCCGTCCGGGGAGAACTGCACACTGCCGACGTTCCGGTCGAGCTTGATCCAGCGCCGCACCTTGCCCGTGGCCAGATTCAGCAGCCCTATCCGGCTGACGGGCAGATCGCGCTCAAGCACCGCCGCGGTCCGCGTCCCGGGGGCGACGTCCAGCCAGGCCCAGTCGGTCTTCTCGTACCGCTCGGTGGCCGTGTCGAGCAGCCGCCATTGATAGGTGCCGATCGCGTTCCCGTTCGGCTGCTTCACGAGTTTCGCCGTGTAGTACGCCGAGACGGCGACCCTCCCCGCCGCGATCAGCTCTCGCGGCGGTGACTGATCCGGGTGCGCCGCCACACCTGTGACATCCGGCAGACTCGCGGGCCGTCCATGCGTATCACCGCCGCGTAGGGCGAGCGGCACCGCGAGCCCCACGGCGACGGCCACCGCGACGGCGGCGGCGACCACGAGGCGTCGAGCCTTGCGACGGCGCAGCGGCGGTTGTGGCCGTTCGGCGGATTCCGCGGCCGGTCGCGCCTCTGGAGAGGACGTTTTGTACGCCGCGCGGGCATGCGGGTCGGGAGCCATGCTCGTACCTCCACAGGAACGACGACTGGGACAGGATCTGGCCGGTTGGTGCGAAAGAGGACGAAGAAGGGGCTGCTCCCGCAACGCCGGAGCAGCCCCTCTGCAGTCGATCTCAGCCCACGAGCAGGTGGAACATCAAGGCCCATGGGTCGAGAGCGAACTCATCCGCGGTTTACTCGTTGAACCAGTCCGGCGACCAGACGGCGGCACCGCCACCGTTCCACCAGACCTCCATCTTGTAGACGGAGAGCTGGCCGATGTTCTCGCCCTTCTTGTCGCAGCCGGAGTCGCCGCCGTCGTCAAGGGTCCACAGTCGCGACTCGATGCCGGCGGAGTTCCGGACCCACAGAGCGCCGGTCACCCCGTACCCGTCGGCCTTGGTGTCACAGACCGAGAAGACATCGCCGTCGTCGTGGAAGTGCATGTAGCCACGGCTCGACGGAAGGTTGATCTGCTTGTCGCTGTCGGCCTGCGCCGAAGCGCTCAGCCCGACCACCAGGGCGGCGGACGCGCCGACCACCATGGCTGCACGGGCGAGCTTTGAGTTGATCACTGTTCCCCCAACTAGGTTGTGCGTCACCGGTGTTACCGGTGAGGTCGCTGTGAACACTATGTGTCGCCCATGCTGCATGTCCACATCAATTAAGAGTCAGGCATGAATATGACAAGGAATCATGCAATCCGCTTGACGACCTCACCCGCCGGGTTACGTGCACAAACACCACGGCCGCGGCGCCCCTGAGGGCACCGCGGCCGGTCGGACAGACAGCGATCTACTTGGTCTCGGCCTCTTCGCGCTTGAGCGCCTCGAGCGCCCGCTGCGTGATCTCGTCCACCGGACCCAGGGAGGAGATCGTCACGACCAGACCCTGAGCCTTGTAGTAGTCGATGATCGGCTCGGTCTGCGTGTGGTAGACCTCCAGCCGCGTCCGGACGGTGTCCTCGGAGTCGTCGTCGCGCTGGTACAGCTCGCCGCCGCAGATGTCGCAAACGCCCTCGGTCTTCGGCGGGGTGTACGTCACGTGGAAGACGTGGGACGAGTCGTTGCGGCAGATGCGGCGGCCCGCGATCCGCTTGACGACCTCGTCCTCCGAGACCTCCAGGTCAAGCACGGCGTCCAGCTTGATCTTCTCGACCGTCAGCAGTTCGTCGAGCGCCTCGGCCTGCGAGACGTTGCGCGGGAAACCGTCCAGCAGGAAGCCGTTCACGGCGTCCTCCTGCTCCATGCGGTCCTTGGCCATGGCGATGGTGACCTCGTCGGGGACGAGGTTGCCGGCGTCCATGTAGGACTTCGCGAGTTTCCCGAGCTCCGTCTTCTGGCTGATGTTGGCGCGGAACAGGTCGCCCGTGGAGATGTGCGGGATCTTCAGCTCCTTGGCAAGGCGAACGGCTTGCGTTCCCTTACCGGCGCCAGGCGGCCCGACGAGGACGATTCGCATCAGCGGAGGAACCCTTCGTAATTGCGCTGCTGAAGCTGGCTCTCGATCTGCTTCACCGTCTCCAGGCCCACACCCACGATGATGAGGATGCTGGTACCACCGAACGGGAAGTTGTTGCTTGCCCCAAAGCCAACCAACGCCATCGTCGGCACGAGAGCGATCAGCCCCAGATACAGCGAACCCGGCCAGGTGATCCGGTTGAGCACGTACGACAGGTACTCAGCGGTCGGTCGGCCAGCCCGGATGCCCGGGATGAAGCCACCATACTTCTTCATGTTGTCCGCTACTTCCTCGGGGTTGAAGGAGATAGCGACATAGAAGAACGCGAAGAAAACGATGAGCAAGAAGTACGAAATGATGTAAACCGGGTGGGTGCCCTTGGACAGGTTGGTCTCGATCCAGGTCTTCCAGCTCGAGTTCCCGCCCGCGAACTGGGCGACCAGTGCCGGAATATAGAGCAGCGAAGACGCGAAGATGACCGGAATCACACCGGCCTGGTTCACCTTGAGCGGGATGTACGTAGACGTACCGCCGTAGGAACGGCGACCGATCATGCGCTTCGCGTACTGCACCGGGATGCGGCGCTGGGCCTGCTCCACGAAGACCACCAGCGCGACCATGATCAGACCCACCGCGATGACCGAGCCGAACTCGATCCAGCCGCCGGCCAGGGTGCCCTGCTTCTTGATCGCCCACAGCGCGGACGGGAAGGTCGCGGCGATCGAGATGAACATCAGGATCGACATGCCGTTGCCGATGCCGCGGTCGGTGATCAGCTCGCCGAGCCACATGACGACGGCCGTACCGGCGGTCATGCAGATGACCATGGTGATCGTGGTGAAGATCGCCTGGTCCGGGACGATGCTGGAGGCGACCGTGCAGCCGGAGAAGAGGGCGCCGCTGCGGGCGGTGGCCACCAGGCCGGTGCCCTGCAGGATGGCGAGCGCCACCGTCAGGTAGCGGGTGTACTGCGTGATCTTCGCCGTGCCCGCCTGGCCCTCCTTCTTCAGGGCCTCCAGACGCGGGATGACCACGGTCAGCAGCTGAAGGATGATGCTGGCCGTGATGTACGGCATGATGCCGAGCGCGAAGATCGTGATCTGGAGCAGCGCGCCACCGCTGAACATGTTCACGAGACCGAACAGGCCCTGGTTGCCGGACGCCTCGCCGACACACGTCTGAACGGCTTTGTAGTTGACGCCGGGGATCGGAATGTGGGTACCGACCCGGTACACCACGATGATGCCGAGCGTGAAGAGCAGCTTCTTGCGCAGGTCGGGCGTCCTGAACGCCCGGGCGAACGCGGTGAGCACGGTGCCTCCTGCGACCCCCACGCAACTGCGTCAAGGGTGACGGTCTTGAGGTTCGACGAATGGGAAAAAGAACAGTGCTGGCCACCTTACCGGCCGCACTGCCCCCCTAGGAACGACCAACCGGGGATACCCCATTGTGAGGTATCCCCGGTCGGGAATCGCTTACGTCATCGAGACGTCCGAAATACTCAGACGAGCTCGGTGACAGTGCCGCCGGCGGCGGTGATCTTCTCCTTGGCGGAGCCGGAGACGGCGTCGACCGTCACCTGCAGCGCCACGGAGACCTCACCCTGGCCGAGGACCTTGACGAGGCTGTTCTTGCGAACGGCACCCTTGGCGACGAGACCCTCGACGGTGACCTCGCCACCCTCCGGGTACAGCGCGGCCAGCTTGTCGAGGTTCACGACCTGGAACTCGGTCTTGAACGGGTTCTTGAAGCCCTTCAGCTTCGGAAGACGCATGTGGAGGGGCATCTGGCCACCCTCGAAGCGCTCCGGAACCTGGTAACGGGCCTTCGTACCCTTGGTACCACGACCGGCCGTCTTACCCTTCGACGCCTCACCACGACCGACACGGGTCTTGGCGGTCTTGGCGCCCGGGGCGGGACGGAGGTTGTGGATCTTGAGCGGGTTGTTCTCCGCCATGATCAGTCGACCTCCTCGACCGTCACGAGGTGGCGGACGGTGTGCACCATGCCGCGGAACTCGGGGCGGTCCTCCTTGACGACCACGGTGTTGATCCCCTTGAGACCAAGCGACCGCAGAGTGTCACGGTGGTTCTGCTTGCTGCCGATGTACGACTTCGTCTGCGTGACCTTGAGGCGAGCCATTACGCACCCGCTCCCGCACGCGCACGAAGCAGAGCCGCGGGGGCGACGTCCTCGAGGGGCAGACCACGGCGGGCCGCGATCTCCTCGGGACGCTGCAGGCCCTTCAGGGCCTCCACGGTCGCGTGCACGATGTTGATCGCGTTGTCGGAGCCGAGCGACTTCGACAGCACGTCGTGGATACCGGCGCACTCCAGGACGGCACGCACGGGACCACCGGCGATAACACCGGTACCCGGCGAAGCCGGCTTGAGGAGAACGACGCCGGCAGCCTTCTCACCCTGGATCGGGTGCGGGATGGTGCCCTGGATACGCGGGACCTTGAAGAAGTGCTTCTTGGCCTCCTCAACGCCCTTGGCGATGGCGGCCGGCACCTCCTTGGCCTTGCCGTAACCGACACCCACGGTGCCGTCACCGTCGCCCACCACGACCAGCGCGGTGAAGCTGAAGCGACGACCACCCTTCACAACCTTGGCGACGCGGTTGATCGCGACAACGCGCTCAACGTACGCGGTCTTCTCGGCGGCAGCAGCGCCGCCGTCACGGCCCTTCCGGTCCCGCCGCTCGCCGCCACCGGCACCGCCACCGCGGCGCTGGGGTCCAGCCATTGGATTACCTCTCTCTTTCCGCTAGCTACAAGCGGCTCAGAACTTGAGCCCGGCCTCGCGGGCGGCGTCCGCCAGGGCGGCGATGCGCCCGGCGTACTGGTTACCACCACGGTCGAACACCACGGCCTCGACACCGGCGGCCTTGGCACGCTCGGCGACCAGGGCGCCGACCTGCTTGGCCTGCGCGGACTTGTCGCCCTCGCCACCGCGGACGGACACGTCCAGGGTGGACGCGGACGCCAGGGTGTGGCCCTTGAGGTCGTCGATCACCTGCGCCACGATGTGGCGGTTGGAGCGGGTCACGACCAGACGGGGGCGCTCCGCCGTACCGGAGATGTTCTTGCGGATCCGGATGTGACGGCGCTTGATCGCGGCGCGCTTGTAGGCGTCGCCCTTGAGGATCTTCTGCCCGTATGCCATGGCTTACTTACCCGCCTTTCCGACCTTGCGGCGGATGACTTCGCCCTCGTACTTGACGCCCTTGGCCTTGTACGGGTCAGGCTTGCGCAGCTTGCGGATGTTGGCCGCAACCTCGCCGACCTTCTGCTTGTCGATGCCCTCGACCGAGAACCGGGTCGGAGCCTCGACCTTGAAGGTGATGCCCTCAGGGGCCTCGACCAGGATCGGGTGGCTGTAACCGAGCGCGAACTCGAGGTTCGAGCCCTTGGCGGTCACGCGGTAACCGACACCGCTGATTTCGAGCTTCTTCACGTAACCCTGGGTCACGCCGGTGATCATGTTCGCCACCAGCGTGCGGGACAGGCCGTGCAGGGCCTTGCTCTGACGCTCGTCGTTGGGGCGGGTCACCGCGAGAGTGCCGTCCTCGCCCTTGGCGATGTCGATCGGAGCCACGATGGTGTGGGTCAGCTCGCCCTTGGGGCCCTTGACCTGCACCGTGCGGCCGTCGATGGTGACGTCCACGCCGGCGGGAACCGCGATGGGGAGCTTGCCGATACGCGACATAGCTGTTTCCTCCGTTCCCTTCTGCTACCAGACGTAGGCGAGGACTTCCCCGCCTACGCCCTTCTTGCCGGCCTGCTTGTCGGTGAGGAGCCCGTGCGACGTGGAGATGATCGCCACGCCGAGGCCGCCCAGCACCTTGGGCAGGGAGGTGGACTTCGCGTACACCCGGAGACCGGGCTTGGAGATCCGCTTGATGCCCGCGATGGAGCGCTCACGGTTGGGACCGAACTTGAGGTCCAGGACGAGGTTCTTGCCGACCTCGGCGTCCTCGACCTTCCAGCCCGTGATGAAGCCCTCCTGCTGGAGGATCTCCGCGATGTGAGACTTGATCTTGGACGCCGGCATCGTCACGGAGTCGTGGTACGCCGAGTTCGCGTTCCGCAGACGCGTCAGCATGTCTGCGATCGGATCAGTCATGGTCATGAATTGGCCTGTGGCCTCTCTCGCCGGGGTTTCCTGGTGCGCCATCCCTCTCCCCGATCCGAGACGGGACGGGTGCGGCGCGGTGGACCTACGGCGTAGTAAGTCGTACGGGCGACCGTCAGGCGCCCAACCCTCCAAGCCTAAGCCATGAAGGGGTGGGCACCTGACACGCCCATTGCTTACCGAGAGCCCTGAGAATCCCTAAAAGGGGGATTACCAGGAGCTCTTGGTCACGCCCGGCAGCTCGCCACGGTGAGCCATCTCACGAAGGCACACGCGGCACAGGCCGAACTTGCGGTACACGGAGTGCGGACGGCCGCAGCGCTGGCAGCGCGTGTAGCCACGCACACCGAACTTGGGCTTGCGAGCAGCCTTGGCAATCAGAGCCTTCTTCGCCATCTCGCTCACGCCTCCTTGAACGGGAAGCCGAGGTGACGAAGGAGCGCGCGGCCCTCAGCGTCGTTGGTCGCCGTGGTCACCACGGTGATGTCCATACCCCGGGTACGGTCGATCTTGTCCTGGTCGATCTCGTGGAACATGACCTGCTCCGTGAGACCGAAGGTGTAGTTGCCACGCCCGTCGAACTGCTTGGGGGACAGACCACGGAAGTCGCGGATGCGCGGGAGCGCGAGCGACAGGGTGCGGTCCAGGAACTCCCACATGCGGTCGCCACGGAGCGTGACGTGGGCACCGATCGGCTGACCCTCGCGCAGCTTGAACTGCGCGATGGACTTGCGGGCCTTGGTGACGGCCGGCTTCTGACCGGTGATGGTGGTCAGGTCGCGGATCGCGCCCTCGATCAGCTTCGAGTCACGGGCGGCGTCGCCGACACCCATGTTGACCACGATCTTGACGAGGCCGGGGATCTGCATGACGTTCTCGTACTTGAACTCGTCACGCAGCTTGCCCGCGATCTCCTCGCGGTACTTCAGCTTCAGACGCGGAGCAGTGGTGGTAGCCATCAGATGTCCTCACCCGTCCGCTTGGCAACGCGGATCTTGTTGCCTTCGTCGTCGAAGCGGTAACCGACACGCGTGACGACCTTGTTGCCGTCCTTCTCAACGACCAGCTGGACGTTGGAGACGTGGACGGGCGCCTCGGTCGTGACGATGCCGCCGGCCTGCGAACCGCGAGCGGTCGGGCCGGCCTTGGTGTGCTTCTTGACCCGGTTGACACCCTCGACCAGGACCCGGTCCTCGCGGGGGTAGGCCGCGATGACCTTGCCCTGCTTGCCCTTGTCCTTACCGGTGATGACCTGGACCAGGTCGCCCTTCTTGATCTTCATGCTTACAGCACCTCCGGAGCCAGCGAGATGATCTTCATGAACTTCTTCTCGCGCAGCTCACGGCCGACCGGGCCGAAGATACGGGTGCCACGAGGGTCGCCGTCGTTCTTGAGAATGACAGCGGCGTTCTCGTCGAAGCGGATGTACGAGCCGTCCGGACGGCGGCGCTCCTTGACGGTGCGAACGATGACCGCCTTGATGACGTCACCCTTCTTCACGTTGCCGCCGGGGATCGCGTCCTTGACGGTGGCGACGATGACGTCACCGATGCCCGCGTAGCGGCGACCGGAGCCACCGAGCACACGGATGCAAAGGATCTCCTTCGCACCAGTGTTGTCGGCGACACGCAGTCGCGACTCCTGCTGGATCACGTCTATCTCCTGTTTGTCTGCCGGTTCCCGGCAGGGGCCCTGTTACGGAACCCCTGCCGAGCCTGGCGGAACTGTCCTGCGAGGAATGCCCCGCAGGAATTACTTGGCCTTCTCGAGGATCTCGACGACGCGCCAGCGCTTCGTCGCGGACAGCGGCCGGGTCTCCATGAGGAGGACACGGTCGCCGACGCCCGCGGCGTTCTGCTCGTCGTGCGCCTTGAGCTTGTTCGTACGGCGGATGACCTTGCCGTACAGCGCGTGCTTGACGCGGTCCTCGACGGCGACGACGACGGTCTTGTCCATCTTGTCGCTGACGACGAGACCCTCACGGGTCTTGCGGAAGCTGCCGCGCGCCTCAGTGTTCTCAGTCACGTTGCTCTCGCTCATCAGGCGCTCTCCACCGTCTCGATGCCCAGCTCGCGCTCACGCATCAGGGTGTAGATCCGCGCGATGTCCTTACGGACGGCCTTGAGCCGACCGTGGTTCTCGAGCTGACCCGTCGCCGCCTGGAAGCGGAGGTTGAACAGCTCTTCCTTGGCCTCGCGGAGCTTGTTCAGCAGCTCCTCGTTGCCCAGCTCGCGCAGCTCGGACGCCTTGGTACCGGCCGACATCACGCTTCACCTGCCTCGCGCTTGACGATCCGGCACTTCATCGGCAGCTTGTGGGCTGCGCGAGTCAGGGCCTCACGGGCGATCTTCTCGTTGGGGTAGGACAGCTCGAACATGACCCGGCCCGGGTGCACGTTCGCGATCCACCACTCCGGAGAACCCTTACCGGAACCCATGCGGGTCTCGGCAGGCTTCTTCGTCAGCGGGCGGTCCGGGTAGATGTTGATCCAGACCTTGCCGCCACGCTTGATGTGGCGGGTCATCGCGATACGGGCCGCCTCGATCTGGCGGTTGGTCACGTACGCCGGCGTGAGGGCCTGGATGCCGTACTCGCCGAACGCGACCGTCGTACCGCCCTTGGCCTCACCGCGACGCTTCGGGTGGTGCTGCTTGCGGTGCTTGACCCTACGGGGGATCAGCATGTCGGTCAGGCCTCCGTTCCGGTGCTCTCAGCAGCCGGAGCGGCAGCGGCCTCGGCCTGGGGGGCCTCGGCAGCGGGAGCCTGCTGCGGCTTGCGACCGCGCCGCTCGCCACCACGGCCACCACGGGCCGGGCGGTCACCAGCGCCACCGCCACGGGCCGGGCGGTTGCCGGCGCGGGCAGCGGCGTTCTCGGCGCGGACCTCGGCGATGTTCTTGACGTCGCCCTTGTAGATCCAGACCTTCACACCGATGCGGCCGAAGGTCGTCTTGGCCTCGAAGAAGCCGTAGTCCACGTTCGCGCGGAGCGTGTGCAGGGGCACACGGCCCTCGCGGTAGAACTCCGAGCGGGACATCTCGGCGCCGCCGAGGCGGCCACCGCACTGGATCTTGATGCCCTTGGCGCCGGCCTTCATCGCCGACTGCATGCTCTTACGCATGGCGCGGCGGAAGGAGACGCGGGAGGAGAGCTGCTCGGCGACGGCCTGGGCCACCAGCTGAGCGTCCGTCTCCGGGTTCTTGACCTCCAGGATGTTCAGCTGGACCTGCTTGCCGGTCAGCTTCTCCAGGTCACCGCGGATGCGGTCGGCCTCGGCGCCGCGGCGGCCGATGACGATGCCCGGACGCGCGGTGTGGATGTCCACGCGGACACGGTCACGGGTGCGCTCGATCTCAACCTTCGAGATACCGGCGCGCTCCATGCCGGACGTCATCATCCGACGGATGGCGACGTCTTCCTTGACGTAGTCCTTGTACAGCTTGTCGGCGTACCACCGGGACTTGAAGTCCGTGGTGATGCCGAGCCGGAACCCATGCGGGTTTACCTTCTGGCCCATTACCGGGTTCCTTCCTTGCTGCTGACGACCACGGTGATGTGGCTGGTCCGCTTGCGGATCCGGTAGGCACGGCCCTGGGCGCGCGGCCGGAACCGCTTCAGGGTCGGACCCTCGTCGACGTACGCCTCGGAGATGAAGAGGCTGTCGGCGTCGGTGTGGTCGTAGTTGTGCGCGGCGTTGGCGATGGCGCTGTCGAGCACCTTGCCGACCGGCACGGAGGCTGCCTGCGGAGCGAATCGCAGAACAGCCTGAGCCTCCGTGGCATCCATGCCACGGATAAGGTCCACCACGCGGCGGGCCTTCATGGGCGTAACGCGGATGTACCGCGCCTGGGCCCTGGCTTCCATGGTTGTCCCTCTCAGTTACTTACGTGTCTGAATGCGATCCGCTACTAGCGGCGCTTCGACTTCCGGTCGTCCTTGACGTGGCCCCGGAAGGTGCGGGTCGGCGAGAACTCGCCGAGCTTGTGGCCGACCATCGACTCGGTGACGAACACCGGGATGTGGGTCTTGCCGTTGTGCACCGCGAGGGTGTGACCCAGCATGGCCGGGACGATCATCGAGCGGCGGGACCAGGTCTTGATGACGTTCTTGGTGCCGACTTCGTTCTGGGCGTCCACCTTCTTGATCAGGTGGTCGTCGACGAAGGGCCCCTTCTTCAAGCTACGAGGCATCTCAACCAGTCCTTAACGCTTCTTGTTCGTCTTGCGGCGGCGGACGATGTACTTGCTCGACGCCTTCTTGGGCGAGCGAGTACGACCTTCCTTCTTGCCCCACGGGGAGACGGGGTGACGACCACCGGACGTCCGGCCCTCACCACCACCGTGCGGGTGGTCGACCGGGTTCATGACGACACCACGGACGGTCGGGCGAACGCCCAGCCACCGCTTGCGGCCGGCCTTGCCCCAGTTGATGTTGGACTGCTCGGCGTTGCCGACCTCACCGACGGTGGCGCGGCAGCGCGCGTCCACCATGCGGATCTCGCCGGACGGCATACGGAGGGTCGCCATGGCGCCCTCACGGGCGAGCAGCTGCACCGAGGCACCCGCGGAGCGGGCGAACTTGGCGCCACCGCCGGGACGGAGCTCGATCGCGTGGATCGTGGTACCGACCGGGATGTTGCGGAGGGCCAGGTTGTTGCCCGGCTTGATGTCGGCCCCGGGACCGTTCTCCACGGTGTCGCCCTGCTGCAGGTTGCGCGGGGCGAGGATGTAGCGCTTCTCGCCGTCCGCGTAGTGCAGCAGCGCGATGCGCGCGGTGCGGTTGGGGTCGTACTCGATGTGCGCGACCTTCGCCGGCACGCCGTCCTTGTCGTGACGACGGAAGTCGATCACTCGGTAGGCGCGCTTGTGTCCGCCACCCTGGTGGCGAACGGTCACACGACCGGCGTTGTTACGGCCGCCCTTGCTGTGCAGCGGGCGGACCAGCGACTTCTCCGGCGTGGACCGCGTGACCTCGACGAAGTCGGCGACGCTGGCGCCACGACGGCCCGGCGTAGTCGGCTTGTACTTGCGGATTCCCATTTCTCAGTCCTCGTCCGATATCGGACGATCCGACCCGCTTACGCGGTCGGACCGCCGAAGATGTCGATACGGTCGCCCTCGGCGAGGGTCACGATCGCGCGCTTGGAGCCCGCGCGCTGACCGAAACCGGTCTTGGTGCGCTTGCGCTTGCCCTGGCGGTTGAGGGTGTTGACCCCGGTGACCTTGACCGAGAAGACCGCCTGGACGGCCTGCTTGATCTGGGTCTTGTTGGCGTCCGGGGCAACGATGAACGTGTACTTGTTCTCGTCGAGGAGCGCGTAGCTCTTCTCCGAGACGACCGGCTTCAGCAGCACGTCACGGGGGTCCGTGTACGACTTGCTGAGCGGGGTCTCGACGGTGTTCTTGCCCTCGGTGGCGTGGCGGCGCGCCTTGGCGACGCGCGCGGCCTTGGCAGCCTTGGCAGCCTTCGAGGCGATGCTCGGGTGACGGGTAGCCATCAGACCTCGGTCCCTTCGGTGTCGTTGGCCTTCGGGCCGGCGACGAAGGACTCGAAGGCGGCCTGGGTGAAGACCACGTCGTCCGAGACGATCACGTCGTACGTGTTCAGCTGGCCCGGCTCCAGGATGTGGACCTGGGGCAGGTTGCGGGCGGACAGCCACGCGGCCTCGTCGGCACGGTCGATGACCAAGAGCAGGTTCTTGCGCTCCGAGATCTTGCCGAACAGCGTGCGAGCGGCCTTGGTGCTGGGGGTCTCGCCCTCGATCACGCCGGTGACGACGTGGATGCGGTTGTGACGCGCCCGGTCGGTGAGGGCGTGGCGCAGAGCGGCAGCCTTCATCTTCTTCGGGGTGCGCTGCGAGTAGTCACGCGGCTGCGGGCCGTGGACGACGCCACCGCCGGCGAACTGCGGCGCGCGGGTCGAGCCCTGACGGGCGCGGCCGGTGCCCTTCTGGCGGTAAGGCTTCTTGCCACCACCACGGACCTCGCCACGGGTCTTCGTCTTGTGCGTGCCCTGGCGGGCAGCCGCGTTCTGCGCGACGACGACCTGGTGGATCAGCGGGATGCTGACCTTCTCCACGCCGAAGATCTCCGCGGGGAGCTCGACGCTACCGGTCTTCTCGCCGGCAGGCGAAAGGATGTCAACAGTGCTCATCGGTTACCTCAGGCCCCCTTGGCCGCGGTGCGGACCAGGACGAGGCCGCCGTTCGGACCGGGAACCGCGCCCTTGATGAGCAGCAGACCCTTCTCCGCGTCAACGGCGTGGACGGTCAGGTTCTGGGTGGTGACACGCTCGTTGCCCATGCGACCCGCCATGCGGAGGCCCTTGAACACGCGGCCCGGGGTGGCGCAGCCACCGATGGAACCGGGCGAGCGGTGCTTGCGCTGGGTGCCGTGACCGGCGCCGAGGCCCTTGAAGTTGTGACGCTTCATGACACCGGCGAAGCCCTTGCCCTTGCTCTTGCCGGTGACGTCGACCTTCACGCCGGCCTCGAAGACCTCGGCGGTGACTTCCTGGCCGAGGGTGTACTCGGAGGCGTCCGCCGTACGGATCTCGACAAGGTGGCGACGGGGGGTGACGTCGGCCTTCGCGAAGTGACCCTTGAGGGGCTTGTTCACCTTGCGCGGGTCGATCTCGCCGAAGGCGATCTGGACCGACTCGTAGCCGTCGACGTCATTGGTACGGACCTGGGTGACGACGTTGGGGCCGGCCTTGACGACGGTGACCGGAACAACACGGTTGTTCTCGTCCCACACCTGCGTCATGCCGAGCTTCTCGCCCAGGATGCCCTTGATCTGCTTAGCCATTCTCAGCTCACCGACCCTCAGAGCTTGATCTCGATGTCGACACCGGCCGGGAGGTCGAGTCGCATCAGAGAGTCAACGGTCTTGGGGGTGGGGTCGAGAATGTCGATCAGGCGCTTGTGCGTGCGCATCTCGAAGTGCTCGCGCGAGTCCTTGTACTTGTGCGGCGACTTGATGACGCAGTACACGTTCTTCTCAGTGGGCAGCGGCACCGGGCCCGCGACCGACGCACCAGTGCGGGTCACCGTCTCGACGATCTTCTTCGCCGAGGAGTCGATGACCTCGTGGTCGTAGGCCTTGAGCCGGATGCGGATCTTCTGTCCCGCCATGGCTACTCAGTAGTCCTGTCTTTGCACGCTCTGGAACCCGGTGACTTCTTCTCTTCTCCGACCCACGCGGTCGGGTGTGTCGCGCTCTCGCCGACACAGATGCCCCTTGTTCGAACATCCCTGCAGGGAAAGCACGGCCCTTCCGGAACCGCAAGCCGAGGGCGGAAGGCCCACCGGGTGCCTGGCCGGTGCCGCACCGCACTTCCCGAAAGATTCCCGTACGTCCGCCCCAGTGCTGCCCGCAGGCAGTTAGGGCGACGAGTACTGTGGGACTCGCTTCCGGTCCTCCCGGCGGGAGGCGCGCAGCATCAACACTCGACCGAGCAACTCCGACAGTCTGCCATACGGGCCGGGGGGCTGGCCAATCGGGGGCCGGAGAGGATACCCCCAGGGTGACGTGAGTCAAACACAGGCTCGGTCGCCGACGCCTCGGCTCCCCTGCCGGTAGGGGGTCAGAACCCCCACGGATCCGGGTGAAGCTTGGCCCCAGGCTCCTCCGACCAGGTCAGACGGGCCTCGATCTGGTCTCCCGTGAGATCGAGCAGCCGATCGACGGCCCAGCTGTTCCACTGGACGGCGCGAGGAAACTGCGGCAGGCGGAAGGCGGCCGGCCGGGACGGCAGCGCTTCGGGACGGTAGACGGGCTTCTTGACCTCACCGTTCCGCTTCGGCTTGGACGACCTGCGCAGATCCAGGCAGTCGACCACCTGATCGACGAGGTACAGGACGTAGTCGTCGCCCTTGCCGTTGCGGATCTCGACAGGTACCAGGCTCCCGGCCGACAGCAGCTCGTCTCCGAACCCCTCGGCCAGACGGCGGCTGAGCACGGGCGCTCCGGGACTGCCGCTGGGAAACTCGCTCCTGGGCGCGGAGTCGTCCATCCATTCGGCACGCAGCCCGGTCGGCCGGTCCGCTTCGTCCCCGCTCCGCTGCCACCGCATGAGCCGGGGATTGCCGGACATCGGGTCACCATCCATACGGGCCGCGCAGGCTCTCCTCCACCAGGGCCAGAAGCTCGCCCAGCCCCAGCCCATGCCTCCCGGACGCGTCTGAGAGCACCCACGTGCCGTTCTGCTCCCATTCCACACGCCGTACGTCACCGGCGTGGTTCTCGTACTCCACGAACCCGCCGGGAGCGTCCCTCAGCTCCGGGATCTCGGCTTGCAGGACCTCGGGCCGGGCCAGGGCACGCCCCGGGTTGTTGCTGCCTCCGCCGGTACGGGGGTTGTCGAAGCGCATCTTCAGAAACGGCACGGGCCCGCGGCCGATGTCCGCGGTGGGCAGCATCTTGTGATACCTGGCCTTCGCCTCTTCCCGTGTCTCCCGCCCGGAGAACTCGCACCGGTACGCGGGAAAGACGATGGTGGTCAGAGGCGTGAGGTCGGGGTTCCGGACCCGGTGGTGGCCGTGCACCCCGGGAACGGTGGCCGCCAGGGCGTCGAAGCCGTACCCAGGCGCCTCGAAGCCGCCGACGCAGGTCAGGAAGCGCCCCTCGGCGATCAGCTCCGACTCGTGCGCGCGGGCGAAGGCCAGGACCGCACGCGCCAGCGCCTCGTCGTGCCGGCGCACCTGGTTCGTCTGGAGAAGCCGGGTGCCGTCGGCAGTCAGCGCGCCCGCGAAGTTCAGCACCGGGTTCAGCCGCCACGTCCAGGCGCGGTCCAGGCCGTCGATCGGCGTGACCTGCGGGAACGCGGCGACGGTGGACTGCAGATCCATGGTTCCTTGTGGGGTTGAACCGCTCGGCTGGACGGCGGATGCCAGATCCCGCTGCGGCACATCGTTCGCCGCGATCTCTGCGAGACTCGTTCCCGGCAAGGCAGCCGCCCCCCATGGAGACCGACGGATGGACGCAGCGCACGACAACAGGTGGTCGGTGCTGGGCAGGGAAATCCTGCGCGGTGAGGTCGAGGTGACGGTGGCTCACTGCCCCAACTGCGATGCCCAGTCCTTGACCTGCAAGGAAGTGGGGCGCCGCACGGATAGGACAGGGTACGCGGAGGTCCGTTGCGGAGACTGCGGACATGGCATCTTCGTGGTGCGTGCCTTCGGGCAGGACGGCTATCCCGCCCCGCCCTTCATCGGCGGCGAAGGGCGCTCGGGTCCGGGTCCGGAGTGAAGGCCGGATGCGGGTGCGGGAAGTCACTGGGAAACACATCCAACCGGGTCACCCTCGACAGGATTGCCACAAGGAATTCCACGATTCCGCCATCGAAGTGCGGCCACTTCGTGTTGCGCGCCCCGTTCGCCGTCACAGTCCAGGCATTCGGGTCTTCTTCGGGATTGGTAATCCAGTAGATCGTGTCACCATTGTCGGTCTTCCCGACCGCCAATAGTTCGTCGATCTCGTACGGGACCTTCCTTTTCAGGCTATCGGGCATTTGCTCCAAGATTTCGGCCGAACGTTCAGCGGCATCAACGAGGCGTGTGGGATAAAATCTTGAACTCGGGTGCAGAATGGTCATGAACTGATCGAAGGATCCCGACCCATATCGCTCTGCCAGCCATTTGTAGTCGTCGGGCAGAGAGATCCCGAGCTCATCCTCGACTGACTCCCAGTCGATTTCTGCGGCAGCTTCCTCCGGAGGCGGCACCAGTCGCAGCAGCTCTTCTCGTGCGGTCACAGCATCTCCGTTTCACCGAATCCGAACATTCCGGCAGGGTTCTCCAGTTCTTCGTCGAGGGTGAACCCCTTGTCCCCGCGGGCATGGAAGGTCAATTTATGAGGGGCCACGTCGCCCGGCTCAGGATAGTGGGCCCGAACCTCGTATCTGACGGTCTCGCCGGCGTCCACCGCGTCATAGATCTTTTGCTCGATCTGGTCCCGCATGATCGGAGTGTTGGTGGGGTCCTGAGTGAGAGTCACCAGGTTCTCCTCAAGATCCCCCCGCCCTCCCAGGCGATCCGCCAGCAGATGCCCGCGCCCCTCATTGAATTTCGTACCGTGCCCGCTCCATCCGGATGGATGGATGTCCTGAGCTGCAGAGCTTCCGGTGTCGAGCATGTCCTTCGAGATGATCGCATTGACGCCGGTCGCCCGCCCATCGGCGTCCAATGGCAGGTAGTGGACGTTCCCGTTGTGCTCGATGACACCGTTGCACGGTCCCAGACCGAGGGGGTCCACCCATCGCCACGGGTTATGGACGTAGGTGACCGGATTGAAGGCGAACTCAAGGCCCACCGGGTCCTGGGATGCGTATCGGCCGGTCTCGGGGTCGTAGTAGCGGTGATAGTTGTAGTGGAAGCCCGTCTCCGGGTCGTGGTACTGCCCGGGGAAGCGCAACGGTGTGTGGGCCGTTCCACTTGGTGCCTGGGCCGTGACGCCCCAGGTCGTCCTCCTCGATCGCCAGGAGACCGTGCCGGTTTCGTCGACGAGTTCGGTGGGAGCACCCACGAGATCGGTGACGATGGCGAAGAACCGGGAGTCGATGTCCTGCCGAGTCGCCGCATCGGTGATGCGTTCCGTCTGTGTGAGCGGGTTCAGGCCGTCGTGGTCCCAGGTGAGGGTGACGGGATACCGCCGACCGTCGGCAACCGTGGTCTGTTCGGCCAGGGTCACGCCGTCCCAGACGAATCGAGTGACCTCGACCGGCGTCACGCCGTCGGCCGCGCACTGCGTCTTCGATATTCGGCGTCCCATGGGGTCGTAGGCGTAACGCCAGACCGTCCCGTCCGGTGTGGTGACGGACGTCAGCCGGTCTTCGGCATCCCACGTGTACGTCCAGGCGTCCGCCTTGCGGGACAGACGGCGCTTACGCCTGGCGGTCACCCGGCCCGCCCCGTCGAACTCGTACCGCACCGAGCCCGCGCCACGCTGCGGCCATGTCGCTTCGACCTGGTTGCCGGCCTGGTCGTAGGCGTAGGACTCGACCCAGTCCTGTGCGCGCACGCCGGTGACGCGCCCGGCGGTGTCGAGGTCGATCGAGGTCGGCCCGGTCAGCATGTCCTCCATGCCCACGAGGTAGCCGTCCGGACGGTACGAGTAGGCGCGCTGCTCCACGGTCTCGCCCGCTGCCGACAGCCTCTGGCCGACGAGGCGGCCTGCCGGATCCCAGTCGTGTTCCAGCAGCAACGAGTCGCCGATGGCGCGCGATGTCTCACGTCCTGCCGCGCTGTGGGCGAAATCGAGACGGTGACCCGAGGTGGTCAGTGACGTGGTCCGGCCCGCCGCGTCGAGCGTGTACTCGGCCACCGCGCCGGCGGGTGTGGTGCGTGACCTGCGCCGTCCTCGGCCGTCGTAACGGAAGGAGAGCGTACGGCCGTTGATCGTCTCGGCTACGACCCGTCCCGCACCGTCCCTGCGCCGGACCAGGTCACAGCCCGGACCCAGGGCCCGGCACAGCAGACCGTTGACGTCGTATTCGTACGAGGTGACCGTGCCGGCTGCGTCCTTCGCGACGGTCCGGCCGAGCGCGTCCAGGCTGTAGCGGACGGTCTGCCCAAGAGGGTTGGTGCGGGAGACGAGCCGGCCCGCCACATCTCGGCCGTAGTCGACCCGACGGTCGTCGAAGTCCTTCTCGCTGATCAGTCGGCCTGCCGCGTCATAGGTGTAATCCCAGGTCAGCCCTCTTGGGTCAGTGACCCTGGTCAGATTCAGGGACGGCGCATAGGAGAACTCGTAACGAACTCCGTTCGCGTCGGTACGCGCGCTCAGCAGGTCGAAGTGCGTGTACTCGTACGTCGTGACGCCGCCGCCCGCGTCCATGTGACGGGTGCAGTTGCCCTCGCCGTCGTACTCCCACGTCTCGGTCGCTCCGTCCGGGCCGACTGTCCGCGCGAGCTTTCCCTCAGTGGTCCACTGGTAGCGGGTCATCCTCCCTTCCGGGTCCGTGACGGTGCGAATCCGGCCGAAGGCGTCGTACTCCCTCGTCACCCGGTGTCCCAAGGGGTCCACTATGCCGACGCACAATCCGCTTCTGTTGTTCGTCAGCAGTGTCCTGGCGCCCAGCGCGTCGACGACACCGGCCAGGGCGCCCGTCTCGTCGTATTCGTAGTGCGTCGTGGCACCGAGGGGGTCGGTGATCGCGACGCAGTTGCCCCTGCTGTCGTACTCCCTCGCAAGTGATGCTCCGCCTGGCAGGGCTACGGTCGCGAGTTGCCCCCTTTCCGTGTAGGAGTAGTGCGTCGTCGCTCCGTCCGGACGAGTGACGGCGGTGAGCCGCGCGCCAGGACTGTGGGAGAAGCGCGTCGAGTGCCCCAGGGCATCCGTCCACGCCACCAACTGCTGTTCGCTGCCGTACTCGTTGACCGTCACACCACCGCATGCGTCGATCTCTGCCTCGATCAGGAACCGCTCGTCGACGACGAAACGGCTGACCGCGCCCTCGGCACTCGTGTGAGTCGTGATGCGCTTTCCGGGCCAGGCCTCGTCGATGCCGTCGTAGTCGAGGACAGCAGCCAAGTGTCCGGCTTCACCGCCTTGCGCGATGCACCGGTCCTGTCCGTCGTATGCGTAGGTGTATGTGCTTGCGTTGGTGTCCGTCCACGATGTGACGCGCAGCCTGTCGTCATAGACGTACCGCAACGGAAGGCCGGACGAGTTGATGACCTCGGTGAGATTGCCGTCCGTATAGCCGAACCGCATGACCTCGGCGTCCGTACCGTCCTCGGCGGCGCCCGCCAGGTGGAGTGCCGTCACGCGCAGGCCGTCGGTCGTGATCCTCACGTGGTAGCCACCCGAGTGCCGGACGGCGACCGGTGCCCCGTCGGGAGCGTAGTCGAACTGGACCGCGTTGCCGTGGCGGTCCGATATCCGCAGCAGAGGGCAGAGCCCACCCGTGGGCCTGTCGAAGTGACGCGTCAGGCCGGATGCGGGATCCTGCACCCGGTAGCCACCGCCGTCGAGACGACGGAGGGGCCAGCGAGGCCCGGTCTCCGGCAACGTCGGTGTGTCCGGGTCGGCTGGATGCGCGTACGAAAGTAGTCGGCCGTCCTCGGTGACGAAGACGACGCCCTGCTCGTCGATCTCCAGTCGCTGATCGAGGGTGGAGGCCCAAGAGGGCCCGAACCACCAGCCCGTGCGATACCCGGATGCCACCTGCCGGGAAAGGCCAAGCGGCAGGGTGCCGGGGAGATTCAGATCGGACTGCGCAAGAAACATCCATCCGGTCGCCATGTCGATCGGGTCGCCGCAGCCCCGGATGCGCGACTTGAGGCGACCGAGCGCGTCCTTCCCCCCGGTGAGGACATCGTCAAGCATCCGGCGCCCGCTCTTGCCCAGCCCGCGGACGGCGAGGCTCATGGCCTTCATGCCGCCGCGGAGGTTCTTCATCTCCTTCAGGCCCTTGGCGAGTTTGCCGAGGCTGGTGATGCCCTTGCCGCCGGGTATGCAGTCCAGCGCCGCGAACGCCACATCCCACAGCGACGCTTGGCCTTGGGAGTATTTGTAGAGCGTGTCCGCGAGCACGACGAGCGCGGCCACGAGCACGATCGCGCCGAGGATCGGCCCGCCGATGATCATCGCGATGATCCCGACGACCGCGACGACGACCTTGCAGACGGTGACGATGGTGTCCCAGTTGTCCTCGAACCAGTGACCGACGTCCTGCCACCAGTGCCGGTTCGGAATCCCGGCATCGGAGGCCTCGTCGATCTTCCGCTTCGCCTCGCCCGCCGCGTCGTCCCGCATCTTGCGGGCGTCCTCGGCCATCTTCTTCGCGGCGTCGAGGGCGTTCTGCGCGGTGGTGACGTCCGACTGCGCCTGGGTGTGGGCCGACTTGGCGCTCTGCACGTCCCGGGTGGCGGCCCGGACCTTGCCCTCGTCCGGCTTGTCACCGTCCGATTTGCTGCCGGTGGGGTCGTCCTTGTACTTGTCGGCTTCCTTCGTCGCCCGCGTGACCCACGAATCGGCCGAGGAGAGCCGGGACTTGGCGGAGGAGAGATCGGACTGGGCTTCCTTCGCCTTGGCGAGGGCCTTGTCGGCCAGGGCCTGGGCCCGCTCCAGCTTCGGCCAGTAGTCCGCGAGGGCGTCGCCGCACATCTCGTAGGACTTCTTCAGCTTCTTCAGGTTCTTCGGGACGTCCTTGAACTGCTCCTTGAACACCTCCGCCGACTTGCCCGCCCACTGCAGAAGGGTGTCCTCGCCCGCCATGCCCTTGACCAGGCGCAGGGCGTCGGAGACGTCGTCGGCGAAGTCGTGCAGCTGCGTGGCGAGGGTGCGGACGCGCTGCGGGTCACCCGGGGTCGGGTCCCTGTCCAGGTCGAGTGGATGCCAGTCCGCCGGTCGGTAGCCCGCCATGTCCCCGCAACCCCCGTCGCGTACGCCCCGTCAAGAACCCTGTGCACAAGTGAACTTACAAGGAACGGTCGTTCGAGGTGAAGCCGACGGTCAGACTCATGAGAGACGCGGCCGGCAGGTGCGCCCGCTGTCAGGTCACGAGCATCCAGTAGCGGGAACCCTCCGCAGGCGCGGGGCGGACCCGCAGGACGGACAGGTCGAGACCCTCGTCGTCGGCGTCGTCGCCGGTGGGCAGACGTCCGGACACGTTCGGGTAGTAGTACAGGCCGTACGACCAGTACTCCGGGAGCTCGTGGCACATGAGATCGGGGTACGCCGAGATCTCCGCGTTGTGATAGCGCTCGTTGATTCTGGCCACGGCCTCCGCGCGGGAGATACCGAACCTGGAGATCATCTCGTTCGCGATGTCCCGGAAATACTCGACCATGCCCTGATCGAGATCCATCAGGAATTCCGCTGTCATGGCGTCGGAGGTCCTACTCGTCGGAAACCGGAACGGGTGACCTGCCGGCTCGGCGGCTTCGTCGTCCGTGACGCCGGGCAGGACGCAGCAGCCCTTCTCGTGCGGTCACTGCGTCTCCTTCGGTTCAGCGCTGGCGGCCACGCAGCGCCCGCCAGCCTTCTTCGAGTGCGTCCCCGGCGCTCACCCACCAGTACTCCAGCCTGCCGCGCACCGTCATGTACACCCACCGGCGCTTGAACCACGGCGGCAGGTCCCGGAACGGCACGAAGGTCAGCGTGTCGTTGATCGCGTCCTCGGCCAGGCCGCCCGGGCCCTCGGCGCGCAGCGCCGCGAACAGCTCCGGGGTCAGTCGGCCGTTGAGGCGGGCCGCGGTGCCCGCCGCGGTGAAGGCATACCCCCGCTCACCCTGGTCCGGGAGGTTCAGCGCCCTCGCGATCCGCGGGGACACCTCCTCCAGTGGACAGTTGAGGGCCAGGCCGATCACCGCCGTACCGAGGCGGGACTCGCCGCGTTCCAGAGCGGCGTCCCACTCCGCGGGGTCGTCAAGGCTCAGCAGCCCCTCGCCGCTCTCCCAGTCCAAAAGGCCGGTCCGCTCAGTCCGCGAAGCGGAACGTCGAGGTGACCGCGTCGAAGATGTCGAAGAAGGAGTCGGCGAGGTCGAGGACCTGGCTGCTGCCGGCGACCAGGGCGACCTTGCCCTCCTGGCCGGGGACCGGGATGAACGTCTGCATCAGGACCGCGCGGATCGTGCGGTTGAGGCTGTCCTCGGGGATCGGGACGTCCTCGATGCCGTACGTGCGGGCGGCGGGGCCGACGCCGGGGATGTCGACGGTCGTCACCTTGCGCCAGGAGTCGCCCTCCCGGTGCGCCTCCTTCGGCGCGAGCTGAGCGGCGATGGCTGCCGGGTCGTTGGAGAGCGGCGCGCCCTCGCGGGTACGGCCGCCGACCAGCGACACCGTGACCGAGCCCGTGATCGGGGTGTCGCCGCCGAAGCTCTCCGCCATGCAGCCGCAGTACATCGCGCCCGACTTCCACGCGTCGGCCGCGGACTTGCGCAGGAAGCCGACGTACGTGTCCCGGTACTGCGCCAGCTCCGGGTACTGGGCGATGCGCTCGTTCACCATCCGCCGGATCGAGTCGTCCCGCGACTCCGGGCGCACGTCGAACTCCCACCACGACTCCGGCACCTTGATCCGGAATCCGCCGCGCTCGATGGTGAGCGTTTCTATGTAGCGGGCCATGGTGTACGTCGTCCCCCGTCTGATGGTGTGATGTACGGTGCGGCCCAGACTACGAGACGCGCGAACGGGGGACGGTCACGTGGGCAACGGCAAGAGCGATCTCGCGATACCGCTGAGCGAGCTGGAGGACTACGGCCGTCAGCTGCGCTCCATCAAGGAGCGTCTGAACCACACCAAGAAGATGTTCGAGTCCTACAAGGACGACGTCGGCAGCGGCACGGTCTACGACGCCCTCGACGACTTCGAGTCCAACTGGCATGACGGCCGCGAGGACATCACCAAGCAGATCGATTCGCTCGCCGACATGTCCGACACCGTGGTCCGCGAGTTCAAGAAGCTGGACGACGACCTCGCGAAGAAGGCGAAGGACGCGGTGCGGCCGGAGGGCCAGCCGCAGCAGCAGGGTGGTGGCGGGAACAAGGCGGAGTAGTCCGCGTCCTCCGGGGACAGACTCACGGCATGCCGGACACCGCACTGCTCATCATCGACATGCAGCGCGCCATGCTGAAGGACGCCCACGACGGCGAGGCCTGCCTGGGCCGGGTCGCCGACCTGGCGGACCGGGCCCGCGCGGCCGGCGTGCCGGTCGTCTACCTGCGGCAGCAGTTCGCCCAGGTGCCCGCCGAGTGGCTGGAGGTCCATCCGACGCTGACGCCTCAGCCGGCGGACGTGGTCCTCGACAAGGAGAGCGCGGACTCCTTCCTCGACACGACGCTCGGCAAGGTCCTGGAGGAGCGCGCGGTACGCCGGCTCGTCGTCACCGGCTTCGCCTCCGACTACTGCGTCGACTCCACCAGCCGCAGCGCCCTCTCCCACGGCTACGACCTCGTCCTCGTCGCCGACGGCCACACCACGATGGAACGCCCGGACGGCGCCCAGCCCACGGCCGCGCAGATCGTCTCCCACCACAACGGGATCTTCTCGGTCATCCAGTACGCGGGCCGGTCGGTCGTGGTGGCTCCGGCGGCGGAGGTCCGTTTCGACGCCTCAGTGGCGAACTGAACGGGCGGCGTCGTCCACGTTCCATGCCGCGGGCAGTTCGCCGCCGCAGAAGACGCAGACGAAATCGGCCTCTCGGACGATGTTGTGTTCCGAGCAGGCCGGGCAACGGCGGAACACGACCTCGTGGGTGAAGGCGGCGGGGCGGCGGAGCGGGATGCCGTCGAGTGCGCGGGCCACCGCAGGCCAGGACGTGACGTCGGGGCAGTAGCCGGTCGACTGGTTGCTGACCTCGCCCACCGCCCACCGACCCGACTCGTGTACGAAGGTGATCTCTCCGGCGCCGAGTACGGCCGCTCCGCCCGCACAGGCCACGTGCTCGCTGCGGCGAGGAGCCAGCAGTAGCCGCCCGTCGAGGCCGACGACGTACGTGAACGGCTCGGCCAGCTCCGCCGGTGACTGCAGTGCGGCCCACGACTCGAAGTCGGCCACGGATGCGATCCGGGTTCCGGGGCCCGTGGACTGCCGTGCCGTGACGGCGAGTTCGGCGGGGCCGACGTAGCGGTAGCCGCGCTCCGGCGGGCCGCCGCCGAGCAGTTCCTCCAGCGTCCCGTCATACGACCGGAGCCCCGCCTTGATGTGGTCCGGAGTGGGTGAGTCCGGGCGGAGCGTCGACGACAGGCGGGCGACTCGCCACATGCGGTGGACGAGGTGCGGGGTGATGTTCCCGGTCGGATCCGCCAGCGCGCAGGCGTTGGTGAGGATCTCGACGACCTGGGGTGCGCCCTTGGCCGCGCCCGTACCGGCGTCGAGGGCCACCGCGACCAGCATGTCCAGGAACTCGGTCAGTCGGAGGTCCGCCGCCATGCGGCACATGCGGCGTACGACCGACGGCGACGGGTCGTGGAGGCTCTCGGTCCCCGTCACTCCGGCGGACCAGAGGACGAGGATCGGCGCGGACAGGTCGTACTCCCGGAAGTAGCCCATCTCGTCGGCGGTCGCCCTGGCCTCGTCGCCGTCGAAGGCGCAGAGCGAGCAGACGGCGGCGAAGAGGCTGTCCCACTGCCGCCGTCTGCCCTCCAGGAACGCCCCGACCGAGACGTCGGCGAACGACCAGGTGCCGGTGGCGTTCAGCGCGCCCACGGCCACGACCGCCCCGAGCGGTGCGAACAACTCGCGGGCGTATCTCACTCGCCGGCGGCCGGGTAGGAGAGGAAGGCCGTCCAGGTGGCGGGCGGGAAGGTGCGGTGGGGGCCGCGGGAGGGGGTTGCGGTTTTCTTGGAGTCGCGGATGTAGCTGCTCTTGAACCACGTCAGACCGGAGGCGTCCTCGGCCGTGGTCTTGCGGATCATGTCTCCCCCAGCAGTTGTTCGATGGAGGCCGTCGCCCCCCAACCAGCACATTTCCTAAGGCCAGAAGTCCAGATCGCTCATTGTCAGGCATCCCGGAGAGCGATGCCATAGTCGAGCTGACCCCGCAAGGGCGATATCGTGGCACTCCGCGCCGCGCCCACAAGGAAATGGCCCCTCCCGCCCGCCGCGGTGAGGTTCGCCGCAAGGACCCACTGAAGGCACTGGCAGTCGCCCTGAAGGGCCTGCAGGCCGACGACGAAGGCACCGCGAGCATCTACATCGAGCTCACCGAACAAGGCCTGGGCAGGACGCCGGCCGCGGATCTCTGGAGGCACCTCATAGCCGTCGACCTCTCCGTCTTCCAGTCCCAGACGGCCCAGGCCCTGCGCGCCGAAGGCCTCTCCGAGGGCCTCTCGGAAGCCCTCCTCGTCGTTCTGAGCGGCCGTGGCGTCGACATCAGTGAGCAGTCCGAGTAAACGGACAGGTTAATTCCTGGTTATTCGCAATGGAAATCCCCGGAAATGCCACTCGCAAAAACCCGCGAGCTGACCTTTCTGATCATTTTCAAACCCTGTGAATTCCATAGGCTTGGCTTTACCATCGCCCAATGCGTATTTCCGAGGTCGAAGCAGCCAACGCCCGCATGCTGGCCCACGCGCCATCGGTCCGGCCCGTTGCGACCGGGGACATCATCCGGGTGCACCGCAAGAAGTTTCCCTACCGGGGCTTCGTCGAGATCGACTCTCCGTACTGTCCGCCGTTCGTGATGTTCTGCATGAACGACGACGCGGTGGCCATGGACACGCTGTGGAACGGGACGTTCGGCTACGAGCCCGGCACGCTCGCCACCTGGTCCCGGCTGGCCGCGCGGAGCACGACGATCGCCGATGTCGGCGCGCACGTCGGCTACTTCTCGATGATCGCCGCGCACGCCAACCCGAAGGCGAAGGTGCACTCCTTCGAGCCGGTCGACCAGATCCACGCCCGGCTGTCGGTGAACGTCCGCTCCAACGGCGTCCAGAACGTCAAGCTGCACCAGGCGGGCGTGTCCAGCGAGCCCGGCTGGGCCGACATCAGTGTCCGGTTCTCCGGGAACCTGCTCTCGACCGGCTCCACCCTGGAGGCCGCCGCCCCCGACGCCCAGCTCAAGCGCATCCAGTTGCTCACGCTCGACGAGGTGTTCGCCGAGACCAGGCTGGACCTCGTCAAGATCGACGTGGAGGGGCACGAGATGTCGGTGCTGCGCGGGGCCCGGCAGGTGCTGCGGCGCGACCGGCCGACCCTGGTGATGGAGGCCCTGGTCGACGCCTCCCTCGACGACCTCATCGCCGAGTTCGAACCCCTCGGCTACGACGTCCACTGGATCGCCGAGCACGACGGTTCGCTGGTGCACTGGAAGGAACCCCGGCCGCCGCACACCCGGAACCTGCTCTTCGCGCCGCAGGTCTGAGCGGCGCACGCCTGGGGCTGTCCCCACCCCCGGCCCACCCGTCTGCCGGATGGCCGCAGCTCCTCGGCGTCCGGCACCGTGAAGGACGGAAGCGTCAGTCGCGTGTGGGGGGGAAGGACGCCGTCGTGCGCATCGTCGTCGGGACCGCAGCATCTCTCCTCGCCCTAGCCCTCACCGTGCCGGCCGCGGGGGCGGCACCGGGCACCGGCACCACTGCCACCGCCACCCCCACCGCCACAGGCCTGTGGCGCATGGACGGGTACGGCACCGTCCTCGCCATCGACGGGCGAGGGATGCAGGAGTACCAGACCACCGCCGTCAGCTGCCTGAAGGGGTACTTCGCGGAGGCGGCCCCGAAACCGGGGACGTACGGTGTCGAGGGTGTCGTACTCACCGTGCGTCCCGCCCCCGACGGGGAACACGCCCGGTTCGGCGCCGACGTCGCGGTGGGGCACCGTCAGCTGCACCGGATCGGCGCCCTGCCCGCCGCCTGCACCCGCCCGCCCGCGGCCGACCCGCGCACCGCCTTCGACGTCTTCTGGCAGTCGTTCGAGGAGAACTACCCCTTCTTCGCCGCCAAGGGCATCGACTGGCACGCCGTACGCGACCACTACCGGCCGCTGGTCCGCAAGGACACCACCCGGGACCAGCTCTTCGACATCTTCAGCCGCATGATCACCCCGCTGCACGACGCGCACGTCCTCGTCCTGGACGGCGACCGCCACTACGGCGTGGGACGTCCCGGCACCGTCGTCCCCACCGAGGAACTCAACGACATGGTCGAGAAGTTCGTCGTCGAACGCGACCTCGCACAGGCCACCGACCGGCAGGACTTCGCGGGCGGCCTCATCACGTACGCCGACCTGAAGGAGCAGGGCCTGGGCTACCTCCGGATCGCGAGCTTCGACGGATACGACCGGGGCGACCCGTCGTACACCGCCCAACTGGCCGAGCTCGACCGGGCGTTGAACACCATCCTCACCCCCGCCCGCACCCGCTCCCTCCGCGGCCTGGTCATCGACCTCCGCATCAACGGCGGCGGCTCCGACGCCCTCGGCATCCGCATCGCCGAACGCCTCACGGACACGCCGTACGTCGCCTACTCCAAGCGCGCCCGCAACTACCCGGCCGACCCGACCAAGCACACCCGCCCCGAGCCGATCCCCGTGACCCCCTCGCCCAAGCCCCGCTACACCGGCCCGGTCGCCCTCCTCACCGGCGGCTCCACCGTCAGCGCCGGCGAGACCTTCACCCAGGCCCTGATCGACCGCCCGGGTCACACGGTCCGCATCGGGCAGGCCACCCAGGGCGTCTTCTCGGACGTCATGACCCGCGACCTCCCCGACGGCATGGCGGTCTGGCTCCCGAACGAGGAGTACCTGACATGGGACGACCACACCTTCGACGGGACCGGGATCCCGCCACAGATCACCGAACCGGTCTTCACGGACGAGGAGTTCACAAAGAACCGCGACTCGGCGTTCGACCGGGCGGTGACTCTGCTGCGGTCCGCCCGGTGAGCCTCTCCTAGAGCCGCCGGCTCTCCGGCGGGCCCAGATACGTCGGTGTCAGTCCGCCCGTGTCGAGCACCAGCCGCTGCACCACCACCGTGGGGTCCACCGACCAGAACTTCAGGCGGTGGACCCCGGATGCCAGCGTGTGGCGGGTCGCCGTCCGGTTCACGTTGTCGGAGGTGTTGCGCGCCCAGACCGCGTTGAGCAGGCCGTCGTCGGCGCCCGCGGTGATGTCGACCCGCTGGGGCTCCTCGTCGTCGAAGGACAGCGCGTAGCGCAGACCGGCGCCCGTCCCCAGCGTCGGATTCCGCGGTGACAGGTACGCCCACACCGTCACCTCCCCCGCCGACAGCAGGCTCACCTCGTACTCCAGCCGGGGCCAGGAGTCCGGGGAGTCGCCCCAGCCTCCCGTCACCGGCCACGCCGTCATCCCCGCCCCGGTGCGGCCGATCCCCGCCAGCCGGCGCCACTCCCCGACCGTGCGGTCGTAGTGCTCCGCGTCGATGGCCACATAGCCGCCCGCCTCGACGAATCCCCTCAGCCCCCGCGCCGACGGTTTCTCCGCGACGCACGCCACCGTCACCGGCTCCCCCGCCCCGCTCACCGTCAGCGTCCCCTCCGCGCGGCCGTCCGGCGCCCGGGACCAGTCCACCCGCACCTCCACCCTGACCTGCTGCGCCACCCGGCCACGGGGACGGTCCACCGTCAGCCAGGGTGCCGATGTCTCCACCCGGTAGTCGAAGGGCGTACGGCCCCGGTTGAACACCTCGACATACTGCTGCGACCGGGTCTGGTACGGGCTGAACGGCGGCAGGGTCAGGGCTCCCTCCTCGTCGGCGTCCACCGACACCCCCAGCCCCGCCGGCCCCGGCACCTCGATCCGCCGTACCGCCGGGAAGAGCACGTCCGGAAGCGCCGCGTTGTCCTTCTCCGGCTGCTGCCAGGGGGCGTTGGGGCCGTAGCGGTCCACGTCCCCGTAGTCGATGTGCGGCTGGGTCTGGAAGCCCTGCCACTTGCCGTCCGCCACCTGGGAGTCGAAGCGGTCGGCCAGGGCGAAGTCCCGAAGCAGGCCCTGCTCCGCCTCCGCCGCGCGGTCGTTCGTCGCCGCCCTGCCCTGGCGGGCGTAGAGCAGGTTCGTGAACTCGGCCTCCCGCAGCGCGTACAGGTTCGCGGTCGCCGTCACCTCGTACCCGACCAGTTCGAACCACGCGTCCTGTGCGGCCGCCGGCAGCCGGCGGGCGATCCGCGCCGCCCGTCTTCCCAGCTCCCGCCACTCCTCCGTGACCCGCTCCAGCTCACGGTGGCCGAAGGAGAAGGGCGTCTGCCGGTCGTCGTAGACCACCTCGCCGGTGTCGGAGAGGGTGATGCGGCGGTTGAGCAGCTCCGGCTTGCGGCGCGCCTGCAACTGGCCGTAGCGGGCGAGCAGTTCGGCGGCCTCCCCGGCCACCTCCGCGCCGAAGTTCTGGCGGGCGTACCGCCGTTCCCACTCCCCCAACCGGTCGAAGCTCCAACGCTCGGGACTCCAGGCGTAGTTCAGGAAGAACTCGGTCGGCAGTTCGTTCCCCTTCAGGTCGCCCACGTTGGCCACCCACAGGCCGTGGTTGCCGTAGGCGTGCGCCTGGTGGAGCTGGTCCCAGACGTTGCGGAGGTTCGCGGTGTCGACCCACTTGTAGTTGCGGCCGGCTCCCACGTAGTCGAAGTGGTAGTAGAGGCCGTATCCGCCGGCGCGTGGTTCATGGGGGGAGGGGTGCTTGCGGATGTTGCCCCAGTTGTCGTCGGTCAGGACCACGGTCACGTCGTCCGGAGCCCTCAACCCCCGGTCCCAGTAGCGCTGGACCTCCTTGTACAGGGTCCAGACCTGGGGGGTCTCGGCGGCCGGTCTCCCCGTCACCTCCTCGATGATCTGCCGTTGCGCCGCGATGATCTCCCGCATCAGCTCGATGCCGTCTCCGTCGGGGAGGCCGGTGTCGCCGTTGCCGCGCATGCCGAGGGTGACCACGCCCTCGAAGCCCTCGTCGGCCATGCGCTGGATGCCGGCCCGCCAATAGGCGCGGATCGCCTCGGCGTTGCGGAGGTAGGACCATTCGCCGGTGCCCCCGTAGGGGTCGGTGCCGCCCGCCGCGTGGCGGTTCCACTCCTCGATGCCCCGCATCATGGGCGCCTCGTGAGACGTGCCCATGACAACGCCGTACTGGGCAGCCCGCCTGTGGTTCTCCGGGTCGTCCTCCGCGAACGCCCGTCCCCAGACGGCGGGCCAGAGGTAGTTGCCCTTCAGCCGCAGCAGGACCTCGAACACCTTCGCGTAGAAGTCCGCGTTGAAGCCGCCCGGATAGCCCGGCGCCTTCCCCGGGCCGAAGTGCGCCGGGGCCCAGGTGCCGAGCGCCGGGTTCTCGTCGTTGATGAAGAAGCCGCGGTACTTCACCGCCGGGGTGCCCTGCGTGTGGCGGCCCGGCAGCACCCAGACCTCGTCGCGGTGGACCGGCGGCACGTCGTCCCACCAGTACCAGGGCGAGACGCCGATGCCGTACGAGACGTCGTACGCCCCGAAGATCGTGCCGCGCGGGTCGCTGCCCGCGATGACGAAGGCCTGGTCGACACCCGGCAGGGGATGGTCGAGCACCGTCTGGAGCGAGGTCTCCCAGCGGCCCCGGATCCCCGTCACGTCCAGCTTGCCGGACGCCACCAGGCCGTCGATCAGCGGGCTGCGGCCGATCGTGCCGACCAGCACCGCACGGCGGGCGATCGTCGCGGCCGGCCGCACCCCCGTCACCCGCTCGATGTCGTCACGGAGGTCGCCCGCCACCCGTACGACTCCGGGATGGTCGTCGGCGCTCACCACGACCGGGGCGCCGACCAGGGAGAACGCCCCCGAGGTGAAGGAGATGCAGGCGCCGGGGTCCGTCGTCCGGAGCCCGGAATCCGGGGCACCCCACGCGACCCCCGACGACAGCACCGGCACCGCGGCGGCACCTGCGCCCAGCACAGCCCTCCGGCTGACAGACATGGCTCACCCCTCCACCCGACTCCACCCGAATTTGGTCAGCGGCATGACAAATGGTGGGTGAGCGGCCCCCGGGGAACCAGGGGTCGTACGCGCCGAATAGTTTCGAGGCCCCGAGACGCCCGCACAGCATCCCGGGGATGCCGAAGGGGCCCGTACGACCGAAGTCGTACGAGCCCCTTCAGATACCCACCGGGTCAGCCCTTACGGGCCAAGATCACTTCGTGATCTTGATGACCTGGCCGGCGCCGACCGTGCGGCCACCCTCGCGGATGGCGAACTTCAGGCCCTCTTCCATGGCGATGGGCTGGATGAGCTGCACCGACATCTCGGTGTTGTCACCCGGCATGACCATCTCGGTGCCCTCGGGGAGGGTCACGACGCCGGTCACGTCCGTCGTACGGAAGTAGAACTGCGGACGGTAGTTGTTGAAGAACGGCGTGTGGCGGCCACCCTCGTCCTTGGAGAGGATGTAGGCCTGCGCCTCGAACTCGGTGTGCGGGGTGACCGAGCCCGGCTTGATGATGACCTGGCCGCGCTCGACGTCCTCGCGCTTGATGCCGCGGAGCAGCAGACCGACGTTCTCACCGGCCTGGCCCTCGTCGAGCAGCTTGCGGAACATCTCGATGCCGGTGACCGTGGTGGTGGTCTTCTCGGTCTTGATGCCGATGATGTCGACGGTCTCGTTGACCTTGAGGACACCACGCTCGATACGACCGGTGACGACGGTGCCACGACCGGTGATCGTGAAGACGTCCTCGATCGGCATCAGGAACGGCTTGTCGACGTCACGCTCGGGCTGCGGGATGGCCTCGTCGACGGCGGACATCAGGTCCAGGACGGACTGGGTCCACTCGGGGTCGCCCTCGAGCGCCTTCAGCGCGGAGACCTTGACGACCGGCAGGTCGTCGCCCGGGAACTCGTACTCGGAGAGCAGCTCACGGACCTCGAGCTCGACGAGCTCCATGATCTCCTCGTCGTCCACCATGTCGGCCTTGTTCAGGGCGACAACGATGTACGGAACGCCGACCTGGCGGGCCAGGAGCACGTGCTCCTTGGTCTGCGGCATCGGGCCGTCGGTGGCGGCGACGACGAGGATCGCACCGTCCATCTGCGCGGCACCGGTGATCATGTTCTTGATGTAGTCCGCGTGACCAGGGCAGTCGACGTGGGCGTAGTGACGGGTCTCCGTCTGGTACTCGACGTGCGCGATGGAGATGGTGATACCGCGCTGACGCTCCTCGGGCGCCTTGTCGATGTTGTCGAACGCGGTCGCCTCGTTCAGGTCCGGGTACGCGTCGTGCAGCACCTTGGTAATGGCGGCCGTGAGGGTCGTCTTACCGTGGTCGATGTGACCGATGGTGCCGATGTTGACGTGCGGCTTAGTCCGCTCGAACTTCGCCTTCGCCACTGGGGTCCTCCTGGAAGTGGTTCTGTACGCCTTGACTCGATCGGCGCCAGGTGATCTTTGCTGTTGGGTCCCGGGCCCCGGGCCGTTCCGCCACGAATGCGGAGGAACGACCCGTGAGGCTCCGGGGTCAAGCCTAAAGCGTGTGCACGCGGTGCGCGGAACGCGGTGCGCTACTCGCCCTTGGCCTTCGCGATGATCTCCTCGGCGACGTTCCGGGGAACCTCGGCGTAGGAGTCGAACTGCATGGAGTAGCTGGCCCGGCCGGACGTCTTGCTGCGCAGGTCGCCGACGTAACCGAACATCTCCGAGAGGGGCACGAGGCCCTTCACGACGCGGGCACCGGCCCGCTCCTCCATGGCCTGGATCTGGCCACGGCGGGAGTTGATGTCGCCGATGACCTCACCCATGTAGTCCTCGGGCGTGGTGACCTCGACGGCCATCATCGGCTCAAGGAGCACGGGGGACGCCTTGCGCGCGGCCTCCTTGAAGGCCTGCGAACCGGCGATCTTGAAGGCGAGCTCGGAGGAGTCGACCTCGTGGTAGGCACCGTCGAGCAGGATCACGCGGACACCGGTCATCTCGTAACCGGCGAGGATGCCGAACTGCATGGCCTCCTGCGCACCGGCGTCCACCGAAGGGATGTACTCCTTCGGGATACGGCCACCGGTCACCTTGTTCACGAACTCGTACGAGGTGTCGCCGCCCTCGAGCGGCTCGATCGCGATCTGCACCTTGGCGAACTGACCGGTACCACCGGTCTGCTTCTTGTGGGTGTAGTCGACGCGCTCGACGGCCTTGCGGATCGTCTCGCGGTACGCGACCTGCGGCTTGCCGACGTTGGCCTCGACCTTGAACTCACGGCGCATACGGTCGACCAGCACCTCGAGGTGCAGCTCGCCCATACCACCGATGATGGTCTGGCCGGTCTCCTCGTCCGAGTGGACCTGGAAGGACGGGTCCTCCTCGGCCAGGCGCTGGATCGCGATGCCCAGCTTCTCCTGGTCGCCCTTCGACTTGGGCTCGATGGCGACCTGGATGACCGGCGCCGGGAAGTCCATGGACTCCAGGATCACCGGGGCCTTGTCGTCGCACAGCGTCTCACCGGTCGTGGTCTGCTTCAGACCCATGACAGCGATGATGTCGCCGGCGCCCACCGACTCGATCTCCTCACGCTTGTTCGCGTGCATGCGGTAGATCTTGCCGATGCGCTCCTTGCGGCCCTTGACGGAGTTCAGCACGGCCGTGCCGGACTCCAGGCGGCCCGAGTACACCCGGACGAAGGTGAGCTTGCCCAGGTGCGGGTCGCTCATGATCTTGAACGCGAGGGCGGACAGCGGCTCGTCGTCGGACGGCCTGCGCTTGACCACGACCTCCGGGTCCTTCACGTCGTGGCCCTCGATGGCCTCGACGTCCAGGGGGGAGGGCAGGTAGCGCACGACCGCGTCGAGCAGGGGCTGAACGCCCTTGTTCTTGAACGCGGTGCCACAGAACACCGGGGTGACCGTGACGTCCTTGGACTTGCCGGACGCGATGGTGATACGACGGATCGCGGCGTACAGCTGCTCCACGGAAGGCTCCTGGCCCTCCAGGTACAGCTCCATGATCTCGTCGTCGTTCTCGGCGACGGTCTCGACGAGCTTGCCGCGGTACTCCTCGGCGGCCTCGGTGTGGGTGGCCGGGATGTCGACGACGTCGTACATCTCGCCCTTCTCCGCCTCGGCGGACCACACCAACGCCTTCATCGTGACCAGGTCGACGACACCCTTGAAGTCGGCCTCGGCACCGATCGGGAGCTGCATGACGATCGGCGTCGCGCCCAGGCGGTCGCTGATCATGTCGACACAGCGGTGGAACTCGGCGCCGGTCCGGTCGAGCTTGTTGACGAAGCAGATACGCGGCACGCCGTAGCGGTCCGCCTGACGCCAAACCGTCTCGGACTGGGGCTCCACGCCGGCAACGCCGTCGAACACCGTCACGGCGCCGTCGAGGACGCGGAGCGAACGCTCCACCTCGACGGTGAAGTCGACGTGACCCGGGGTGTCGATGATGTTGATGGTGTGGTCGACGTCTTCGAGCGGCCAGTGACAGGTGGTGGCAGCAGAGGTGATCGTGATGCCACGCTCCTGCTCCTGCTCCATCCAGTCCATGGTGGCAGCACCGTCGTGGACCTCACCGATCTTGTACGACACACCGGTGTAGAACAGGATGCGCTCGGTGGTGGTCGTCTTGCCCGCGTCGATGTGGGCCATGATCCCGATGTTGCGGACCTTGGCCAGGTCAAGCGAAGTGGTAGCCATAAGGCTTCAGTCTTCTCTCGGTCTCGATGTGGACTGCGACTACCAGCGGTAGTGCGCGAAGGCCTTGTTGGACTCGGCCATCTTGTGCGTGTCCTCGCGCTTCTTGACGGCCGCACCGAGGCCGTTCGAAGCGTCGAGAAGCTCGTTGAGCAGACGCTCGGTCATGGTCTTCTCGCGACGGGCGCGGGAGTAACCGACCAGCCAGCGCAGCGCGAGCGTGTTGGCACGACCGGGCTTGACCTCGATCGGAACCTGGTACGTCGCACCACCGACACGGCGGGACTTGACCTCGAGGGTCGGCTTGATGTTCTCCAGCGCGCGCTTCAGCGTGATGACCGGGTCGTTGCTGGTCTTCTCGCGCAGGCCCTCCATGGCGCCGTACACGATGCGCTCGGCGGTGGAGCGCTTGCCGTTCAGCAGCACCTTGTTGATGAGCGAGGTGACAAGAGGAGAACCGTAGACCGGGTCGATGATGACCGGGCGCTTCGGGGCAGGGCCCTTACGAGGCATTCTTACTTCTCCTTCTTGGCGCCGTAGCGGCTGCGGGCCTGCTTGCGGTTCTTGACACCCTGGGTGTCGAGCGAGCCGCGGATGATCTTGTAGCGAACACCGGGCAGGTCCTTCACACGGCCGCCGCGCACGAGCACGATGGAGTGCTCCTGCAGGTTGTGTCCCTCACCCGGGATGTAAGCAGTGACCTCGATACCGCTGGTCAGACGCACACGCGCGACCTTACGCAGGGCCGAGTTCGGCTTCTTCGGGGTGGTCGTGAACACACGCGTGCAGACGCCACGACGCTGAGGGGAACCCTCAAGTGCGGGCGTCTTGTTCTTCTCGACCTTGTCCTGCCGGCCCTTGCGGACCAGCTGCTGGATCGTAGGCACTACTTCTCCGGTTTCTGTGTGCCGAATGGTGAAGCTAACCTGGAACATCACCGACCCACGCGGTCGGGTGTGTCGGATTCCGTGGACTCCTGCCGCAAGGCAGAAGGGGGCGCGGATCGCGGTGGCCGCTCGTCACTCCGGTGCGGTTTGAAGGCACGCACGAGGGTCAGGGCACACCCCAGGCACAAGGTCTGAGCGTACCTAGCGCAATCACTCCGGTCAAAACAAAGGGACGGGGACCGGTTGCGGGGGGCATGAGCTGCGATTTTGAGGCACCTCCCGATATACCACGGAGACGAACGACACGCGAACGGAGAGCGGCGCGAGCTGACGCCGATCGGATTCACAGCTGTGCGACGCTGATCGGATCTTCTGATCGCCGGCCCCCTTCAGCGCCCTGTAAGGGGCGCGGGGCTGTATAAATTTGCGGCTCCGCCGCGTGGGCGCGACCAGCCACGACGGACAGGCGGCCGCCCGACGACCACGCGCGGCACTTCCATCGGCGTTCTTCAGGGGGATCACGCATGAGCACAGCTCAGAGCAACACCGCGACGACCACCGAGCCGGCCCCGCGCCCTCGCCCCCTCCGCCTCCCCCCGGCCGCCCGCCCCTACCTCCCGCCCCTCGCCCTCTACGGCGCCGCCAAGCTCACCGGCCTCCTGGTCTTCGCCTGGCTCCTCACCTACGCCGGCGACTACCGCCACAAGGACCCCCGCTTCGGCGGCGGCACCCACTGGTGGGACGTCCTGTCCACCTGGGACGGCTGGTGGTACCTCCAGGTGGCGCAGAAGGGCTACCACCCCGAGCCGCTCAAGCCGCTCGCACCGGGCGGCCAGTTCACGGCGGAACAGAACTCGGTCGCCTTCTTCCCCCTCTACCCCGGCCTGATCCGAGCCGTCTCGGAAGTCACCGGCCTCGGCCTGTACGGCGCGGCGATCCTCGTCTCGGTGGTGTGCTCGTTCGTGGCGGCGGCCGGCATCTACGCGGTGATCGCGATGCTCGCGGGCACCCGGGCCGGCACCATCGCGGCCGGGCTGTGGGCCGTGGCCCCCGCCGCCGGCGTCGAGTGGGCGGTCTACACGGAGTCCCTGTTCGTGGCGATCGCCGCCTGGACCTGCCACGCCGTGCTGAGGCGCCGCTGGGTGACGGCGGGCCTGCTCGCCTTCCTGTCCGGCCTGAGCCGCCCGACGGCGGCCGTACTGATCGGAGCGGTCGGCCTGGCGGCCCTGGTGACGCTGGTACGCCGGGACAGCCGGCGCGAGCAGGGCGTCGCGGCCCCGCTCTACGCGGCGGTCGCGGCACCCCTCGGCCTCCTCACCTACATCGCCTGGGTGGGCTGGTCGATGGGGGACCTCGGCGCGTACTTCTCTCTCCAGCACAAGGCCTGGGCCCACTACTTCGACTTCGGCGCCTACACCCTGGACGTGCTGCGGAACGTGGCGGTGGGGCACGGCGACTATCTCTTCGCCTACTCCGTCCCGGACCTGATCGCCGTCCAGATGGTGGTGGCGCTGCCGTTCCTGGTCGCGCTCATGCTGCGGAAGCGGCCGCCGCTGGTGCTGACGGCATACGCCCTCGCCTCGATCGTGACGATCCTCGGCACCCAGCAGATGTTCGGGAACACCCCGCGCTATCTGCTCCCCGTCTTCCCGCTGCTCCTGGCCCCGGCGGCGGCGATGGCGCGGCTGAAGCGGCCGAGCCTGGTGGTCTTCTTCTCGACGGCCGCGGTGGCGTCGGGGTGGTACGCGCACTACGTGATCTTCGAGTTGGGGATTCCGTAGGGGCGGGGGCCGGGGCGGCCCCCGCCCCTGGTCCGCTACGGGCGGCGGGCGGCCGCGCGTTCCGCCGCGAACACGTCCTCCAGGCGGAAGAGCGCGGCCCGGCCCGCCTTGCCGACGGCCTTGAGGTGGCCGAGCTGGACCCACTTGCGGATGGTCGCCGGGGCGACGCCGGCCTCCTGGGCGGCGAGGGGACCGGGGATGAGGGCGGGCGAGCCCTGTGCCTGCACCGTCTTCATCGGTGGGTCCACTCCCCCTCGTCCCAGGTGTGCCGGTAGGCCGGGTCGTCGTGGCAGCCGCAGTCCGGGTCGGCGCACCGGCAGGCCGGGTTGACGCAGAGGACGGCCGCGCGGTCCGGGAAGGCGCGCAGGGAGACGGAGTCGCACCAGGGGCAGCGCCCGGAGACGCGGACGACGGTCTCGGTGTCACCCAGGGCGCGGGCGCAGCGCCGGGCCATCCGGCGGGTCTCGTCCCGGACGTGGGCGGCGAGGACGGGGTCGGCGGCGATGCCGTCGAGGAGCCCGCCGATCCGGCGCAGCCGCTCGGGCACGGAGGCACGGCGGACGCGGGGCAGCCCGAGCCGGTCGCGGACGGCTTCTTCCAGCTCGACGACCCCGTCGGTGATGTCACGGATGGTGTCGGAGATGTGCAGCCGAAGGGGTGCGGCGCTGTGGCCGGGGGCGACGAGTCCCTGGGCCTGCTGGAGGAGCAGGGCCTCGGCGCGCTCCGCGCGGAGCCGGTCGGCGAGGTCCGCGGCGGGCGGGGCCGGCGTCGGACGGCGGGCCGGGGAGGTACTGCGGCCGGGGGCGAGCTCGACGGCCAGCTCGGGGAACTGCTGGAGGAGCAGGCCGATCCAGAGGGCGGCGTGGTCGGCGGGGCGGTCTTCGGAAGGCGGGCGTGCCGGGGTCGTACGGCGGTCAGGCAACGGAGCCTCCGCGGCGCAGGGCGCCCTGTACGACCGGGCTCTGCATGGCCGGGAGGAGACGGGCGGGGATCTCGACCGGGCGGCCCCGGCGCCAGAGCCGGCCCCCGCAGACGCCGTCGAACCAGTTGTCGGCGGGGGCGACGGCCTCCTCGCAGTCACGCCGGACCGGGCAGCGGGTGCAGGCCCGCAGGGCGGGGGCGGCCTCCTTGACCTTCTTCGAGAAGACGACACGGGGCGGGAGCCCGGTGCAGGCGGCCGCGGCCTGCCAGGCGGGCGGTGGGCATGGGTTTCCGGTGACGGACATGGGGCCTCCCAAGGTGACTCCGGTGGGGCTGGTGTGAGACGAGCGCCGTCCAGACTTACAGATTGCGCGCGCGCTCGCAACAAATATGCCAGTGACCCTTTCGGTGGATCATGGAAAGATCGGGATCACTCGGACACCCATCGCCACCCGATCTCCCCGTATCGCACGAACTTCCCTCGGTGCTTGCACGAGAGCACGTAATTCCGTGCGCGCAAGCAAGCTAAACTTGCTGCCCTCCCCCAAAGGAAGCGAGCCCTCAGATGACCAGCCAGGATCTGGACGCGTTCGCCGCGTGGGTCGAAGACCTGATGCGCGACCGCGGCTACGACATCGACAGTCCACGCGGCGGCGGCAAGTCGCGGATAGCGGACGAGGCGGGGGTCCACCGGGCCGCCGTCACCCGCCTGCTGCAGCGCCAGAGCATGCCGGACCTGGAGACCACACGCAGGCTCGCCCGCGTACTGGGCGTCCCGGTCCGCGAGATGCTCATCCGCTCCGGCCGCCTCACGGCGGAGGAACTCGCCGACCCGCACGACTACTTGGCCGCGTCGGCACCGAGCGCGGAGTTCGCCCGCCGGCCCACGCTGGAGGAGGTGGCCGATCTGCTGGGGGTGCCGGCGGACCGACGGGAGATGTTCGTCCGCGTCGTCGAGCAGTTCCTGCCGAACGACGCGCTGGACCAGGAGGACCCCCGCCCCCTGGCGGACGCGGCAACGACGACCACGGACTGAGCTCCACCCCTCCATCGCCGGACGCGCCATCGAGGACACCCGTGGGCCGACGGGTGCTTCTTCACGGGGGTGGCGCAGAGCACCTCGAAGCAGAGCGCCCCGAAGGGTCGCGGGAAACTGCGCGACCAGCCACACACCACCCGCAGCGAGCGCCCCAGCCCAGCCCCCCTCTTTCGATCACCTCAGAGATTTAGTTGCGTGCGCGCACGCTCTCTGTCACAGTTGGTGCAGCGGCGGAGCTGTGCCCGTAGGCCGGCCGCCCTCATCCCACCCGCTGCCCCGAGGTGATCCGGCATGACCACACCCACCCCGCCCGCGTCGTTCCCCGACGTGGAGGCCATGATCGTCGACGTCCTGAAGGACGACTCCCGTCTCTCCGGCGCCACCGTCGCCGTACAGGCGCAGACCGGCTTCGACGGCACGACAGCCGCCGTCTTCGTGAACCGCCGCGGCGGCGCCTGGGTCGGCGAACGCCACGTCGACCAGCCGCTGATCGAGCTGGAGGTGTACGGCCCGACGAAGCAGGCCGCGCACGTCCTGGCCAACGACGCCCGCCAGATCCTGCTGTCGATGGCCGACCACCGCTACGGCACGAACCTCGTCACGGAGGTCGAGGAGCAGGACGGCCCGCGCTGGCTGCCCGACTACCTCTACTCGGCCGCCAACCGCTACGTCACCGTGATGAAGGTGTACGTGGACGTCTACTGACCGACCAGCCGGACGCTCCACCCCACAGACCGAAGGCCCCGCCACCCCGGCGGGGCCTTCGTCGTACCCGGACACCACCGGATACGGCACCAACCCCCGATGACAAGGAGAAACCACCATGGCAGGAACCAACTCCTCCGAGATCCGCATCGCCGGCGTAGGCCGCCTCTACGTCGCCACCGCCGACACCAAGGTGCCGACGACCTTCTCCACCGACACCTCCACCGACTGGGCGAGCTGGAAGAACCTCGGCTTCACCTCCGGTGACGGCGTCACCTTCTCCAAGAAGGACAAGCTGGAGCCGGTCGACGTGTGGCAGGCCGTCAGCCCGGTGCACTTCGTGTACTCGGACCGCGACCTGACCCTGAAGTTCTCGCTGATGCAGTTCAACGAGGACACGCTGCCGTTCTTCATGGGCGGCGGCACGGTGGACGCGGTGACGGGTTCGACCGGCGTCTACAAGTACGACATCGCCGACCGCCCGTTCGCCGACGTGCGCGCCCTCGGCCTGGAGTTCACGGACGTCAAGGCGAGCGACGGCACCACCGTCACCTACCGCTTCGGCATCCCGCGCGGCCAGGTCACCGCGGCCGACGACATCAAGCTGGCCCGCAAGTCCGCGGCCCAGCTCGGCATCACCTACACGGCGATGGCCGCCGCCGACGGCTCGGCGCTGGCCAGCTTCGTGATGAAGGACTCGGCGTACGCCGCGTCCTGACCCGCCGGGGCGGGGCGGACGCACCCGTCCGCCCCGCCCCGGGCCCACACCCCTTCCCTGTTTCTCTGCTCAAGGAGTCACCATGGCCCGTTTCGACGTCAACGCCGCGCGCGCCCAGCGCCTCGAAGCCCTCGGCCGTACCTGGTCGTTCGAACTCGACGGCGAGAGCTACACCCTGCCCACCGAGCTGACCCGCGCGACGGCGAAGGCCCTGCGCAAGCTCGACGACAACGACGTGGACGGGCTGCTGCGCCTGCTGCTCGGCGAGAAGCAGTTCGGCCGGTTCGAAAAGCACGAGGTCACCATGCAGGACATCGCCGCGATCCTGGAGGCCTACGGCAAGGAGACCGGGCTCGGCCTGGGGGAAGGCTGAGCCTCGTCGGGTTCGTGGACGAACACGCCGAGGCCCTCGAAGCGGACCTGCTCCGCTACTACGGCATCGACCTGCTCGACTGGCACCGCGAGACGCTGTCCGCCCGGCGTCTCGCGGCGCTCGTCAAGCACCTGCCGCATGACAGCGCGCTGAACAGGGAGCTGCACGGCGAGGCCGCCGAGTGGTCGGTGTCCGACCATCTCCTCGCCGCCGCGGTGGACCATCTGGCCGCCGCGAACTGGATGTTCGCCAGCGTCAACTCGGAGGAGGGCGACCAGCCGGAACCCCCGGCGCCGGTGCCTAGGCCGTCGTACGACGACGGGGAACCGCCGGTGGCCGAACCGGCCCCGGAGCCGGCCCCCTCCGATGCGACACCGTCGGCCGTACAGCTGGCCCGCTTCTTCGGCTGACCACGCTGTACGGCGGCCCGGACGCGCTACTCGTCCCGGCGCCGGCCCGGGGCCCGGCCCTCCAGTTCGTCCGCGAGGGCCCGGGCCTTGTCGGAGAGCCGGGGGCCGGGCGCGTCGGCGGACTCCTGCTGCTCCCGGTCCTCTGCCCGACGCCCCTTGTCCCGGCCGCCACCCGGACCGTCGCGCTTCAGCGGAGGCACACTGGGCCGCCCGTTGCGCCGTACCACCGAACGCCGTTCGGCGGCGGCCGGCACCACCCGCTTCTCCCGCACCTCGCGGGCGGACAGGAGGGTGTCGGCCCCGGGCCCGGCGTCCGTACCGCCATCGATGTCATCCATGTCTTCGGCGTCCTCGACGTCCTCGACCTCGTCGACGATGCCGTCCCACGGCGTCCCGTCCGCGATCGACCGCTCCCGTTCCCCGCGCTGCTCTACCCGCGTCAATTCAGCCGGAGGACGCAGAAGTTGGACGTAGGGCAGCGCAATGACCTCACCGCCCTGCTCCCGCTCCCCCTCCGTCCGGCGGGCGCGCCGCGGCCGCCGCCCGCTCCGGGCGTCCTCCTGCCCCTGGAGATAGGCAGCCGTGATCCGCTGCTCGTACGCCCGCCGCACGGCGGGAAGCTGCTCGTCGACCACATCGGCCCAGCCCGCGCTGTAGGCGGCCGTCTCCCGCCGGTCGAGCTCACCGCGCGGCAGGATCACCAGGTCCTGGGGCTCGTAACCGAGACTCAGGACCAGCTCGGAGAGACGGGCGATGAGATGTGGCAGGTCATCGGCCTGTTCCAGCCAGTCGATCACGTGTCGTTGCCGCGCGCTGCTCGCGTCCCCGTCCACCCCGTAGGCCTTGCTCTCGTCCCTGCCCCCATCGCGCCCCCCGCGCGAGGACGGCCGCCCGGTGGCCGTCCACCGTCGTATGACAGGCCTTCAGGTCCGTTGTCAGGCCGCACCGTTCACTTTCGATTCACCGACGGGAGAACGGCCGGATCCTACTCCACGTATCTGACACAACATCCACTGCACCCTCGCAACGCCGCAGGTCCGGACCGGACGGCAACGGAGAGTGAAACAAATCGGCTTCGCCAAACACGGAGCGACACCAACGGATTACTCGTACACTAGTTCGAACGGACGCTTCGAGCGCGTCAGGAGCGCACACCTGTACCACCAGCCCAACGGACAGACCGGAAAGCAGGCCGACAGACATGGCGACTGGCACGAGCAACTTCCCGCAGCAGCCGATCGACACCTACTCCCGTCTCGCCCACCTCCTGCACTCCCCCGCGCCCGACCGCGAGGCACTGCTCGACCGGCTGTACGAGGAACTGCTCACCCGCGAGTCCCGCGCCTACGCGGCCGGCTGGACGGACGCCCTGACGGAAGCCCGCCGAAGCCGCCCTTAGCTCACCCGGCGAACATGCGCCACGGTCTTCTCGCCGCACCCCGCCCACACCGGCACCGACTCCCACCCGGTCGCGGAATGTGCAGGCCATCTTCCCGGCGACGCCCTGGCACCTGAGGTTGCGCACAGGACACACCGCAGGCCCTGCCTGACGTTGAACCCCGGCCTCGGGCAGGGGAATCAATGCTGGACCACCGCCGGCCGTGGTGTACGTCCGACAGTCATCCGGTTCAGGGCTTGAACGTGTAGAAGACCACCATGAGCCCCTCCGCGGCGACACCTGCACAGAGCCACAGCAGGAATTTCTTGAAGGGTACCTCCTTCTCATCCTTTCGCCACATCAGGAACGTCAGGAAAGCGACGAAAAGAAGGAACAATCCACCGACAAGGAAACAGGTACCGATAACCCAGAACAGGAAATCTGTCATTTCTTCCCCCCTTAATCCCGCACGGATCTTCGAGGCTACCGGGGATCCATGACGCGAGCAAGGCCCAGAACGGGACAAAACCCCAGGCGAGCGACATCAGCGAGGAGCAGACGCATGGGAAAGCACACCACGGACGAGGTCTATGACCGGCTGGCCGAAGTTAAGCAGCAACTCGAGAACAATTCCAGGTCCGAGGTCACGACCGGCCACTTCGACTCGAAGATCGCCGACCTGAAGGCGGCGATCGAGAAGGGCGGGAAAACCGCCGAGGAGAAGAATCCGAGCGGCTTGGACCTCATCAAGGAAATGCCGCTCGTCAAGGAGGCACTGGCCCTCTTCAAGCAAGTCATGGATGTTTTTCATGGTAAAGACCTCGTGGCGCAGATCGTCCTGGGAGCCGGTGTTGTCACCGGGGCCGTCGCTCTCCTCGGCAAGGTCCGCACGTTGATCACCGGCCTCTTCGACAAGGTCAAAGGTGTCTTGGCGGCGATCAAGAACCTGACACTGGACATCACGGGCCGCTTCCCGAACGGCCGCCGGTACATCGGACGCGACGACGACGGACGGCTGGGGCTCCGGCCGGAACGCACCTCCGGGGAGATGCGGCAGGCGCAGCGCGAGGGCAGCCGACAGTTCCGTCAGCGGAGACGGCAGCCCGGCGGCGGTGCCTCGGGGCTGCCCCCGGCCGGCGACGCGCACGCACTCGCACAGGCGATGAGCAGGGTCAACAGCGGAATCGAGGCCTTCGACAGGCTCAAGGCGAAACTCCCCTCCGCGGCCAGGATGAAGCGGACGGCCGGCGCGACGAACCGATTGAGCGACGCTCTGGAGAAGGTAACCGAGCGACTGCACCCTGCGGATCTCGACGGTCTGACCGAAGCAACGGACAGGCTCAACCAGAAAATGTCCGCCTTCAATCACGAAAATCTCCCGAAGCCCACAGTGCTGCGGGATATCTCCAAGGCCGCCAAGGAGCTTCATGACAACGCCGACAACGTCAAGGTGATGTTCCAGAACCTCGCCACCGCGTCCACCCGCGCCGCCGACTCCATCGGCGCCTGACCTCGCACTCCTCGAAGGAGGTGTCCCATGAGTCTCGTCAGTTCCCTGAAAAAGGCGTCCGGTTCCCTGGAGGAATTCAAGTCCAAGGCTTCCGGTGCCGGTGCCGCGACCAAGGGGATCGGCAGTGACAGCCAGAAGAGTGCCGGTCAGCTGAAGGCGCTGAAGACGGCCGCCGACGGGTCCGGGAAGGAGTTGAAGGATCTCAAGACCGCTTCGGACCAGGCCGAGAAGTCACTCGGCAAGGCCGGCAAGACCGGTACCAGTGCCGGGAAGAACCTCGGGAAGTACGAGTCCGGGGCGAGCAAGGCGGCCAAGGGCCAGGACAAGATGAACAAGTCGATGAAGGGAAACTTCTTCGGCCTGCTCATGCAGTTGCTCCAGCCGCTCATCGACAAGGTCATCGACATGGTGACCAACTCGAAGACCATGCAGAAGGTCCTCAAACAGGCCTTCGAGGTCATCAAGACCGTGATCAGCAACGTCATGAAGGCCATCGAGCCGATCATGAAGAACGCCGGCAAACTGATCAAGTCGGTCTGGAGCGGCATCAAGACGGCGATCACCAACGTCGTGAAGGCCGTCGCCACCGTCATCCGCACCTACGTCACCATGTGGAAGACGATCATCAGCGGCGCCCTCAGCGCGATCCGCTCGGTCGTCTCCGGGGCGTGGAAGGGCATCAAGAACGTCATCTCTCCTGTCGTCAGCTGGATCAGGTCCGCGATCCCCAGCGCCTTCCAGGCCGTCAAGGACCGGCTGTCCAGCGTCTGGGGCGGTCTCAAGGGCATCGCGAGCCGCGCCTTCGACGGCATCAAGGGCGCGGTCCGCGGCCCGATCAACGCGGTCATCGGGATCATCAACTCCGCGATCGGCGCCCTCAACGGCATCCACGTCTCCATCCCGGGCTGGGTCCCGATGGTCGGCGGCAAGACCTTCGGCGTCAGCCTGCCGAGGATCCCGGCGCTGGCGACCGGCGGTGTCGTCATGCCCCGCTCCGGCGGTGTCCCGGCGCTCCTCGCGGAGGCGGGTGAGGCGGAGGCCGTCCTGCCGCTCAGCAAGCTCGACCGGCTGCTGAAGCGGGCGGCCGCACGGGGCACCGTGAACGGCACCGCCGCCACTGGCGGTGCGCTGCACATCGAGCACTACTACGCGGCCGAGACCAGCAGCCCGCAGCGCACCGCCGACGCGCTGATGTTCCTGGCGAAGGCACGCGGATGAGCAGCGCGGTCGTACGCAACCCGTTCAAGGGGGCCGTACCCGTCCTGCGTTCGTTCCGGACCAAGGTGGAGCAGACCCAGCAGGGCCTGCGGTCCTTTTCCGACCGCGTCAGCGGCACCTCCGACGGCCTCGACCGCGTCCAGACCCCCGCAGGCCAGGGCGCCACCGCGGTCCAGAAGATCAAGACGAACGCCGACACCGCCGCCCGTTCCGTCGCCAGCGCCGGGCAGACCGCCACCGGCTCCGCCCCGGGCATCGAGTCCGCCGGCAGCAGGGTCAAGAGCGCCGGCAAGTCCCTCGGCAAGCTCAAGGCCGGGCTCGGCGGTGTCTTCGCCCTCGTCGGCGCGCTCATCTCCGCCTCCGGTGTCCTCGGCGGTCTCCTCGGCACCTTCGGCACCGCCATGACCATCGGCTCCGGCGTGATGATCGTCGTCAACGCCCTGACCCGCGCCAACCCGATCGGCTTCGTCACCGGTCTGCTCCTCCCGGTGGCCGGCTGGCTGCTGGACATCGCGCTCAACTCCGAGACCGGGCAACGGCTGACGGACCAGCTCGCCAAGCTGATCCTCCAGTACGTCCAGGGCTACCTGACCATCCTCACCCCGATCATCAAGGTCATCGCGAGCGCGGTGAACACGTACGTCACCGGCTACCTCACCCTCATCACCGGCGTCCTCACCGCCCTCGGCACCCTCATCGGCACCGGCTTCGCCGTCCTCAAGGCGCTCACCACCGGCGACACCCGGGCGCTCAGCGGCAAGGTGTCGGCGGTCTGGAACGGGTTCAAGGGTGCCGTGAAGCCCGTGCTGGACTGGATCACGAGGGACATCCCCCGCGGCTTCACCCGGATCAAGGACGCCACCTCCCGCACCCTCACCGCGATGGGGCAGTTCGTCACCACCGGTGCGCAGACCGTCGCCGGGGTGATCAAGGGCCCGATCCAGGGGCTCATCGCCTTCGCCAACTGGGTGATCGACGGGCTGAACAAGCTCAGCTTCAGCTTCTTCGGCAAGAAGTTCGGCGTGCATCTCGGCAAGATCCCGATGCTGGCGGAGGGCGGGATCGCCGTCCCCGGCGCGGCCCGGACGGGCAGGGTGCTCCCCCTCACCGCCCTCGCCCGCAGACGGCGCGGCACAGCGGCCCGCAACCCGCACCGCATCGAGGAGTTCCACGAGAGCCACGGCGCCGGCGCCCACGCCACCGCGACCGACCTGCTCTTCCTGGCCTCCGCACACGCCTGCGCATGACAGCACCGACGACAGTGAGGTGAAGGCCGATGGCCGACCTGACCACAACCGCATACACCGACGACGTTCCCCCCGGCTCACTCATCACCCGCGACGGGCAGATGCAGTGGGCCGGACTGCTGCTGGGCCCCGGTACGCCGTACGAGATCGGCAGTGACGGGCTCACCGGCTGGGAGGACCTCCCGGACTACGACACCACCGACGCCGACCACCCCACCGCGCACGGCGCCTGGCCGGGCGCGCGGTACGCCAAGCCCCGCAGGGTCGGCGGCACGGTGTGGACCGTACCGCCGTCCGACGACACCGCCTCCTACCTCTCCGCGACGCGCGCCCTGCGCCAGGCCCTGCTCCTCGGTGACCAGGAGCGCTGGCTCGCGGTGCGGCTGCACGGCGAGACCCTGGCCGTCCGGGCCCGGGTCAGCCAGCGGGTGCTCGCCACCGACCGGACGTACACCACCCAGGGCGTCGCCAGGGCGTCCGTGCAGTGGTACGCCACCGACCCGCGCCGCTACGCCGTCGACGAGCAGGCGGCCGTGACCGGCGCACCGCAGCCGGAGAGCGGACTGACGTGGCCGCTGACCTGGCCGTTGTACTGGGGGCAGGCGGACTCGACCGGTGACGTCAACGCCGACAACACCGGCTCGGCCCCCACCCATCCGGTCCTCACCTTCACCGGGCCCTGCGCCAACCCGACCGTCACCGACCGGACTTCGGGGCGCAGGCTGCGCTACGAGATCGAACTCGCGGCCGGTGACGAGCTGGTCGTCGACACCGCGGAGGGCACCGTCACCCTCAACGCCACCGCCTCGCGCCGCCACACCGCCGCCGCAGACAGCAGCCCCGAGGAACTGTTCGCCTTCGAACCGGGCCAGGCCCAGCTGGCGTTCCGCCCCGACACCTACGACACCGGCGCCCAACTCGCCGTCCGCTGGCGCTCGGCGGAGTGGTGACCGACCCCCGCGCCCGAGCCACGAGATCACAGGAGACCCGCATATGAACCTGCGCAGCTCATGGGTGGCCGAGACCGGCCAGACTCGCGAGGACACCCGGCTGACCCAGCTGGGCGCGACCACCCCGGTCAACCCGCTCCAAGTCCGCTCCGGCATCCTGCCGGGGTCCTACGACGGCCTCTACCGGATGTCCGGCTTCTGGATGGAGGGCACCTCGGGGGCCATGAAGGCCACCGTCCACGAGGGCCGGGCGGTCATCGCGGCCGGCGCCACCCAGGGCGCCTACCCGGTCACCCTGCCGGAGCCCGCGAGCCTCACCTTCGCCGACGGCGACGCCGCCAACCCGCGCATCGACCTCGTCGTGGTGCGGATCTACGACTCGCTGTACGACAACTCCGGGCAGACCAAGCCAGCCCTGGAGATCGTCCAGGGCACCCCGGCCGCCACCCCGGTCGCGCCCGCCACCCCGGCCATCGCGCTGCCGATCTACCAGGTCAGGGTCCCCGCCGGGGCCAGCGCCGGCAAGGGCGGCCTCGACTGGGCCGGCGTCCTCACCGACCTGCGCACCCCCACCGTGGCGGTCGGCGGCATCCTGCCGGTGTACGGGGAGACCGGCAACGGCGCCTACCCGGGCCAGTACCGCGACTCCGGCGGCGCGCTGCAGCGCTGGGACGGCTCGGCGTGGGTGTCGTACCCGAGCGCGCTGGGCGGCATCGCCCCGGCCGGCACGGTCACCACCGCCAGCTACACAGGCCAGTACCGGGACTCGTCCGGCGGGCTGCTGCAGCGCTGGAACGGCTCGGCGTGGGTGTCGTACCAGCCGGTGCCGAGCTGGACCGACTACACGCCGGTCTGGGCCGCCGAGTCCGGTACCGCGCCGACGATCGGCAACGGCACGCTCGCCGGGTCGTACGTGAAGACCGGCACGGTCGTGCACGTCCGGATCTATCTGAAGATCGGGTCGACGACCAACCTCTCCGCCCAGGCCACCGACGGCAACTGGACGTTCTCGCTGCCGGCCGCGCCGGTCTCCACCGCGTGGAAGCTGGACGGGCGGGTGCTGAGCGCGGAGGCGTTCGACTCCTCAGCCATGCTGTTCTACCAGGGCACCGGCCTGCTCGCGACGACGAGCGGCGGCATCGTCCGCTCCCTGCGCGACACCCTCGGGTTCAGCACCGGTCTCTGGGACAAGTCCCTGCCCTTCGTCTGGGCCTCCGGTGACGTGCTGTCCATCCACGGCACCTACGAATCCGCTTCCTGACCACGGGGGTCGCCTTCATGACCGTACGCACCGCATGGCTGTCCCCCGACGGCCAGAGCCGGGAGGACACCCGGACCAACCAGATCGGCGCGCTCACCCCGGTCACCGACAGCAAGGGCCGCTCCGGAGTCCTGCCGGGCTCCGAGGGCGGCCTGTACCGGGTGACCGGGCTGTGGCTGGCCGGCACCGACGGCACGCTGAACGCCCATGTCACGCCGGGGCGGGCCGTCATCCAGTCCACCGTCGACCGGGGCGCCTACCCGGTCGCCGTCACCGAACAGGTCGACCTCGTCTTCGCCGCGGGCGACGCCCAGTACGGGCGGATCGACCTGGTCGTGCTGCGCGTGTACGACGACACGTACGACGGCTCCGGCCGCACCGAGGCCGCCGTCGAGATCGTCCGGGGCACCCCGGCCACCAGCCCGGTCGCGCCCACCGCGCCGGACGTCTGCCTGGTGCTGTTCAGCGTGGCCGTCCCGGCGAACGCGGGCGGCCTGACCTGGTCCGGCGCCAGCACCGATCTGCGGCCGACCACCGTCGCCCTCGGCGGCATCCTGCCGACCCGCTCCGACGACACGGCGGCGGGCGGTTACCCCGGTCACTACCGGGACATCAACAGCACCCTGCAACGCTGGGACGGCTCGGCCTGGGTGCCGTACCCGAAGGGCCTCGGCGGCATCGCCCCGGCCGGCACGGTCACCACCGCGAGCTACACCGGGCAGTACCGGGAGTCGTCGGACGGCGTGCTCCAGCGCTGGGACGGCTCGGCCTGGGTGCCGTATGCCAAGGCGACCGGCGGGATCGCCCCGGCCGGCGCGGTCACGACGGGGAGCTACACGGGGCAGTACCGGGACAACTCGGGCGGCGTGCTCCAGCGCTGGAACGGCAGCGCCTGGCTGCCCGCCGTCGCGCCGCCTGCCTTCGTCTCGTCCCTGGACGCGGGCACCACCGCGTCGACGACGTACACGGCGGCGCTCACGGGCTCCGCGGTGACCGCGCTCGCCGTGACCTTCACCGTCCCGTCCACCGGCGCGGTGCTGGTCTCCGTCGGCGCGCGGCTGCGCACCGCGAGCTCCACGACCACCACCGCGTTCGTCGCCCCGCAGATCGCCCAGGGCAGCACGGTCGTCCTCGCCGGCAACGACGAGTACGCCGCCTGCTACGGCGGGACGATCGCCGGTTCCGTCTCCACCGTGTTCCGCTACCTGCTGACCCCCGGCACGGCCTACACGGTGACCGCCCTCTACCGCTCCAGCGACTCGGCCGTCACCTGCACCTTCGACAACATCTTCGTGCGCGTCGACCCGGCCGGCTGACCTTTCCTCCCCCGCACAGGAGTTCACCATGCCCGTACGCTCCGGCTGGCTGTCCCCGGACAGCCAGACCCGTGAGGACACCCGGCTCGTCTCATTCGGCGCCCTCACCCCGACCTCCACCGTGGCCACCCGCTCCGGCATCCTGCCGGGCTCGCCCGACGGCCAGTGGCGGATCTCCGGATTCACCCTCACCGGTGCCGCCGGCACCATGACCGCCACCGTCAGCCCCGGCCGGGCCGTCGTCCAGGGCACCGACGCCCAGGGCGCCTACCCGGTCGCACTGACCGAGTACCTGCCCCTCACCTTCGCCGCCGGCGACGCCCAGTACGGCAGGGTCGACCTGGTCGTGCTGCGCGTCTACGACGACACCTACGACGGCTCCGGCCGCGCCGAGGCCGCCGTCGAGATCGTCCAGGGCACCCCCGCCGCCACGGCGGTCGTCCCCGCGGCACCGGCCCTGGCGATCCCGCTGTACCAGGTCACCGTGCCCAAGGGCGCGAGCGCCGGCCCCACCGCCATCGACTGGAGCGCCGGGATCACCGGCGTGCGGACCGCCACCGTCGGCCTCGGCGGCATCCTCCCGGTCACCAGCGACACCAGCAACGGCGCCTACCCGGGCCAGTACCGGGACGCCGGCGGAGTGCTCCAGCGCTGGTCCGGCACCGCCTGGGCCGACTACCAGCCACCCCTCGTGGTGGAGACCACCACGACCGGCGCCACCGCAACCGGCAGCTGGACCCTGGCGTCCTTCGCCGCCCGGCGCACGCGTGGGGTCTGCTCGTTCACCCTCTCCTTCAGCCGCACGACGAGCAGCCTCACCGCGACCGCGGCCGGCACCACCAACCCGGGCAACGTCGCCGACGAACTGATGGGCACGCTGCCCTCCGGCTGGCGGCCGGCGGTCGACAGCTACGCCGTCGTCACCGACGGATACGCGAGCGGTGCGGCCCGGATCGCCACCGACGGCTCCGTCTACCTCATCGCCTGGGCGACCAGCGGCGTGATCCAGGTCGGCAACAACGTGCGCGTCTCCACGTGCTTCGTGCTCTGACCACCGCCCGGCCAAGGAGCTGACAGCCCATGACCACGGACACGCCCTACCGGGCGATCTTCTGCGACCTGCGCACCGACCACACCATCGACATCCTGCCGCTGCGCGACGTCACCGTCGACGACTACATCGGCAAGGCCGGCTCGCTCTCCGGCACCGTCCCCGTCCCGAACGCGGAGATGGCCGCCCGCGTCCGCCGTATCGAGGAGGGCCGCACCTCGGTCTACCTCCAGCGCGGCACCGACCTGTGGTGGGGCGGGATCATCTGGACCAGCACCCTGCAGAGCGACGAGCAGGGCATCCTCACGCTCGGCATCCAGGCGGCGACCTTCGACTCGTACGCGGGGCGGCGGATGATCCGGCCCACGTACAAGGCCAACGGCATCCTCCCCTTCCCCGACATGGACCAGCTGGCCATCGCCCAGGGCCTGTGGACCGACATGCAGACCGCGCTGGACGGCGGGAACATCCTCGTCGACGTCGGCACCGAGATCTCCGGCGTTCGCCGCACGGTCAGCTACCAGGACGGCGACGAGACCTCCTACCAGGACGCCCTCGACTCGCTGGCCGCCCTGGAGGACGGCTTCGAGTACCACATCACCGTCTACACCGACCCGGTCTCGGGGCGCCGGCTGCGCCGCCTGGTACTGGGCCACCCGAGGATCGAGACCGGCTCCACCCCCCTGGTCCTGGACCGGCCCGGCACGATCCTGTCGTACTCCTTCCCGCGCGACGCCACCCGCGGCGGCACCACCGCCCGGGCCCGGGGCGCCTCCATCAACACCGACCAGTCCGTCGAGTCCCGGCCGCTGGCCTCCGATGTCGCGGTCGCCCAGCAACTGATCAACGGAGCGGGCTACCCGCGCATCGACCTGACCTCCGACCACAACGACATCACCGACCGGAACACCCTGAACGCCCTCGCCCGCACCGAACTGGCCGCGGCCACCGGCGCGGTGGTGATCCCCGAGATCAGCATCCGGCTCGACGACCTGGTGCCGACCGCGCTGCTCGGCCGTACCGCGCGCATCCGGATCACCGACGAGTGGTTCACCGAGGGCCTCGACGCCCGCTACCGGATCATCGGCGTCAAGGTCAGCCCGGCCCAGCGCGGCCGCCCCGACACCGCCGAGCTCTACCTGGAGGAGGCCGCCTGATGCCCCAGCTCCCCGAAGACATCATCGACCGGCTGACCCAGATGGAACGCCGCATCCAGCAGCTGTCCACGGCCGTCAACAGCCGGCCCGCGCTCAACACGGTCTCCGGCGGCGCCCTTTCGGTCGGGCCGGCCGACGGGTCGGCCATCTTCCGGGTCGGCAGGTGGAACGGCAGCGAGTACCAGATGGAACTCCGGCGCCAGACCGGCCACCGGGCCATCAGCATGTACAACGGCGACGGCACCGCCACCTCGGAACAGCCGCTGCGCATCTACGACTCCGCCGAACGCGAGATCTTCTCGGACGACATCGGTGCCGGCGGGATCGCCCGGCCCTGGCTGAACATGCTGCCGCCGCAGGACACGGCCGTGGCCCGCTGGCCGCAGACCACCGCGACCGGCAACTTCACGACGATCGCCATGTCGTACAACGTCGTCTGGCAGCCGAACATGCGGCTGCTGATCAACACCCGGGCCAGCTCCGGCGCCACCGGTCAGGTCAGGGTGCTGGTCAACAGCGCCCTGTGGGGCGGAGTCGCCGACACTCCCGCGGACTTCGACTACTCGGGCCCGATCAGCTCCGACTTCGCGTCCGCCTACAACACGCTGCTCAAGGTCGAGATCCAGGCCGTGGTCACCGGCACCACCGCCGGCACCGTCTACGCCAACCCCGTGCTCATGTACGGCCGCCAGACCTGAGCCTCCCCGGAAGAAAGGACGCTCTCCATGGACATCGACACCACCCAGCCCTGGGGCCTCGCCATCGACTTCGCCGGCCGGGCCACCATCACCGACTCCGGCCACACCGTCTACATCAAGGTCTCCGACACCAGCCTGAGCGACATCATCGGCCCGGACTCGATCACCGGCACCTACTCGCCCGTCAACATCACCGCCCAGCTCACCGAGTCCGGCACGAACAACTCGGTGCTGCGCGGCGTCGGCCGGATCACCGTCTCGCCGGCCGGCACCGACCCGGTGGTCCCCGACCAGACCGCGATCCAGCGCGCGGTGGCCGCGGCCCTCACCAACTTCGAGCAGAACACAGCGGCTTACAGCGCCCTGTGCACCAAGTGGACCCCCACCAGCACCGACCCGGACACCGAAGCCCCATAGGCGACACACCCGCCCTCTTTGGCGGCGCACCCGCCTTTTCGGCAGCGCAGCCGCCTTTTCGGCAGCGCACCCGCCCTCTATGGCGGCGCAGCCGCCTTTTGGGGGCGCGGGGAACTGCGCGACCAGCCCCCACCCACCCGCACCCCGAACACCACCCGAGCCGCCCACCCCGGCCCGGGTTTTTTCATGCCCACCAAGCCCAGAAGGACCCGCCCATGGCCACACCCCTCTCCGCAGACGCCCTCCTCACCGCCCTCCAAGCCGAAGGCGTCACCGTCGTCGAGCACGACGGCTGGCGCACCCACAACAGGGCCGGACACGGCGCCTGGGGCCCGGTGAACGGCGTGATCATCCATCACACCGTCACCTCCGGCACCACCACCTCCGTGAGCATGTGCTTCAACGGCCGCTCCGACCTGCCCGGCCCGCTCTGCCACGGCGTCATCGCCAAGGACGGCACGGTCCACCTCGTCGGCAACGGCCGCGCCAACCACGCCGGCAGCGGCGACGGCGACGTCCTGGCCGCCGTCGTCGCCGAGAGCGCCACCCTGCCGGCACCGAACCAGAACGACACCGACGGCAACGTCCACTTCTACGGCTTCGAGTGCGTCAACCTCGGCGACGGCAAGGACCCCTGGCCCGACGTCCAGCTGGACGCCATGGTCCGGGCGTCGGCCGCGCTGTGCCGGGCGCACGGCTGGACTGCGCGGTCGGTGATCGGCCACAAGGAGTGGACGAACACCAAGATCGACCCCAAGGGCTTCGCGATGGCCGACTTCCGGAGCCGGGTCGCCGCCCGGCTGCAGACGAAGACCTCGCCCGGTACGCCCGCCTACCAGCCCTTCCCCGGTGCCGCGTGGTTCAGGAAGAACCCGAAGTCGGCGATCGTCACCGCGATGGGCAGGCGGCTGGTCGCCAACGGCTGCTCCGCGTACGCCGACGGCCCCGGCCCGCAGTGGACCGACGCCGACCGGGCGTCGTACGCCGAGTGGCAGCGCAAGCTCGGCTACACCGGCTCGTCGGCCGACGGCTGGCCGGGAGCGAAGTCCTGGGCGGCGCTCAAGGTCCCCTACAGCTCCTGAACGCTGTTCGAAGAAACGAGGTTCACGATGTCCGAGGCCGCCAAGCACACCCTCCGTACCGTCGTACAGACCGCTGTCGGCCTGTGTGTCCTGCTGCCGGTGGTCGTCGACGCCGCCGGCATCCCGGACACCCTGCCCTGGGCCGCCGGCGCGCTCGCCGTCGCCGCCGCGGTCACCAGGGTGATGGCCGTGCCCGCCGTACAGGCGCTGCTGCCCTCGTGGCTGCGGACGGGAGGTGCCGATGACCGACGCTGATCCGAACGACCCGATCACCGTCGCCCTGGAACTGGAGCGGCTGCGCGGCACGCTGGAGGCCGGGTTCGCCCGGGTCGACGGCTCGCTCGCGCTTCTCGTCCAGCGCAGCGACCAGACCGACAGGCAGCTCGCCGACCACGAGCAGCGGCTGGACGCCCTGGAGCGGACGCGGTGGCCGCTGGCGAGCATCGGCGCGCTCGCCGCCGTGGCGACGGCGGTGGTGACGGCGCTCGAGATCACCGCGCGCTGACACAACGCCGAAGGGCGGCCACCCCGAACCGGGGTGACCGCCCTTCAGAACCAACTACTACTGGTTGTACGGACCGTAGTCGTAGTCCTCCAGCGGAACGGCCTGGCCGGAGCCGGTGCCGAACGGCGAGTAGTCGATGTCGTCGTAGCCGACGGCCGAGTACATCGCGGCCTTCGCCTCCTCGGTCGGCTCGACCCGGATGTTGCGGTAGCGGGACAGACCCGTACCGGCCGGGATGAGCTTACCGATGATGACGTTCTCCTTGAGGCCGATGAGGCTGTCGGACTTGGCGTTGATCGCCGCATCCGTCAGGACTCGGGTCGTCTCCTGGAAGGAGGCGGCCGACAGCCAGGACTCCGTCGCCAGCGAGGCCTTGGTGATACCCATGAGCTGCGGACGACCCGAAGCCGGGTGACCGCCCTCCTGGACCACGCGCCGGTTCTCGTGCTCGAACTTCGAGCGCTCGACCAGCTCGCCGGGCAGCAGCTCGGCGTCGCCGGACTCGATGATCGTCACGCGGCGCAGCATCTGCCGGATGATGATCTCGATGTGCTTGTCGTGGATCGACACACCCTGCGAGTTGTAGACCTTCTGGACCTCGCCGACCAGGTGGACCTGGACGGCACGCTGACCCAGGATGCGCAGCACGTCGTGCGGGTTGGTGGCACCCACGGTGAGCTTCTGGCCCACCTCGACGTGCTCGCCCTCGCTGACCAGGAGACGGGCGCGCTTCGAGATCGGGAACGCCGTCTCGTCGCTGCCGTCGTCCGGCGTGATGACGATCTTCTTGGTCTTCTCGGTCTCCTCGATCCGCACGCGGCCCTGGGCCTCGGAGATCGGGGCGACACCCTTCGGGGTACGGGCCTCGAAGAGCTCGACGACACGCGGCAGACCCTGGGTGATGTCGTCACCGGCCACACCACCGGTGTGGAAGGTACGCATCGTCAGCTGGGTACCGGGCTCACCGATGGACTGGGCGGCGATGATGCCGACCGCCTCACCGATGTCGACCAGCTTGCCGGTGGCCAGCGAACGGCCGTAGCACATGGCGCAGGTGCCGACGGCGGACTCACAGGTCAGGACCGAGCGGGTCTTGACCTCGGAGACGCCACGGGCCACGAGCTCCTCGATGAGGACGTCGCCGAGGTCGGTGTTGGCCGGGGCCAGCACCACGCCGTCCACGACGATGTCCTCGGCCAGCGCACGGGCGTACACGCTGGTCTCGACGTTCTCCGCCTTGCGCAGCACGCCGTCCGCGCCGACCTCCGCGATGTGCAGCTTGAGGCCGCGCTCGGTGCCGCAGTCCTCCTCGCGGATGATGACGTCCTGCGAGACGTCCACCAGACGACGGGTCAGGTAACCCGAGTCGGCGGTACGCAGGGCGGTGTCGGCGAGACCCTTACGGGCACCGTGCGTGGAGATGAAGTACTCGAGGACGGAGAGGCCCTCGCGGAAGGACGCCTTGATCGGACGCGGGATGGTCTCGTTCTTCGCGTTCGACACCAGACCACGCATACCGGCGATCTGCCGCATCTGCATCATGTTTCCTCGGGCACCCGAGTCAACCATCATGAAGATGGGGTTCGTCTTGGGGAAGTTCGCGTTCATCGCCTCGGCGACCTCGTTGGTCGCCTTGGTCCAGATCGCGATGAGCTCCTGCGTGCGCTCTTCCTTGGTGATCAGACCGCGCTCGTACTGCTTCTGGACCTTCTCGTCCTGCGCCTCGTACCCGCGAACGATCTCCTTCTTCGCCTCGGGAACGACGACGTCGGAGATGGCCACGGTGACGCCGGAACGGGTCGCCCAGTAGAAGCCGGCCGCCTTCAGGTTGTCGAGCGTCGCCGCCACGATGACCTTGGGGTAGCGCTCGGCCAGGTCGTTGACGATCTCGGAGAGCTGCTTCTTGCCCACCGAGTAGTCGACGAACGGGTAGTCCTCGGGCAGCAGCTCGTTGAAGAGCGCGCGGCCCAGGGTGGTGCGCAGCCGGAAGGTGTCACCGGTCTGGTACTCCGGCTCGCCCTCCTCGACGACCGGCGGGGTCCAGCCGCGCGGCGGGATGGTGCCCACCGGGAAGCGGATGTCGATCGGCGACTGGAGCGCGAGCTCACCGGCGTCGAACGCCATGATCGCCTCGGCCGTGGAGCCGAAGGACCGGCCCTCACCCTTGGTGTCACGCAGCTCGCCGTCGGTGGTGAGGAAGAACAGACCGAGGACCATGTCCTGGGTCGGCATCGTCACCGGACGGCCGTCGGCGGGCTTGAGGATGTTGTTCGAGGACAGCATCAGGATGCGGGCCTCGGCCTGCGCCTCCGCGGACAGCGGCAGGTGCACGGCCATCTGGTCACCGTCGAAGTCCGCGTTGAACGCGGTGCAGACGAGCGGGTGGATCTGGATGGCCTTGCCCTCGACCAGCTGCGGCTCGAAGGCCTGGATGCCGAGGCGGTGCAGGGTGGGCGCACGGTTCAGCAGCACCGGGTGCTCGGCGATGACCTCTTCGAGGACGTCGTACACGACGGTGCGGCCGCGCTCCACCATGCGCTTGGCGCTCTTGATGTTCTGCGCGTGGTTGAGGTCCACGAGCCGCTTCATCACGAACGGCTTGAAGAGCTCCAGCGCCATCGCCTTCGGCAGACCGCACTGGTGCAGCTTCAGCTGCGGACCGACGACGATCACGGAACGCGCGGAGTAGTCCACACGCTTGCCGAGCAGGTTCTGACGGAAACGACCCTGCTTGCCCTTCAGCATGTCGCTGAGGGACTTCAGCGGGCGGTTACCGGGACCGGTGACCGGGCGACCACGACGACCGTTGTCGAAGAGGGCGTCCACGGCCTCCTGGAGCATGCGCTTCTCGTTGTTGACGATGATCTCGGGCGCACCGAGGTCGAGAAGGCGCTTCAGGCGGTTGTTGCGGTTGATCACACGGCGGTACAGGTCGTTCAGGTCGGAGGTCGCGAAGCGGCCACCGTCCAGCTGCACCATCGGGCGAAGGTCCGGCGGGATGACCGGGACGCAGTCGAGCACCATGCCCTTGGGGCTGTTGCTGGTCTGCAGGAACGCGGAGACGACCTTCAGGCGCTTGAGCGCACGGGTCTTCTTCTGGCCCTTGCCGGTACGGATGATCTCGCGGAGCTTCTCGGCCTCCTCGTCGAGGTCGAAGGACTCCAGGCGCTTCTGCAGCGCCGCGGCACCCATCGAGCCGTCGAAGTACGTGCCGAAGCGGTCACGCAGCTCGCGGTAGAGGAGCTCGTCGCCCTCCAGGTCCTGGACCTTGAGGTTCTTGAAGCGGGTCCACACCTCGTCGAGGCGGTCGATCTCGCGCTGCGAACGGTCGCGCAGCTGCTTCATCTCGCGCTCGGCACCCTCGCGCACCTTGCGGCGCACGTCGGCCTTGGCGCCCTCGGCCTCCAGCTCGGCCAGGTCGCTTTCCAGCTTCTTGGCGCGGGCCTCCAGGTCGGCGTCCCGGCGGTTCTCGACCTGCTGGCGCTCCACGGAGACATGCGCCTCCAGGGAGGGCAGGTCGCGGGTACGACGCTCCTCGTCGACGAACGTGATCATGTACGCCGCGAAGTAGATGACCTTCTCGAGGTCCTTGGGAGCCAGGTCGAGCAGGTAGCCCAGCCGGCTCGGGACACCCTTGAAGTACCAGATGTGCGTGACGGGAGCGGCCAGCTCGATGTGGCCCATCCGCTCGCGGCGCACCTTGGCGCGGGTCACCTCGACGCCGCAGCGCTCACAGATGATGCCCTTGAAGCGGACGCGCTTGTACTTGCCGCAGTAGCACTCCCAGTCCCGGGTGGGGCCGAAGATCTTCTCGCAGAAGAGCCCGTCCTTTTCCGGCTTGAGGGTGCGGTAGTTGATGGTCTCGGGCTTCTTGACCTCGCCGTGGCTCCACTGACGGATGTCGTCAGCGGTGGCCAGGCCGATCCGGAGCTCGTCGAAGAAGTTGACGTCGAGCACTATGCGTCAATCCCTCTCAGGGTTGTGAGTCTTTGGTCTGAACGGGGGCCTGGGGGTCGGCGGGGGCCTCACACGGTGGCGAGGCCCCTACCGGACTCCCGTCAGACCTCTTCGACGCTGCTCGGCTCGCGCCGGGACAGGTCGATGCCGAGCTCCTCCGCAGCGCGGAAGACGTCCTCGTCGGTGTCACGCATCTCGATGGACATACCGTCGCTGGACAGCACCTCCACGTTCAGGCAGAGCGACTGCATCTCCTTGATGAGGACCTTGAAGGACTCGGGGATGCCGGGCTCGGGGATGTTCTCGCCCTTGACGATGGCCTCGTAGACCTTCACGCGGCCGGTGACGTCGTCGGACTTGATGGTCAGCAGCTCCTGGAGGGCGTAAGCGGCGCCGTACGCCTCCAGCGCCCACACCTCCATCTCGCCGAACCGCTGGCCACCGAACTGGGCCTTACCACCCAGCGGCTGCTGGGTGATCATCGAGTAAGGGCCGGTCGAACGGGCGTGCAGCTTGTCGTCGACCAGGTGGTGGAGCTTGAGGATGTACATGTAGCCGATGGAGATCGGGTCCGGGAACGGCTCACCGGAACGGCCGTCGAACAGCCGCGCCTTACCGGTCGGCTGCACCAGGCGGTCGCCGTCGCGGTTCGGGATGGTGTGCTGGAGCAGACCCGCCAGCTCGTCCTCGCGGGCACCGTCGAAGACCGGGGTGGCGACGTTGGTGCGCGGGGCGACCTGGTCGGCGCCGATGGCCTGGAGCCGCTGGGCCCAGTCGTCGGCGAGGCCGGAGACGTCCCAGCCGCGGCTGGCGAGCCAGCCGAGGTGGATCTCCAGGACCTGTCCCGGGTTCATTCGGGACGGGACGCCGAGCGGGTTGAGGATGATGTCGACCGGAGTTCCGTCCTCGAGGAACGGCATGTCCTCGATGGGAAGGATCTTCGAGATGACACCCTTGTTGCCGTGGCGGCCGGCGAGCTTGTCACCGTCGGTGATCTTGCGCTTCTGCGCGACGTAGACGCGGACCAGCTGGTTCACGCCCGGCGGCAGCTCGTCGCCCTCCTCGCGGTCGAAGACACGCACACCGATGATCTTGCCGATCTCGCCGTGCGGCACCTTCAGCGAGGTGTCGCGGACCTCACGGGCCTTCTCACCGAAGATCGCACGGAGCAGGCGCTCCTCCGGCGTCAGCTCGGTCTCGCCCTTGGGCGTGACCTTGCCGACGAGGATGTCACCGGCGACGACCTCGGCACCGATCCGGATGATGCCGCGCTCGTCGAGGTCGGCGAGGACCTCCTCGGAGACGTTCGGGATGTCCCGGGTGATCTCCTCGGGGCCGAGCTTGGTGTCACGGGCGTCGACCTCGTGCTCCTCGATGTGGATCGAGGAGAGGACGTCGTCCTGCACGAGGCGCTGCGACAGGATGATCGCGTCCTCGTAGTTGTGACCCTCCCACGGCATGAACGCCACGAGCAGGTTCTTGCCGAGGGCCATCTCGCCGTTCTCGGTGGCCGGGCCGTCGGCGAGGACCTGGCCCTCGATGATCCGGTCGCCCTCGTCGACGATGACCTTCTGGTTGACCGAGGTGCCCTGGTTGGAGCGGGCGAACTTGGCCAGCCGGTACGTGATGTACGTGCCGTCGTCGTTGGCGGTGGTGATGTAGTCCGCGGAGACCTCCTGGACCACACCCGCCTTCTCGGCCTTGACCACGTCGCCGGCGTCGACGGCGGAGCGGTACTCCATGCCGGTGCCGACGAGCGGGGACTCGCTCTTGATCAGCGGCACGGCCTGCCGCATCATGTTCGCGCCCATGAGGGCACGGTTGGCGTCGTCGTGCTCGAGGAACGGGATCATGGCGGTCGCGACCGACACCATCTGGCGCGGCGAGACGTCCATGTAGTCCACGTCGTCACCGGCGACGTAGTCGACCTCGCCGCCACGACGGCGGACGAGCACCCGGGCCTCGGAGAAGCGCATGTCGTCGTTGAGGCCGGCGTTGGCCTGCGCGATGACGAACCGGTCCTCCTCGTCGGCGGTCAGGTAGTCCACCTCGTCGGTGACCTGGCCGTCGACGACCTTGCGGTACGGGGTCTCGACGAAACCGAACGCGTTGACGCGACCGTAGGAGGCGAGCGAGCCGATCAGACCGATGTTCGGGCCTTCGGGGGTCTCGATCGGGCACATACGGCCGTAGTGCGACGGGTGCACGTCACGGACCTCGAAGCCGGCCCGCTCACGGGAGAGACCACCCGGGCCAAGAGCCGACAGACGGCGCTTGTGGGTGAGACCCGACAGCGGGTTGTTCTGGTCCATGAACTGGGACAGCTGGCTGGTGCCGAAGAACTCCTTGATGGAGGCGACGACCGGCCGGATGTTGATCAGGGTCTGCGGCGTGATCGCCTCGACGTCCTGGGTCGTCATGCGCTCACGGACGACGCGCTCCATACGGGCCAGACCGGTACGGACCTGGTTCTGGATGAGCTCGCCGACGCTGCGCAGACGACGGTTGCCGAAGTGGTCGATGTCGTCGGTCTCGACGACGATGCTCACGCCGCTGTCACCGACCGTCTCGGTCTCGCCGGCGTGCAGCTTCACCAGGTACTTGATCGTCGAGATGACGTCCTCGACGGTCAGGACGCCCGCGTCCAGCGGAGCCTCCGCACCCAGCTTCTTGTTGACCTTGTAGCGGCCGACCTTGGCGAGGTCGTAGCGCTTGGGGTTGAAGTACAGGTTCTCCAGGAGCGTCTGCGCGGCCTCACGCGTGGGGGGCTCGCCCGGACGCAGCTTGCGGTAGATGTCGAGCAGCGCGTCGTCCTGGCCCTGGGTGTGGTCCTTCTCCAGGGTGGCGCGCATCGACTCGTACTCGCCGAACTCCTCGAGGATCTGCTCGGTGGTCCAGCCGAGCGCCTTCAGGAGGACGGTGACGGACTGCTTGCGCTTGCGGTCGATACGGACACCGACCATGTCGCGCTTGTCGATCTCCATCTCCAGCCAGGCACCCCGGGACGGGATGATCTTGGCGGAGAAGATGTCCTTGTCGGACGTCTTGTCGATGGAGGAGTCGAAGTAGACACCGGGCGAGCGGACCAGCTGCGACACCACGACACGCTCGGTGCCGTTGATGACGAAGGTGCCCTTGTGCGTCATGAGCGGGAAGTCGCCCATGAAGACCGTCTGGGACTTGATCTCGCCGGTCTCGTTGTTGGTGAACTCGGCCGTGACGAAGAGCGGGGCGGCGTACGTGAAGTCGCGCTCCTTGCACTCGTCGATGCTGTTCTTCGGCGGCTCGAAGCGGTGGTCGCGGAACGTCAGCGACATCGACCCGGAGAAGTCCTCGATCGGGGAGATCTCCTCGAAGATCTCCTCCAGACCGGACTTGGTGGGGACGTCCTGACCGGACTCCAGAGCCTCCTCGACCCGACTCTGCCAGGCGGTGTTCCCGAGCAGCCAGTCAAAGCTCTCGGTCTGCAGCGCGAGCAGGTTGGGAACCTCGAGAGGCTCCTTGATCTTTGCAAAAGAGATGCGCAGCGGGGCAGTGCTGGCGCCGTTGTTCATATTCGCGTTCGAGGCAGTGCGCGAGGCGGCCAAGAGGGGGTCCTTCCGAGGGCTCGGACTCACTACGCGCTCCCCGGTCCCTTCCCGGACACAGAGACAGAAACCCCAGTTCAGAGGAGGTTCGGTCGTCGGCGTTCGGGTGAGGGCAGACCCCTGGTGACGGGCAGGGGAAGGCTAACAGGCAGCGCAAAGGGTCAGTGTAGCCACTTGGCACACTGATGTCCAGTCTCCATTTTCTGAGACCCTCTTCATCGTCAACGCCTGCGTCATGCCTGCCCTCAACGCACGTTGATACTGCCCTCTTCGTCGCCGATCCATGCCTCGGATTCGGACCGTTCTGGCGACGCGTCCTGAGAATTGCGCGCTGCGTGCGGTTCGTCAAGGCCCCTCTGCGCAAACCCGGTGCGCCGGAGACACGACGAAGATCACCATACCCCCCGCCGTCACAGGTGCAAGGCAACCGTGGTCGGCCTTCCAGGAACGCCGAAGAGCGACCACCCGGATGGATGATCGCTCTTCGCGGTCTGCGCGTTACAGCCCCCGAGGGGGTGTTTCAGCACACAGAGGTCTGCTCGACCTCAGAGGCCTTACTTGACCTCGACGGAGGCGCCGGCGGCCTTGAGGGACTCGGCGGCCTTCTCCGCGGCCTCCTTGGCGACCTTCTCGAGAACGGGCTTCGGGGCGCCGTCCACGAGGTCCTTGGCCTCCTTCAGGCCGAGGGAGGTCAGCTCACGCACGACCTTGATGACCTGGATCTTCTTGTCGCCGGCGCCGGTGAGGACGACGTCGAACTCGTCCTGCTCCTCAGCGGCCTCGACCGGGGCGCCCGGGGCGGCGGGGCCCGCAACGGCGACCGCGGCGGCGGCGGTGACGTCGAACTTCTCCTCGAACGCCTTCACGAACTCGGAGAGCTGGATCAGGGTCATCGTCTCGAACTCGGCGAGCAGTTCGTCCTGGGTGAGAGCCACGATGGCTTTCCTTCCACTAATTCGGCTGGTGCCGGATGTACATGTCTGGCGGGCGTACGTTCGGCCCGCTACGACCTCTGCCTCAGGCGCTGGGCCTCAGGCGGCGGTCATTTCGCGAGCCGAGTTACTCGGCACCGCCCTGCTCGTCCTGCTTGGCGCGAAGCGCGTCCACGGTGCGGACGAGCTTCGACGGGAGCGCCTGGAAGAGCTGTGCAGCCTGCGTCTGCTTGCCCTTCATGGCGCCCGCCAGCTTGGCGAGCAGAACCTCGCGGGACTCGAGGTCCGCAAGCTTCTTGATCTCGTCGGCGGACAGCGCCTTGCCGTCAAGGACACCGCCCTTGATGACGAGGTTCGGGTTGTCCTTGGCGAAGTCACGAAGACCCTTCGCCGACTCCACCGGGTCACCGGTGACGAAGGCGACCGCCGTCGGACCGTTGAACAGGTCGTCGAGCGTCGTGATCCCGGCCTCGTTGGCCGCAATCTTGGTCAGCGTGTTCTTCACCACGGCGTACTGGGCGTTCTCACCGAGCGACCGGCGCAGCGTCTTGAGCTGCGCCACGGTGAGACCCCGGTACTCGGTCAGCACGGCGGCGTTCGAGCTGCGGAACTGCTCCGTCAGCTCGGCTACCGCGGCAGCCTTGTCGGGCCTTGCCATAGAGCGTCGGCCTCCTTCCGGGTGATGAGGACCGCTCAGAAGGGGCTGGGGAAAACGAAACGCCCCGGCGCAGGCGCACGGGGCGTAGCTCGACCGAAGTCACACACGCGATGCATGCGTCTCCGGGAGCACTTCCACAGTCACCTGCGCGGGTCGTCCGCGGTTCAGCGGATCCTTCGGCCACCGCACACTCTTACGAGCACACGGCAACGACCAGCGGTCTTTGGCTTCTTTAGGAGAGTACGGGACCGGTGCGCCGTCGAGCAAATCGGCCCCGGCCGGTCACCGGCGGACCAAGGGACCGGCCCGGGCGGCTCAGGAGGTCAGCCCGCTCGCGCCCTGCGTCTTGAGCAGCGTCTTGAAGTCCGCGGTGTCGCCGGCCGGGGGCTTCTGTGCGCTGACCTTCACGCCGTAGTCGCTGTAGTGCGCGGTCTGGGTCATCGTGCCGATCGCCGTGTCGGCCTTCTCGGTCTTCTTGACCAGCAGGTCCTGGTCGTTGACCCAGATGTCGACGGTCTCGGTGCTGACGCCGGCCTGGGTGAGCTGCTTCTTCAGGCCGGCCAGCTGGCTCGCCGTGAGGCTGCTGCTCTGCCCGGCCAGGTCGGCCACGCTCACCGTGCCCGCGTAGTGGGTGGTGGCCTGGCCGTCGACCTTCTCCTCGCCGACCTTCTTCACGTCGCCGGAGGCCAGCAGCATCTGCACGGACTTGTTGGGCGTGGTGTTCTGCATCTGGTCCTTGAGCAGCGCGCCCGAGCCGCCGGCGACGGAGGCCAGGTCGCCGTACCCGTACCGGATCCAGTGCCTGCCGCCGGTCTGCGCGGCGAACGTGTCGCTCATCTTCGCGTAGTAGGCGTCGGGCAGATAGCGGGCCTCCATCGACGTCGTACCGAGCCGGCGCATCAGCTCGGCGGTGCTGCCGCCGGTGTAGGTGATGGTGACCGTGCCGGTCATGCCGTCGTCCCAGGCGAGGCTGCCGTTCGTCGTCATGGACAGCAGGGAGCCCATGGTCGTGGTGGAGCGGACCCGGGCGGAGTCGGCGCTGTCGGTGGACTTCTCCGCGGAGCGCAGCGCGGCGATGGGGCTGACCCGGGTCGCGGCGCGGGAACCGGCCCTGTCCTCCTTGCCGGAGCCTCCGGAACCCCCCGCGGAGCTGCAGGCGGCCACCCCGGTCAGCGCGGCCGCCACCGCGATCGAGACGGCCGTACGACGCACCTGCCTGCTCTTCATCCCGCCCACCCCCATGAAGGTCCCGTGCCCCGACGCTAACCCAGGGCACCGACAACGCGCCCGAGAGTCGCACAAACAGCAGGACGGGCCCCGCAACCCTTTCGGTTGCGGGGCCCGTCCTGGTGCTGTCGCGTCCCTGACGCGGCTACCGGAGCGAGCGCGGGGCTCAGACGGCGGCCGGGTCCTCCTCGACGAGGAGGTTGCGGGTGCGGTTCGAGTCGACCGGAATGCCGGGGCCCATCGTGGTGCTGATGGCGGCCTTCTTGATGTAACGACCCTTGGCGGCGGACGGCTTCAGACGGAGGATCTCCTCCAGCGCGGCGCCGTAGTTCTCCACCAGCTTGTCGTCCTCGAAGGACGTCTTGCCGATGATGAAGTGCAGGTTCGAGTGCTTGTCGACGCGGAACTCGATCTTGCCGCCCTTGATCTCCGTGACGGCCTTGGCCGTGTCGGGGGTCACGGTGCCGGTCTTCGGGTTCGGCATCAGACCACGGGGGCCGAGGACGCGGCCGAGGCGGCCGACCTTGCCCATGAGGTCCGGGGTGGCGACGACGGCGTCGAAGTCCAGACGGCCCTTCGCCACCTCGTCGATCAGTTCGTCGGCGCCGACGATGTCGGCGCCCGCGGCACGCGCGGCCTCGGCACGGTCACCGGTCGCGAAGACCAGGACCCGGGCGGTCTTACCGGTGCCGTGCGGGAGGTTCACGGTGCCACGGACCATCTGGTCGGCCTTGCGCGGGTCGACACCCAGGCGGAAGGCGACCTCGACGGTGCCGTCGAACTTGGTCGTGGAGGTCTCCTTGGCGAGACGGACGGCCTCGAGCGGGGCGTACAGCTTCTCCCGGTCGATCTTCTCGTCCGCAGCGCGAAGGGCCTTGCTGCGCTTGCTCACAACTTGCTCCTGTGTGTTCTGAAGGAGTCGTGGTGTACGGGCCGAGCAGGCCCTACCACGGTGGTTCTACGAAGGTGGGGTTCAGCCCTCGACCGTGATGCCCATGGAACGGGCGGTGCCGGCGATGATCTTCGACGCGGCGTCCAGGTCGTTGGCGTTGAGGTCGGGCAGCTTGGTCTGGGCGATCTCGCGGACCTGCGCCTCGGTGATCTTGGCGACCTTGGTCTTGTGCGGCTCGCCGGAGCCCTTCTCGACACCAGCGGCCTTGAGGATCATCTTCGCGGCCGGCGGAGTCTTGGTGACGAAGGTGAAGGAGCGGTCTTCGTAGACCGTGATCTCCACCGGGATCACCCAGCCACGCTGCGACTCGGTCGCGGCGTTGTAGGCCTTGCAGAACTCCATGATGTTGACGCCGTGCTGACCGAGCGCGGGGCCGACCGGCGGAGCCGGGTTCGCCGCACCGGCGTTGATCTGGAGCTTGATGAGCCCCGTGACCTTCTTCTTCTTGGGAGGCATAGCTCTCCGGGTCCTTTCATTTCGGGTCCTGCCTGCGCGAGGGGACCAACCCGAACGCAGGCATACCGCACAACGATAACGGGTATAGATGCGCGGCCAAAAACCGAGCAGGTCAGGAGCCGAAAAAGGCACCTGACCCGACACGGACGTCCACTGGAGCGCCCCGAAAGGGGCGCGGGGCTGTATCAGATTTGCGGCTACCGCCGCGTGGGCGCGACCAGCCCCCACCGGCCCGCAGCTGAGGGACTACCTCAGTTCTTCTGAATCTGGTCGAACGAAAGCTCGACAGGCGTCTCACGCCCGAAGATCTCCACCAGACCCTTGACCTTCTTGGAGTCCGGGTTGATCTCGTTGATCGTCGCCTGCAGCGTGGCGAACGGACCGTCGGTCACCGTCACCGAGTCACCCACCTCGAAGTCCAGCACCTGGACCTCGACCTTGCGCTGCGGCGCCGGCTTGCCCTCGGCCTCCGCCGCCTCGCGCGCCGCCTTCTCCTCGGCCTCCGGCGCGAGCATCTTGACGATCTCGTCCAGGGTCAGCGGGTAGGGGTCGTACGCGTTGCCGACGAAGCCGGTGACGCCGGGGGTGTTGCGGACGACACCCCACGACTCGTTGGTCAGGTCCATACGGACGAGCACATAACCGGGCAGCTTGTTCTGCTTGATGGTCTTGCGGTCGCCGTTCTTGATCTGGACGACCTCTTCCTGCGGCACCTCGGCCTGGAAGATGTAGTCCTCGACGTTCAGCGAGACGGCGCGCTGCTCCAGGTTGGTCTTCACGCGGTTCTCGTAGCCGGCGTAGGTGTGGATGACGTACCACTCGCCGGGGAGCACGCGCAGCTCCTCGCGCAGCGCCTGGACGGGGTCGACCGGCTCGGCGGGCTCTTCCTCGACGAGCTCGTCCTCGACGGCCTCGTCTTCCGCGTCCTCGTCCTCGTCCTCGACGAGCTCATCCTCGTCCTCGGCGTGGACCGCGGTCTCCTCGGCCGGCTCCCCCAGTTCGGCCTCGGCAGCCTCGAACTCGTCCTGGTCGTCCGCGCCCTCGACGATGTCCAGCTCGTCTTCGACGGCCTCTTCGGGCTCGACGGCCTCGACGGCGTCGTTCAGGTTCGGGTCAGACACGATGGCTGCTTCTTCCTGGATACATAGGGGTGGAACATGCGAAAACGGGCGCCGGTACCACGGCGCCCTTCGCTCTGTGCTCAGCCGAAGACGTACTTGGCCGCGTGGTTGAGTCCATAGTCAATCACGGTCACCAGAGCGATCATGATGGCGACGAAGAAGATCACCACGGTGGTGTACGACGTCAACTGGTTACGAGTCGGCCAGACGACCTTGCGGAGTTCCGCGATGATCTGGCGGTAGAAGGTACCGAGACGCTTCAGCGGGCCCTTCTTGGCACGCTTGCCGCCCTTACGGCCCTTCTTCTTGGACTCCTGCACCTCATCGGCATCAGGCGTGTCGATGGAGCCCACGGCGTCCGTCATTCTTCCTCACCTGGTCCCGGGTCATGGCCGTGCCGCGCCCGGTTTCTGGAGCCGCACGGCGGTGCAATACTTGTACGTACATGCGCACACATCCTGGCGGTGTGTGTAGCAGGGCCGGAGGGACTTGAACCCCCAACCGCCGGTTTTGGAGACCGGTGCTCTACCAATTGAGCTACGACCCTTTGTGTGTCCCCCAACGTACCGCATCCGGCCGGGTGCTCGGTGTGCACCCGCTCAGGCACGGCTGTTGAAGGCCAACGAGGTGAGAGTGTACGTGGTCCGCGGCGCCGCGTCGAACAGAAAGTGGCAGTCGGGGCGGCCGTACGGAAGATCGTCCTGGCCGGGGGCCGGATCCGCACGCTTGTTCATGGTTCGGCCCGTACTTGTTCAGTCTGTGAAACCGGCGTGCCGGGCAGGTTTCCGGTCTGAAACGATGGGCCCCATGAGCGCTGCAACCCCTCCCACCGAGCGCCGGGTCTCCGCCCGAGTCGGCGCGATCTCCGAGTCCGCCACCCTCGCCGTGGACGCCAAGGCCAAGGCCCTCAAGGCCGCCGGACGCCCGGTGATCGGCTTCGGCGCCGGTGAGCCCGACTTCCCGACGCCGGACTACATCGTCGAGGCCGCCATCGAGGCCTGCAAGAACCCGAAGTACCACCGCTACACCCCGGCCGGCGGTCTGCCCGAGCTGAAGACCGCGATCGCCGCGAAGACGCTGCGCGACTCCGGCTACGAGGTGGACGCCTCCCAGGTCCTCGTCACCAACGGCGGCAAGCAGGCCATCTACGAGGCCTTCGCCGCGATCCTCGACCCGGGCGACGAGGTCATCGTCCCCGCCCCGTACTGGACGACATACCCGGAGTCCATCCGCCTGGCCGGCGGTGTCCCGGTCGAGGTCGTCGCGGACGAGACCACCGGCTACCGCGTCTCCGTGGAGCAGCTGGAGGCGGCCCGCACCGAGAAGACGAAGGTCGTGCTCTTCGTCTCCCCGTCCAACCCGACCGGCGCGGTCTACAGCGAGGCCGAGACCGAGGCGATCGGCCGCTGGGCCGTGGAGCACGGTCTGTGGGTCCTCACGGACGAGATCTACGAGCACCTGGTCTACGGCGACGCGAAGTTCACCTCGCTGCCGGCGATCCTGCCCGAGCTGCGCGACAAGTGCATCGTGGTCAACGGTGTGGCGAAGACGTACGCCATGACCGGCTGGCGGGTGGGCTGGGTCATCGGCCCCAAGGACGTCGTCAAGGCGGCCACCAACCTCCAGTCGCACGCCACGTCCAACGTCTCCAACGTGGCGCAGGTCGCCGCCCTGGCCGCCGTCTCCGGCGACCTGGAGGCCGTGGCGAAGATGCGCGAGGCCTTCGACCGGCGCCGCCAGACGATCGTGCGGATGCTCAACGAGATCGACGGCGTGCTCTGCCCGGAGCCCGAGGGCGCCTTCTACGCGTACCCGTCGGTCAAGGCGCTGCTCGGCAAGGAGATCCGCGGCAGGCGCCCGGCCTCCTCGGTGGAGCTGGCCGAGCTGATCCTGGAGGAGGCCGAGGTCGCCGTCGTCCCCGGCGAGGCCTTCGGCACGCCCGGCTACCTGCGCCTGTCGTACGCGCTGGGTGACGAGGACCTCGTCGAGGGCGTGAGCCGGATGCAGAAGCTGCTGTCGGAAGCCAAGGACTGACGTTCTCCGCGAAAACACGCTCCACGCGCGCGTACGGGCCGTCTCCCTCCGGGGAGGCGGCCCGTTCCCGTGTGCGGACTTCGGTGCGCTCTCGTGTGCGAGCAAGGCCACTAACGGGGAATCCGCTACCGGTACGACAGCCGCGTACGGCAGGATCCTGGAATGGAGCACGTACGTGATGTCACTGAGCTGCCGAAAGCTCATCTGCATCTGCACTTCACCGGTTCGATGCGGCCGGAAACCGTCCTGGAACTGGCCGACAAATACGGCGTACGCCTCCCCGAGGCGCTGACCGACGCCCTGACCAGCGGCGAACCACCGAGACTACGAGCCACCGACGAGCGGGGCTGGTTCCGCTTCCAGCGCCTGTACGACGCTGCGCGCTCCTGCCTGAGAGAGCCCGAGGACATCCGGCGGCTGGTGCGGGAGGCCGCCGAGGAGGATCTCAAGGACGGTTCGGGCTGGCTGGAGATCCAGGTGGACCCGACGTCGTACGCCCCGCGGCTCGGCGGTCTGATCCCTGCCCTGGAGATCATCCTGGACGCGGTCGAGACGACCTCCAGGGAGACCGGCCTCGGCATGCGTGTCCTGGTGGCCGCGAACCGTATGAAGCACCCCTTGGACGCACGGACGCTGGCGCGGCTCGCCGTCCGGTACGCGGACCGGGGCGTGGTCGGCTTCGGGCTGTCCAACGACGAGCGGCGGGGCATGGCGCGGGACTTCGACCGGGCGTTCCACATCGCGCGCGAGGGCGGCCTGCTGGCGGCCCCGCACGGCGGCGAGCTGACCGGCCCGGCGTCGGTCCGGGACTGCCTGGACGACCTGCACGCCTCCCGGATCGGGCACGGGGTGCGCGCGGCGGAGGACCCGAGGCTGCTCAAGCGGCTCGCGGACCGGGGCATCACCTGCGAGGTCTGCCCGGCCTCCAACGTGGCTCTGGGCGTCTACGAGAAGCCCGAGGACGTCCCGCTGCGCACCCTCTTCGAGGCGGGCGTCCCGCTGGCCCTGGGCGCCGACGACCCGCTCCTGTTCGGCTCCCGGCTGGCCGCGCAGTACGACATCGCGCGCGTGCACCACGCCTTCACGGACGCCGAACTGGCGGAACTGGCCCGCCAGTCGGTCCGGGGCTCGGCGGCACCGCAGGACATGAAGGCAAAGCTCCTGGCGGACATCGACGCCTGGCTCGTCGCGCCGGTGTCCTGATTCCCGGTCACGCCCCGGTGGCTGGGCGGGCGCGCTCCTCGGCGACGGAGAGCCCGCCCAGCAGGGTGCGGGCGATGCGGGCGGCGAACGTGTCGACCGGCGGGCGCTCGCCGGTCGAGGTCGCCTCGTAGGCGAAGACGCGCTGGACACAGGCGCCGAGGAGCAGGGCGGCGGCCGCGGTGGTGTCGGCGTCGGGCCGGATCCGGCCGACCGCCTTCTCGGCGCACAGGTAGGCGTCGAGGGCTCTCATCGGCACATGCGGTCCCGCGCCGATGGTGCGCAGCCTGTCGTCGAGCTTCCGCTTGAGCTGCTGCTCGGCGTAGAGGGAGGCGGCGATCGGGAAGCTCTCCTCGTAGAAGAGCGCGGCCTGGCGGGCGATCTGAGTGAGGTTGTCCTCCAGGCTGCCCCGGCCGGGTTCCACGGTGAGCTCGCCGAGCAGCGGGAGAAGCCGCGGCAGCCGCTCGGTCAGCACGTGCACGAACAGTTCTTCCTTGCTGGGGAAGTACTTGTACAGGGCCGCCTCGGAACAGCCGGCCGCCCTGGCGATCTCCTTGGTGGTGGCACGGGCGAGCCCGACGGTGCGCATCAGCTCGTGAGCGGCGTCGAGGATGCGGACGCGGGCCGGTTTCTGCTCCATGGCACCCAAGGATCACATGCCCCTTCCTGCGGCTTCGACGGACTTCCCCGAAGGGCCTTGACTGGTGAGTGAATACTTACCCACTCTAGGAGGAGACAAGGGTGAGTGAATACTCACCCACCACTCTTGCTGTCCTGGAACGGGAGCAGTCATGAATCTCACTGTGTTCGGCGCGACCGGCGGGATCGGTCGGGAGCTGGTCCGTCAGGCGCTGGCGTCCGGCCACCGGGTCACGGCGGTCGTCCGCGACCCCGCCCGGCTGACCGTGACCGGTACGGGCCTGGAGGTGGTCCGCGCGGACCTCACCGACCCCGAGGTGATCCGCCCGGCGCTGAGCGGCCGGAACGCGGTCCTGTCCGGCCTGGGCCCGCGCGGCCGGGGCGATGCCGGCGTCGCCGCCCGGCTGACCCGCACGGTCCTGGCCGCCATGGAGGCGGAGGCCGTACGACGGCTGGTGGTGGTCAGCGCCGCGCCGGTGGGCCCGGAACCGGACGACGGCCTCCTGGACCGCTCCATGCGCGGTCTGGTCTCCACCATCCTCAAGCCGGTCTACGACGACCTGCGCGAGATGGAGGCCGAACTGTCCCGCAGCGGCACCGACTGGACCTCCGTACGCCCGCCGCGCCTGCAGGACAAGCCGCTGACCGGTACCTACCGCACGGTGGTGGGCGGCTTCCCGCGCAAGGGACGCTTCATCGCGCGGGCGGACGTGGCCCACGCGATGCTGGCGATGATCGAGGACGCCGGGACGGTGAAGCAGGGGGTGGGAGTGGCGTACTGAGCCTCCGGCTCGCGGCTCCTGCCTCTCTAGAGGCTCACGCCGACGGTCACCGGCTCGTTGACCAGGGTCACGCCGAAGGCCTCCCGGACCCCGGCGACGACCTCCCGCGCCAGCGCCAGCAGATCCTCGGTCGTGGCCCCGCCCCGGTTGGTCAGCGCCAGCGTGTGCTTCGTGGAGATCCTGGCCGCGCCACTGCCGTACCCCTTGGTGAACCCGGCCTTGTCGATCAGCCAGGCCGCCGAGGTCTTGGTTCGCCCGTCCCCCGCCGGGTAGGCGGGCGGCTCGGCCACGTCCCCCAGCCGCTCCCGCACGCGCGCGTGGAAGGCGGCGAACTGCTCGTGCGTGAGGATCGGGTTGGTGAAGAAGGACCCCGCCGACCAGGTGTCGTGGTCCTCGGGATCCAGCACCATCCCCTTCCCGGCGCGCAGCTTGAGCACCGCCTCGCGGGCCTCGGCGAGCGGCACCCGGTCCCCCGGCTCCACCCCGAGCGCTCGCGCGGCCTCCGCGTACCGCACCGGCGCCGACAGCCCGTCGGCGTCCTCCAGCCCGAACCGGACGCGCAGGACGACGTACCGCTCGGGGTCGGCCTTGAACCGGCTGTGCCGGTACGAGAACGCGCACTCCTCGTTGGTCAGCGTCACCGTCTCGCCGGTCCGCCGGTCGTAGGCGACGACCTGGGTGACGGTCGCGGAGACCTCCTGCCCGTACGCCCCCACGTTCTGGATGGGCGTGGCCCCGGCGGAACCCGGGATCCCGGCGAGGCACTCGATGCCCGCGAGGCCGGCCTCGACGGCGCGGGCGACCGCGTCGGTCCACACCTCGCCGGCCGCCAGCTCCAGCGTCGTGCCGCGCAGTTCGAAGCCGGTGGTGGCGATGCGCAGGGCGGTGCCGTCGAAGCCCTTGTCGCCGATGACCAGGTTCGAGCCGCCGCCGATGACCAGCAGCGGGGTCCCGCTGTCGTCGGCCGCGCGGACGGCGGCGACCACCTCGGCGTCGGTGGTCGCGGTGACCAGCCGGGTGGCGGGGCCGCCGAGCCGGAAGGTGGTGAGGGGGGCGAGGGGGGCGTCGTGGAGTTCCTGCACGCGCCCAAGACTACGAGACGCCACCGGCAGTCCCGCCGCCAAGAGCGGCACGCGCGCGTGGGGCCCCGTCCGCCGGAAACGGGGCCCCATGCGCGCGTGCCGTCAGCCGCCGACGGTCTCCAGCGCCGGGGCCGGCTCCTCCTCGGCGACGAGCCGCGCGGCGCGCCGCCGGCCGGGGATGACCAGGGCCGCGATCCCGGCGAGGGCCACCACGGCCGAGCCGGTGAACAGGGCGGGCTTCAGCCCGTCCACGAAGCTCTGGGCGCTCTCGTAGCCGCCCTGGGCGGAGAAGATGGACGACATGACCGCGACGCCGAGTGCGCCGCCGACCTCGCGCAGCGCGTTGTTGGCGCCGGAGGCGATGCCCTGTTCCTGCGGCCGTACGGCGGACATCACCAGGTTTGCGGCCGGGGCGAAGTACAGGGCCATGCCGATACCGCTGACGATCAGGCCGGGCAGCTGGGCCGCGTAGGAGGCGTCGGCGGTGACGACGTAGGCCAGGTAGCCGAGCCCGGCGGCCTGCAGGAAGAGTCCGGCCGCGACGACCGGGCGGCCGCCTATCCGGTCGGACAGGATGCCCGCGATCGGCGCGACGATCATCGGCATGCCGGTCCAGGGCAGCATCCTGAGGCCCGCTTCGGTGGGCGAGTAGCCGAGCACACCCTGCATGTACTGGCTGAGCAGGAAGATCGACCCGAACATCCCTAGGAACATCAGCAGGCTGGCCGCGTTGATCCCGGAGAAGGCGCGGGAGCGGAAGAGCCGCATCGGCAGCATGGGGTTCCTGGCGCGGCTGCCGTGGAAGACGAAGCCGACGAGCAGGGCGGCGCCCGCGAACAGCCCGGTGAGCACGAGCGGGCTGGTCCAGCCGTCGGCGGGGCCGCGGACCAGGCCGTAGACGATCCCGAAGAGGCCGCCGCTGGCGAGCAGGGTGCCGGGTATGTCGAGCGGGGCGCCGGTGCCGTGGGACTCGGCGAGGCGGAGGCGGGCGAGCGGCAGCAGGGCGAGGCCGAGCGGCACGTTCAGCCAGAAGATCCAGTGCCAGGACACGTGTTCGGTGAGGCTGCCGCCGATGAGCGGCCCGGAGGCGACCGCGAGCCCGTTGACGGCACCCCAGATGCCGTACGCCATCCCGCGCTTGGCCTCGGGCACGGCCGCCGTCAGCAGGGTGAGGGTGAGCGGCATCATGATCGCCGCGCCGACGCCCTGCACCGCGCGGGCGGCGATCAGGGAGTCGATGCCGGGCGCCATGGCCGCTGCGGCGGAGGCGGCGGTGAAAACGGTGAGCCCTGCGAGGAAGAGCCGGCGCCGGCCGAAGCGGTCGCCCAGGGCGGCGCCGAACATCAGCAGGACGGCGAAGGTGAGCGTGTAGGCGCTCACCGTCCATTCGAGGTCGTCCAGGGCTCCGCCGAGGTCCTTGCGGATGGAGGGCAGGGCGGTGGTGACGACGAGGTTGTCGAGGGCCGCCATGAATCCGGCGACACTGGTGATGACGAGCGCCCATCCGGCGCCCCCGCGGCGTGCTGTCTCTTGTGACATCGCTCCCCCAGAGCGTGCTATGCGTTGGTTAGTTAGTGATCACTAAATTTCTGGCCCACGAAAAGGCCCGGGTCGGGAACGGCGGACCACCCCGTCACCCGTCGTTGCACTTCTCCAGCCCTCCCGTGGCCCCGGCATCCGGGAACATCCCCTGCCAGACCCGGTGTTCCGGCGGAAACCCCATGGCCGAGTACGTGTTGATGAGCATCCCCTTGGCCAGGAAGGCCGTGGTGGCGTCGACATCGACCCCCGAGAGCAGATGGACGGCGTCCCAGAGCCGCATCCAGCCGTCCCGCACCAGCTCACCGAACTCGTGCTCGCCCTCCGCCTCCGCGGCCGCGACGGTGATGTACGTCTGCATCTGCATCTGGAGCCGCTCCGGCCGCTCCTGGATCAGCCGCACATACGCCTCACCCATGGCACGCAGGGCCTCCTCGCCCTTCAGCCCCTCGGCCGTCTTCTCGAAGACCTCGCGCATGTCGTCGATGCAGCGCTGCGAAGCCGCGGCGAACATCGCCTTCTTGCCCGGGAAGAGCCGGAAGAGGTACGGCTGCGAGACCCCGACCCGCTTGGCGATCGCCTCGGTGGAGGTGCCGTAGTAGCCCCTCTGCGCGAACTCCGCGATCGCCGCGCGGATGACGCTCTCGCGCCGCTCCTCTGCGCTCATCCTGACCATGCGAGAAAGTTAGTACTCAATCACTAACTACGTCAAGGGGGCCCGGACCGCTGCACTACAGGGACCGCATGCGCGTAAGGAGCGCCCCGCAAAGGAGGGCGCTCCTTACCGAGTCGCCGGGCTCAGCCCAGCCGCACGACCGCACGCGACATGCCCAGCACCTTCTGCCCGGCGCTCATCGCCGTCAGGTCGACGCGCACGGTGTTGTCGTCGAGCTTGGCCGCGACCTTGCCGCTGACCTCGATCAGGGCGCCCTGGTCGTCGTTCGGGACGACGACGGGCTTGGTGAAGCGGACGCCGTAGTCGACGACCGCGCCCGGGTCACCGGCCCAGTCGGTCACCACCCGGATCGCCTCGGCCATGGTGAACATGCCGTGCGCGATGACGTCCGGCAGGCCGACCTCCTTGGCGAACTTCTCGTTCCAGTGGATCGGGTTGAAGTCCCCGGAGGCGCCCGCGTACCGCACCAGTGTGGCGCGGGTCACGGGGAAGGTCTGCGCCGGGAGTTCGGTGCCGACCTCGACGTCCTCGTAAGCGATCTTCGCCGTCATCGGATCCTCACACCCCCTCTTCCACGTCCGCCGCGCGGGCCACCAGCTTGGTCAGGGCGCTCACCACGAGCTCGCCCGCCTCGTCGTGGACGTTGCCGCGGATGTCGATGACGTCGTTGCCCGCGAGGGACTTGATGGCCTCGATGGTCGAGGTCACGGTCAGCCGGTCGCCGGCGCGCACCGGGCGCCGGTAGGCGAACTTCTGGTCGCCGTGCACCACCCGGCTGTAGTCCAGGCCCAGCTGCGGGTCCTCGACGACCTGTCCGGCCGCACGGAAGGTGATCGAGAAGACAAAGGTCGGCGGGGCGATCACATCGGAATAGCCGAGCGCCTTGGCGGCCTCCGCGTCCGTGTACACGGGGTTGGCGTCGCCCACCGCCTCGGCGAACTCACGGATCTTCTCCCGGCCCACCTCGTAGGGCTCGGTGGGTGGGTAGGTCCGTCCCACGAAGGACTGGTCGAGCGCCATTGGCCCGGCACCTCCTGATATCTGCTGTGATGCCCCACAAAGTAGCGGGAAAGCCGTCCCCCGAAACGCCGTGAGGCCGCCCCCGGGTGGGGACGGCCTCACGAACGAGCCTGTTGTTATCGCGTCTCGCGGTGCGCAGTGTGCGCGTTGCAACGCGGGCAGTGCTTCTTCATCTCCAGTCGGTCCGGGTTGTTACGCCGGTTCTTCTTGGTGATGTAGTTCCGCTCCTTGCACTCCACGCAGGCCAGCGTGATCTTCGGGCGGACGTCGGTGGCAGCCACGTGAGTGCTCCTTGACGAACGGATGGGATGGTTTAACGCATAAAAGAGTAGCCGATCGAAGGACCGACCCCACAATCGGCTACTGTCAGTAGCGGTGACCGGACTTGAACCGGTGACACAGCGATTATGAGCCGCTTGCTCTACCGACTGAGCTACACCGCTTTGATGAGATCGGCCCCCGTCTCGCGACGGGAACCTCTCACACCAGAGCCCCAATACGGAATCGAACCGTAGACCTTCTCCTTACCATGGAGACGCTCTGCCGACTGAGCTATTGGGGCGAGCGATGAAGACATTACACGCTCGGCCGCCGTTCACCCAAATCCGTTTCCCGCCGCCCTTCCCGGCCCCTTCCGCACGGCTCACGGCAGCCTCCCGGACCCCTTCCGGAACTCCCCACACGCGCGCGGCGAACCGTTCCCCGCAGGTCCGACGGCTGCGGTACGACTATTGCGCTCCTCCCCGCCGCACGCGGCTCGCCACCCTAGGCTCGACTCACTCTGCGTGATCTTGAGTCCAATGCCTGGACCGACCCTCATGGAGCGCGATGCCCGACAGCCAGCCGCAGCCGCCCTCGTCGTCGTCCAACCCGCAGGGTTCCTCGGGCCAGTCCGACCCGGCCGCGCTTCTGCTGTGCGGGGCGCGGCTCACCGACGGCCGGACCGTGGACGTACGGCTGGGCTGCGGACGCATCGAGGCGGTGGGTACGGCCGGCAGCCTGACATCGGGCCCGCCCCGCGCGGGCGGCACGCGTGTGGACCTGACCGGCTACCTCCTCCTCCCGGCCCCCGCCGAACCGCACGCCCACGGCGACACCGCGCTCTCCGCCGAACACGGCGGCCCCGTCTCGTACGAACCCGAGGACGTCCAGCGCCGCGCCACCGAGGCGGCCCTGCTCCAACTCGGGCACGGTGCGACGGCGGTACGCGCGCACGTGCGCGTGGGCGACGTCCAGGGGCTCGGCGCCCTTGCCGCCGTCCTCCAGGCGCGCCGTTCGCTGCGCGGGCTCGCGGAGCTCACGGCGGTCGCGATGCCACGCGTGCTGACCGGGATCGCCGGCGCCGACGGGCTCGCGATACTGCGGGACGCCGCGAAGATGGGCGCGTCCGTGGTGGGCGGTTGCCCGGACCTGGACCCCGATCCGACGGGCTATGCGGAAGCGGTCCTGGAGGTGGCCTCCGAACACGGCTGCCCTGTCGACCTGCACACGGACGCCGCCGACCCGGCCCGGCTGGCCAGGCTCGCGGCGATGGCCGGCGGAATGCGCCCCGGCGTGGTACTCGGCCCGTGCGCCGGGCTCGCACGCCTGCCCTCCGAGGTGGCCGCGCGGGTCGCGGACCAGCTCGCCGCGGCCGGCATCACGGTGGTGTGCCTGCCACAGGGCGGCTGCGGCTCCGTCGACCGCCGCGGCACGGCTCCGGTACGGCTGCTGCGCGCGGCCGGGGTGCGAGTCGCCGCCGGCAGCGGCGCTCTGCGCGACCTGTCGAACCCCGTCGGCCGCGGCGACCCCCTGGAGGCGGCCTACCTCCTGGCCTCCCGCCACGGCCTGCGCCCCGAGGACGCCTACGACACCGTGAGCGCGGCCGCCCGCGCCGCCCTCGGCCTCCCCGAGGTCCGCGTGGAGGCCGGCTTCCCCGCCGAGCTCCTCGCCGTACGCGGCGACCACCTGGCCGGCGCGCTCTCCCTCGCCTACAGCCGGATCGTGGTGCACCGGGGGCGCGTGGTGGCACGCACGAGCGCAGTCCGCGAGTACTGCAACTCGGCGGTGGCGGCGGAGCTGGGCCTGCCGCGGCAAGGGCGGGGCGAGTTGTCCTGAGGGACACGGGCGCATGGCGGGAGCGTGGGCGCCGGCGGGCAGGTGGGGGCGCGGGAGCACGCGGCACGGAGCGAGGCGCCCCCACAGGAAGCTCGAACCGGACCGGCGCACTCGGTGGCACCACGCGTGCGTGTGGGGCGCATGAAGTCGTGCGGCGGATGCGGGGCTTCGGGCGTACGGTCTGAGACATGCGCATTGTCATCGCTGGTGGTCATGGTCAGATCGCGTTGCGGCTGGAGCGGCTGCTCTCCGCGCGCGGGGACGAGGTCGCGGGGATCATCCGGAGAGCCGAGCAGGGCGACGACCTGCGGGCGGCCGGTGCCGAACCGGTGCTGCTGGACCTGGAGTCGGCGTCGGTCGAGGAGGTCGCGACGCATCTGCAGGGAGCGGACGCGGCGGTGTTCGCGGCGGGCGCGGGCCCGGGCAGCGGTGCGGCCCGCAAGGAGACGGTCGACAAGGGCGCGGCGGTGCTGTTCGCGGACGCGGCCGTGCGCGCGGGCGTACGCCGTTTCGTGGTCGTCTCCGGAATGGGCGCGGACCCGGCGCACCAGGGTGACGAGGTCTTCGATGCGTACCTGCGGGCCAAGGGCGAGGCCGACGCGCATGTGTCCCGGCAGAGTGCCCTGGACTGGACGATCCTGCGTCCCGGTGCGCTGACGGACACGCCGGGCACCGGTCTGGTGCGTCTGGAGGCGCACACGGGCCGAGGTGCGGTCACGCGCGACGACGTGGCCGCCGTACTCGCGGAGTTGGTGGACACCTCGGCGACGGCGGGCCTGACCCTGGAGCTGATCGGCGGGTCGACGCCGGTCACGGTGGCCGTGAAGTCGGTGGCCGGGAACTGAGTTCTCGTTCTCAGAACAACGGCAGCTGTCCGGGGAACTCGGGCACGACGTAACCGTCCAACGCGGGCTGTAGGGCACCGATCTGGGCCTGCTGCCGCGAGCCCGAGCACGAGACCAGTTCCCCGTTCTCACGCGCCCCGGGCGGGTCGTGCCGCGCGAAACGGCCCGCCACGACGGCGATTTCGCGGCGGCACACCGGGCAGGTTCTACGTCGGGAGGACATGTGTTCAGTGTGCCCCGGAGCATGGCCCACACGACGGACCACTGCCCCCGGCCGCAGCACTTACATGATCTTCATCACGCCTCCGAACGCCTCCGCGTCCACGCGGCCGGGTTCCCGTGAAGGCGTGCACACGGACACACGACGAAGGGCCCGTGACCTGCTCGAAAGCAGGTCACGGGCCCTTCGTTCCCGTGTGGCGGCGCCAGGATTCGAACCTGGGAAGGCTGAGCCGGCAGATTTACAGTCTGCTCCCTTTGGCCGCTCGGGCACACCGCCGGGGTTTTGCCACCAGCTCGAACCGCTTTTCGGCGGTGCTCCCTGGCAACGACGTAAACAATACCCGATCCACAGGGGTGCTCCGCCACCCGATTGATCGCCGCCCGCGGGACGCGGGATGGCTAGGCTGGTGAGGATGCGGCCCGGTCCCCACACCGGGCTCGGCGGCCGCCGCCGCGCGCCGGAACGCATCCCGTTACGCCCCCCGATACAAGGAGCCACAGGACATGGCCGACTCCAGTTTCGACATCGTCTCGAAGGTCGAGCGGCAGGAGGTCGACAACGCCCTCAACCAGGCCGCCAAGGAGGTCTCGCAGCGCTACGACTTCAAGGGCGTGGGCGCCTCGATCGCCTGGTCCGGCGAGAAGATCCTGATGCAGGCGAACTCCGAGGAGCGGGTCAAGGCGATCCTCGACGTCTTCCAGTCGAAGCTGATCAAGCGAGGCATCTCGCTGAAGGCGCTGGACGCGGGTGAGCCGCAGCTCTCCGGCAAGGAGTACAAGATCTTCGCGTCGATCGAGGAGGGCATCTCCCAGGAGAACGCGAAGAAGGTCGCGAAGATCATCCGTGACGAGGGTCCCAAGGGCGTGAAGGCGCAGGTCCAGGGCGAGGAACTGCGTGTCAGCTCCAAGAGCCGCGACGACCTCCAGGTCGTGATCGCGCTCCTGAAGGGCCAGGACTTCGACTTCGCACTCCAGTTCGTGAACTACCGGTAGGCAGCGCCGTCGAAGCACGAGAAGGGCGGGTACCTCGTGGTGCCCGCCCTTCTCGTGCCCTCTCGTGCGCCGGCTCCGGCCGGGGTGGTCAGTCGCGCGAGTTGCCGAACAGGATGCGATAGGCGATCAGCAGGACCAGTGAGCCGCCGATCGCCGCCACCCAGGTCGCCCCGTCGTAGAAGTTCTTGGCGATCGGATGGTCCAGCCAGCGGGCCGATATCCAGCCGCCGAGGAACGCACCCACGATGCCGATGAGGGTCGTGCCGATGAAGCCGCCCGGGTCGCGTCCCGGCAGCAGGACCTTGGCGACGGCGCCGGCCAACAGTCCCAGGATGATCCAGCTGATGATGCCCATGACCTGAACCTGCCCTTCCGCGCTGTGTTCGCACTGTTCCGGCCCTGTGACTTCGGTCTGGGCCGGCTGTGCCGGACAGGTTGTGCCGGACAGGCTGTCCGAGCCATCCGTATGTGTCCGTCGCGCGTGTGTTCGTGCCTTGTCGATGACGAGGACGCCTGGGCGACACCGCACGGTTGCGGTGATCAGTAGGGTGCGGCTCGTGGTTTCCTCCCCTTCCGGTCTGCGGCGCACGCTGGGCGTGCGCGACGCTGTGGTCGTCGGACTCGGCTCGATGGTCGGGGCCGGCGTGTTCTCCGCCCTGGGCCCCGCGGCCCGCGCGGCCGGGTCGGGGCTGCTTCCCGGGCTGGCCGTCGCCGCGCTGGTCGCCTACTGCAACGCCCTGTCGTCGGCGCGCCTGGCCGCGCGGTACCCGCAGTCGGGCGGCACCTATGTGTACGGACGGGAGCGGCTCGGCGCCTTCTGGGGGTATCTCGCGGGCTGGGCGTTCGTCGTCGGCAAGACGGCGTCCTGTGCCGCGATGGCGCTCACCGTGGGCGCGTACGTCTGGCCGGGGCAGGCGCACGCGGTGGCGGTCGCGGCGGTGGTGGCGCTGACCGCCGTGAACTACGGCGGCATCCAGAAGTCGGCCTGGCTGACGCGGGTGATCGTGGCCGTGGTGCTGGCGGTCCTCGCTTCCGTGGTGGTCGTGTGCCTGACGTCCGGGGCGGCGGACGCGGGGCGGCTGAACATCGGGCTGTCGTCGGGCGTGGCCGGGGTGCTCCAGGCGGCCGGCCTGCTGTTCTTCGCGTTCGCCGGGTACGCGCGGATCGCGACCCTCGGCGAGGAGGTACGGGACCCGGCGCACACCATCCCGCGTGCGATCCCGCTGGCCCTGGGGATCACGCTGGTCGTGTACGCGTGCGTGGCGGTGGCCGCGCTCTCGGTGCTGGGCACGGACGGGCTCGGGCGGGCGGCCGCGCCGCTGGCCGAAGCGGTGCGGGCGGCCGGGGTGCCGGGGCTGGTGCCCGTGGTTCGGGTGGGGGCCGCGGTGGCCGCACTCGGCTCGCTGCTGGCTCTGATCCTGGGCGTGTCGCGGACGACGCTGGCCATGGCCCGCGACGGTCATCTGCCTCCGGCGCTGGCCGCCGTGCACCCGCGTTTCCAGGTCCCGCACCGCGCCGAGCTGGCCGTCGGCGCGGTGGTCGCCGTGGTCGCGGCGACCGCGGACGTCCGGGGTGCCATCGGGTTCTCCTCCTTCGGTGTGCTGGCGTACTACGCGGTGGCCAACGCCTCGGCGTGGACGCTGGATCCGGCGCCGCGGGCGCGGCTGGTTCCGGTGGTGGGACTGCTGGGGTGCGTGATCCTCGCGTTCGCGCTGCCGGTGACGTCGGTGGCCACGGGGGCGGCCGTACTGGCGGTGGGTGCGGCGGCATACGCCGTACGGCGGTGGGCTGCGGCCCGGTAGACATGGTGACCGCGACCGCTGCCGCTACCTCCGGCGGAGGGCGATGGCAGCCGTGCTCGGAAGGCCCCGTGTCTCAGGAGGCCTGCTCCGGAGCCGTGCGTATCCGGAAGTCGGCCCAGGGCGCCAGGTCCGTGCCCTCGTCGGTCTCCTCGTACCAGCCCGTGCCCTCCAGCCATACGCACAGCCAGTCGGTGAGGCTGGGCGCGTCCACGAACCAGGCGCCGTCGGCGTCGTCGGCGTTCGGCTCGTAGAGCAGGACCGTGGCCTGCGGGGTCCTGCAGTCCACGCACGCGTACATACCGCAACCCCAGTGGGATATCGGCAGGATGCCCTCGGGCCAGGGCCAGTCCGGATTCTTGCGGCCGTACTCACGGTTGCTGAGGTACTGGGCGACGGCGGCCGGTTCACCCGAGGGCGCTGCGTCGAGCAGAGGCAGCAGGCCGTACGACGGGCCGAAGCCGCCGTCGCCCACCCGCTCGTAGAGCGCGGCGAGGAGAGGCGGCAGAGGGAAGCCCAGGGCCTGACCGGCGCGGTCGAGCGTGGCGGCGTCGACGGGCGCGGGGAGCGAAGGCCAGCCCCACGGCCGGGAGTTGCGGGCCTGCGCGGTCACCCGTGTCAGCAGCTGCTCGATCTCGGTCATGGCTTCATGATGCAGGCCGCCACTGACAACCGGGCCGGCCTGTGGACAACCTCCCGCCGACGCTCCGGCCTGTGGACAACTCGTGGGCCGGAGACGTCGGATGAGGTCGGACGAGGGGATGAGGAATGGTCAGCGGGTCGCGAACGGCTGGTCCGTGGGAACGATCTCGCGTCCGAGCGGGAGCAGGGAGACCGGGATCAGCTTGAAGTTGGCGATGCCGAACGGGATCCCGATGATCGTCAGGCACATGGCGATGCCGGTGACGATGTGGGCGAGGGCCAGCCACCAGCCCGCGAGAACCAGCCACAGGACATTGCCGATGCAGGACGGGGCACCCGCGTCGCGTCGCTCCACGGTCGTGTACCCGAAGGGCCACAGGGCGTACACGCCGATACGGAACGCCGCTATGCCGAACGGGATCGTCTCGGGACGTTCCCAATCACGCTACAAGGGCGCTGCGCTTCCGCCTGGACGCCTGACCGGCTGATACTTGTGGCAGCAGGCATGCCGACGGAGTGACCTGGAGAGGGTACCGATCATGAAGCTGTTCAACCTGCTACTCAACATCCTGTGGCTCGTCTTCTGCGGCTTCTGGATGGCGATCGGCTACGCGATCGCAGCGCTGATCTGCTTCGTCTTGATCATCACCATCCCGTTTGGCATCGCGTCCCTGCGCATCGCCGGCTACGTCCTGTGGCCGTTCGGGCGGACCACGGTGGAACGACCGGACGCCGGCGCCGGATCCTTCATCGGCAACGTGATCTGGGTGATCTTCGCGGGGTGGTGGCTGGCTCTGGCCCATCTGATCACGAGCATCCCGCTGTTCCTGTCGATCATCGGGATCCCCTTTGGATGGGCGAACCTGAAGCTCATCCCTATCTCGCTCATGCCTTTGGGTCGCGAGGTAGTAGCCACGGACGAAGGGTTCGGCGGGCGCTGACCACTCTGGGTTCACAGCGGCCGGGAACCGAGTGCGCCTGCCGATCGCGGTCTGACCACAACCTGCGGGCAGTCCGCGGTCCGAGTGACCCGAGGCCAAACGGAAGCGCGGACCGCCTGATCTTCCTGGCAGAGGAGAGTTGAACCGCTGGAGTCAACGCATCGCCGGATGTAGCACAAGATGGGGCGCGCTGAACACGCACATGTGTGACTGATCGCTTTAGTTGGTTCTGACCGTGGTTACGTGATGGCTACGCCAGATCTATCGCCCACTGCTACATCCGGCTGTCACACCACAGGAACGCGGTCAGAGTCGCGCCGGAAGCTTTGCCCGATGGTGACGCGGTGCCGTGTTGGGTCGGGCCACGGTTAGCTCCTCGGCGATGCGCCACCGTGCCCTGCCTTGTGATCGCACTCCGTCAAGCGACACCACGAAATGCGCTAGCGTCCGTGCTGCCCGCAGCAGCCGGGACTGCAAGCCTCTAACCCACCTTGAGGTGTGGGGAGGGCTCGATTACCGCGGAGTCGCAGGAGGGGCCTTGAGCTGGCAGGACGAGAATACGCCGCCGGTGGTCGGGGAGTACCGTGTTGAGCGCCGCATCGGCGCGGGTGGCATGGGGGTCGTCTATCTGGCTGTGTCGCCGTCGGGCCGACGTGTCGCCCTGAAGATCATCCGAGGGGAGTTTGCGTACGACGCCGATTACCGTGCCCGGTTCCGGCACGAGATCGAGGCCGCTCGGCAGGTCAGCGGGGCGTTTACGGCCTCGGTGGTGGGCGCCGATGCAGATGCCGATCCTCCCTGGATGGCGACGCAGTATTTTGACGCCCCGACGCTCTCGGAACACGTGCGCGAGAACGGCGCGTTCGGCGAGGACGCTGTACGACGGCTGGGCCGGGGACTCGCCGAGGCCCTGCGTGACATCCACCGGGCCGGCTTGGTGCACCGCGACCTCAAGCCGGGCAATGTGCTGCTGCCCGAGGACGGCCCCCGTGTCATCGACTTCGGCGTCGCCCGGGTACTGAGCGCGGAACCGCTGACACGGAGCGGCAAGATCCTGGGCACGGTGTCCTTCATGGCACCGGAGCAGCTGAGCACGCCGCGCGAGGTAGGGGCGGCGGCCGACGTGTTCGCACTGGGCGGGGTCCTGACGTATGCGGCGACGGGCCGGGGACCGTTCGACGGCGACACGGGCGCCCCACCCATCGCGGTCGCCATGAAGATTGCGCATGACGCTCCGGACCTCGCGGGAGTCCCGTCGGCTCTGCGTCCCGTCATCGCGAAGTGCTTAAGCAAGGACTCCACCGGCCGACCCTCCCCCGCCGATCTGCTCGCTTTGCTTCAGGAACAGGGGATAGAGACAGCAGGGTCAGAGGAACCTGAGAAGACGACGGAACCGGAAGGCTCCGCACATGGTCCCCGGCGACGGCCCCGGACGCGCACCTACCTGCTTGCCGCTGTCACCGCTATTGCGGTGACAGCGGCGGTCCCAGAGTTTCTGGGGGGCGATGCGGGAGGAGCTCAGGGTGACGCCAAGGACTCGGCATCGCCCTCGGTCCACGCCTCATCGACACGAACTGCCCCCGCCATCGAACCAGTTGCGGCTCTGCGGCCGAAAGGGTGGGGTTTGTGGGAGAAAAAGCCGACCATCACCACAGGGCACCACGACTATGACAGCCTCCCCTCCTGTGCCGGTACCGGGGATGTACTTGTGTGCACGGAGGTCGGTGTGGTGGCTGAACGGATCGACGTCGCCTCCGGACGGACCGTGTGGAGCAAGCCGTACACAGGCCCGTCCACGGATACAGGCTCGGTCGTGGGGTTCGCCGGAGACACGGTCCTGGTCGACGACGCTCGGATCGATGCAAAAGGCAGGGAACAGCTCAAAGGCTTCGACGTGAAGACCGGTGACCTGCTGTGGTCCGCCTGGATGACATCGCCGAGCTTCAGCGTGCAGAAGGCCACGGTCACGACGGTTGACCACCCGGAGGCGGACCGAGTCCGGATCGACCGCAGGGATGCGCGCACGGGAAAGCTGGTCGGGTCCAGAACCTTTCCCGCCGGCGAGTACTACACCGTCTTCTGCGGTGAAGACGGTGCGCTGTATCTGCTCAAGGCCGGGGCAGATGAAGGCTTCATCACATCCGTCGCCGTCCTTGATGACGCCACGCTGCGCACGACCAAGGTTCTCGCCACTTTCGACAAGGACCCCGGTACGCCGGTGGCGGCCGACGGCGACACGGTGTCCTTCCTGCTCGACGGCCAGAGCGTCACCCGCGTCACCAGGGCGGACGGAAGCATCGAACGCCTTCCCCTCCGGGATGCCCCGAAGGGCACTGCACGCACGCAGGGGGACACGCTCTACATCAGCCGGGCGGACGGCATGCTGGCCTCGTACGACCTCCGGACAGGCCGGCGAAACTGGACCGTGGAGACGGGAGGCGAATCTCCCGTTCGCCCGGTGCTTGCCGGCGGCCGGCTGTACAGCGCGGCCATTGACGGGCGGATTACCTGTGTCGATGCTGCGACAGGAAAGACCCTGTGGCGCAGTGCGGCACGACGCGACCCGAACTTGAGCATCGAGAGTCCCGTCGACGAGCGCCCTGAACCCGTGGTGCTGAACGGCGTGGTGTACGCGGGAGCCAGCACGGGATCCGTCTTTGCGGTCGCCCCGACCACAGCGTGAGCGTGCGTGAAGAGAAGAGCAGCCCACCCGCGAGACTGAAGCTGTAGTCAGGTAGGCGCTAGGACGGTGCCGACTCGTCACGCACAGAACGACGCTGATGGCCGGAGTGGCAACTGGGACGCTGAGTCCCAGTGAACCGTACGTCGGCTGCAGGCCAATCGGATACGCACCCGAGGCGAGGCATCACGGAAGCGCGGCCACAGCCAACTATCGCGCTCAGTGGCCAACTGGAGCACTCTGAAGACTATGCGGTGGCCGCGGGTCACATGAGCTGGTCATCTGTGCGCATCACGCGGCGCACGTCAACCAATTTCTTTTCTGCGCTATCAGAGTCCGACTCCACACGCGCCATCATCTCTTCAGTGAATGTCCGCCCTCCATACTTCTTCTTCACCTCGACAAAAAGGTGGTCTACTCTATCCAGACACAAAAGGGAAGCTTGGGCCGCAATCAATGACTTCCGCAACCGTTCTTCGACACTTGCAGTCTCCAGAGCCATCTGCCGAATTTCCGAATCCTCACTTGCGATCAAAGACAGCTGCAAGCCAAGAAGGTTGAGATGGGAGTTCAGGACGTACAGTTCAAGTCGCTGATCGATCGAGAGTCCTGCGTGGCCCTGAATTCCCTCAATCCGTTCACAGAGCCGCTCCACGTCATAATAGACGTGCGCAACATCTGACAACTGCGCGTTCGCCTTCATGCCTATCAGGGTGTCGCGGATTTCGATAGCCTGCGTGCGAGTTCCATGGAGCTCGGGCAAGAGGGCGGACGCAAGAGCATTCTTTCGCTGTCGCCACTCGCGAAACTGCCCAACGGCTGGTACGAGACCTGCGCCAAAAAGTAGCAGAGTGGCAACTACCAGCCCCCATGTGGCCAGAACGAGCGGTTCATCCATTTTTGACTCCTTCTGTAATGACGCTTAGCTGATGAATGACTCCGACCACCCTTCTACCCAACGAGCGCGTTGACCGCGATGGCGGCGCCAACGAGGCCGAAGGTCGAGAGCCCCGCGATCCACACGGAGTAGGCGCGAGGACGGGCCACGCGCGGCATGGGTACGCCGAGCTGAGTGCACCGGTCGTTCAACGGCCTGTGGAGCACCTCCCACCCCTGGTCTCGCTCGAACCTCTCCAGCCAAACTGCATCCGCGATTGCACTGAGTCGGTGCCTCATCAGCAACTCAACGGACATGAACGCGACCACTGCCGAGAGAAGTCCAGACCCGAGCCGCGCGAGTTGACCGGATCCGGGCCCGAGGCCAATCGTCATCAGGAACGCCTGCGCAGTGAGGGCGATGCCGGGTACCTGCCAGACCATCTGATCGAGACCCACATGCCGTGCTGCAACAACTTGATACATGACGAGGCGCTCGTCCGGACTCGGTTGCGTCGCCATCTGAGCCCCCATTGATCGGCGTTGGAGAACAAGCTCTGCTCGTGACTGATACCACCGAGCGATGGCAAGCATCCCCGGGAGGCCGGGAACACCGCCGCCCGCCTCAATTTCCGTCTCATTAACTCCTGTTCACAGTGGTTCAGGCGAGACGTGTAGTCGTCCCTTCGCGGGCTGCGGGTTGCTCATGAACCCATGTGAACACCCCTGCACCCACCACCACAGTTGGAAAGCGTGTTGGTGAGTTTGGAGGGGGGCCGGACACAGCGAACTGCACAACGTCGCATGTGAAAGCAGTCGGGCTCGGCGAGGCCGCTTGGCGGTCGTTCGCCCAGGGCAGTGGCGGAAACAGCCCCAAATGATCGCCGCTTCCCAAGCCGAGGGCTCCTGTCCTCGCTGAGATGGCCTGCTGTGGGTACTGTCCTCGACGTGTGTCCGGTGCGCGTCGGGTTGGTCACCCGTGGGCGTGCGCTGGTTGATCGCGCGCGACTAGGGGAGCTGGTACGGGCATGGCGGTTGACGCTGCTCGGGAGTCGGAAGATGCGTTCACGTCGGCAGGGGCGACACGTGTGATGGTCGGCGCTTGCCGGATGGCTGGGCTCGATGCCGCCGGCGCGGAGCTGATCAGGTTAGGGGAGAACGCTCTCTTCAGGCTGGCCTCGGCTCCGATGATCGTGCGTATCGCCCGCTCGGTCGAGTATCTGCCGTCGGTGCGTCGAGAGGTTGCCGTGTCGCGCTGGCTGGCAAGTGAGGGGTTTCCGGCGGCTCGTGTGGTCGATGACCTTGAGCAGGTGGTCGTGGTCGATGGGCACCCGGTGACCTTCTGGCATCTGATCGTTGAAGGCGGCCGTGGGGCTACCTATGGAGAGTTGGGTGCCGTCCTGCGGGATCTCCACTCGCTGACGCTGCCTGACGGCTTGGAGCTACCTCGGTACGACGCTTTCGGGCGTTCGGACTTGCGGCTTGAGCGGAGTGTCGGGGTAGCGGATGACGATCTCGACTTCCTGCGCAAGCGGGGGCAGGAACTGAAGGAGCAGTTGGCGGGGTTGCGGTTCGAGTCGTCGTTGGGGCCGGTGCACGGGGACGCTCACACGGACAACCTGATGGTGAGTCGGACTGGCGTCGTGTATCTGATCGACTTCGAGAACTTCTGCATTGACCACCCGGAATGGGATCTTGAGGTGGCGGCACACGAGTACGACCGGTTGGACTGGGTGACTGATGAGCAATATGACGCCTTCGTAGGCGCCTACGGACGTGACCTGAGGGAGTGGCCGGGGTTCGAGACGCTGTGTGCCGTTCAGGAGTTCAAGATGACTACCTGGCTCATGCAGAACGTGGCTGAGGGAGAGAAGTTGGCTGCGGAGTTCGCTCGACGGATGGCGTCGTTGCGAGACGAGAGTGCACCGCGCCGGTGGCTCCCTTATTGAGGACGTAGTGCCTACTCGTCCAAGCTGGCCAGTGCTTCGGAGACTCGGTTGTTGAATTGTTTCACGATCGACGTCCCTGTATGGGTACTGATTCCTTGCTGAAAGTCTGTGACGTAGCGAAGGAATCGGGCCGATTGCAGTGATTCGCCTTCTTCGACTGCCTGAGTGGCTGCAACGATTGCGCTGTCCAGGTCGCCGTTCAGGATGTGGCTCTCCGCCAGTACCATGCGACAAAATCCCAGTGTGCGCGCGTATTGCGGATCTGTTTTGGCGACGGCTTTTTCGGCGAATCGGAGTGCCTCGGCCGGCCGCTTGAGGTCGCGGAAGCAGTGGGAGAACTCGCCGATTAGTTCTGCTTCGTCGAAGTAGGCGAGCCATTCGGGGTCGTCGGCTGTGGCTCCCTCGAAATGGCGTTCTGCCTCGTTCATCGCGCGTGACGCTCCGGTGAGGTCTCCGGCGCTGGATAGGGCGCGGGCCTCGTGGACCGCATACATGGCCCTGGCGCGTGGTATTGCGCTGCCTTTGGCGCCTTCGACTGCGGATCGCGCCAGTTGCAAGGCGCGTGACGTGTGTCCCAGGTAGTTCGCCTGGTGGCTGAGGTTGGCCAGGACGGATGCGCCGAACATCCGGTCGCCGGTAACCTGGGTGAGTCGTAGGGCATGGAGGAGATAGCGGTTCGCCAGTCCGTGATTCCCGATGTCGTATGCCATCCACCCCAGTACTTCGGCAGTCTCCGCAGTCACTGTGAAGAGGGCATGGCCGACTTTTTCCGAGTAGCTGGCATTCAGCAGGGGTAATACTTCGTGCCGAAAGTAGTGTCTTAACGCCTTGTGGCCGTGACCTCCGCCGTACAGGAAGTCCAGACGCATGAACATTTCGGTAGCGGTGCGGATCGCGCGCACGTCGCGCATGCCGACACGCTGTGAAGCGTGCCTGTCGGCGTCCACTCCATCGGGACGGGCCACGATCCATGAAAGAACTGCGGCGTTTATCTCTCCGTCCGGGACGATCAGAAGGCTGCCCGATTCCGGCTCGGTGCGCTCCTCAGCGAGATTCTCCAGCGCTGTCAGGGCGTCAGGTAGGACGGCGAGGTAGGCAACTGGCTGGGGCGCGGCCGGCTCCGGGGCTCCGAACAGGCCTAGATCTCCCGGAGTGATTCGGCGTCCCAGCTTGGAGCCGAACACGTCCGCCATGATTGCGGCTGCCTCCGCCCGGATGCCCGCTCCATCCCGCCAGCGCTGTACGGCGACGTGGGTCGTTCCGAGTGCGCTGCCGCGCTGCTGCGCAAGATCTCGCATGCGCTTGGCGAGACCCTTGTTCGAGAACCCGGCCTCATCCATGAGGGAGATCAACTGCGCGTTTGGCTCCCGGCTCATGCTTCCCTGCCAACCCGAGAATGACGGCGAGTGTTCATCGTGTCACAGCGAACTCATCCGAGGGGGTTCATTGGTGAACCCCCTTTGCCTTTGCCGGTGTTCACGTGAACCCCCTGGTGAACGCTCCCGACTGAGCCCCTTGCGCCGTTCACTGGTCGTGACAGATCGGCGGGCTACGAAGCTCGCCCGCGCTCGGGAGGGAACGCCGTGGAAGCGCAGCAGAGCAAACACACAGCGAACGTCTCGGCGACGGGCGCTCAGCGCCTCTCCATGTACGACCCGGGCAACGGCCACTCTCGGATGTTGAAGGTCTATGCGGAGGACCCGGACTGCGTGAAAGCCGCGCGGGACATGACCGGCTCCTACCTCCAGGCCTGGGGGTTGGCGTACGCGGTCGACGACGCACGGCTTGTTGTGTCGGAGCTGGTCGGGAACGTCGTCCACCACTCGGTGCCGGATGACCGCTTGTCGAAGCCCGATGCCAGACGCCGGATCGGCGTGTGGCTGATCAACTGGCCCGGACTGCTCGGGATCGGCGTCTCCGACGAGGACTCGAACCCGCCCGACCTTCCAGCCGGCGAGTTCATCTCGCCCGAACTGGCCGATGACTTCCGTGAGGTGCTGCTGCCAGACAGGGGGCGCGGGCTGCTGATCGTTCAGCGGCTGGCGGATGCCGTCTGGTGGTCGCCGGGGCTCAAGGGCAGTGGCAAGACCGTGTGGGCCCGCCTGGATCTCGATCGACTCTGGGCCGAGAACTCGGCCTGACGGGCCCCGGGGCGCCGTCCGCCTTGCTCCCACGCGATCGGGAGCGACGGCAACCCGGTAACCGGCCGGAGCCCGACCCCTCCGGCCACAGGCGTGGCCCCTCCTGCGGGCCCATTCCTTTCCCTCCCTGCGGGAGGGGCCGCGCTTCACAACCTCATACCGAGACCGGGCCACCCCATCAGCCCTGGAAAAGCGAAGGGTGGCCCGGCTGGGAACACGGCGGTTCCCGGTGCCTGATGGTACCGGGGCCGTTGTGCTGCATGTCGGCCTTGGTCCAACGAAGTTGATGACCCGTTACATGGATCAGGGCAGAGGTGGACAACGTGACTGGCTCCGATGAGGACTGGCTGAACGACGGTCTCGACTCGACGGGATCGGGCTCCGAGCTTTGGGTGTCCGGCGTCGACTACATCGCGGGGTGGCGTGAGGCGCAGGAGGCTGCCGATCGACTGAACCGGGCGCTCCTAGCCGTGGGCTTCGAGCTGTCTGCCGTGCGAGCCGTGGCCTCGACGGATGAAGACGGCCACGGGGTTGTGCGGCTTGCGGGCTGGCCTGGTGCGGTGGAGCGGCTCGCTCAGCTCCTGGAGAGCGCTCGCGGCGATGGTGATGCGGCGTGAGGCGCCTTCTCGCTGGTGAGCGGTGCGCGTGGGCACGTCGCCGGCCGTCGAGACTTTGGGCGGTAGCTGCCATGGGGCGAGTGAACAGGGGGCCTTACGCTCGCCAGCGGATCGGGCAGTCCTTGGACCTGCCCGCAAGAGCCCGATCGGCCCCCTGTTCTTCGAGGCTCGCCCCATGGGAGCTGCCTAAAGTCTCGGCAGCCGGCGACCCCCAGCCCCATGGGCCCCGGCCTACGTCGGCCGGTCGTCGCCTCGACTCCTTGGGCGTGCTGTGGGCGGGGGCGTCGGGCGACCGGACGGGATCGGCGGTCACGCCGCACGCCCGGCCGGGGCGGCCGGGCGCCCCGGCGCGCCGAAGGCGCGCCCTTGAGGAAGTGAAGGCTGTTTCGACCGATCCTCGCCCGCGGTCATGGGCGGGTGCGTCGCGCGGGCTGCTTGTCGGCGGTGATCCGATAGGCGAGTTCGGCACGGTCCGCCCCGAAGCGCAGCTCTTCGAGGATCAGGGGGCGGTCGTCGGCATCGTGCGCGACGCGGGCGACGTGCAAGACCGGGGTCGCGTCCGGGAGCTGGAGTGCGGTGCGCTCGTCGGGCAGCGGCATGTGCGCGCGTACCGTCTCGGTCCACGACAAGGCGTGCCCGGCCTGGGTGAGCACCCAGTAGACCGCTGCCGCAGGCTTGCACGGCTCCTCACCGAGCAGGGGGACGGCTTCGGCGACCTCGAACGGGATCAGCGTCCGGTGCATCGCACGCGTACCGGTGCTGGGATCGATGAGCAGCCGATCGCACCCGAACAGGGCCTCTTCCTCGCCGAGTTGGAGCAAGCGGCCGGTGGTCTTCGTGGTGCGGGTGCGGTAGGTGTTCGGTTCCTCGGCTTCCTGCCAGATGTCGCCAGTGGGCATCACGAACTTGCCCTCCGCGGTGCGGGTGATACGCCGTTCCAGGGTGAGAGTGGGCTGCCCCGAGGAGCGGACGAAGCTGCCCTTGCCGTGCCGGACGTCGATCAGTCCTTCCGCCCGCAGGGCTGCGATGGCGTTGCGGACGGTGGGCCGGGAGACGCCGTAGCGGGTCATGAGCTGGGCTTCGGACGGCAGCAGGGAGTCGGGGGCGAACTCGCCCGACAGGATCGCTTCGCGGATCGCGGCGGCCACCTGCTGGTAGAGGGCTCCGGGGCGTTGGATCTCCGACATCTGCTCTCCGGGGTGTCGTCGTAGGCACGTCGCACGCGCGACATCACTCGTCAGCATAAGTACTTGCGCACTCGCCGTACAGGACTTCATAGTCGTCACTCGTAAGGACAAGTGACGTCAGAGTGAGTCTAGTGTCTCGATTGGCCAGGGAGGCCGAAGTAATGCAGTCCATTCCCGTGGACACGGCGCGGCTGGGCGTACTGCGGTGCGCCATCGCGCCCGAAGCGAAGATCACCAACACCGAGACACAGGAGGTGAAACGCGACCGGGACGGCAACCCGGTCTGGACCGTCGCCGTCACCGTGCGGCAGGACGGGCGGCGGATCTCCGTCATCGAGATCGCCGTCAGCGGCCAACCTCGGGGCATCGAGGAAGGCCAGATCCTCAAGGTCACCGGACTGACCGCGTTCATGTGGTCGATGGGCGACCGCCACGGCGTCAGCTTCCGCGCCGACACCATCACCCCCGCGCACGGAACTCCCGCGCAGAGCAAGGGCGGTGAGGCGTGATGGGGCCGATCCTGCTCGCGTTCGCTCTCGCCGTACTGGCCTGGATGCTCGTGGTCGGTGACCTGGTGCGCCGGCACCGGCCGGTCTGGCACTGGTACCTCGCCGGCTACCCCGTCACGGCCTTCCGGGTGGTGGCGACCTGGCGCAAGGTCGCGATGCTTAACGACCTGTCCGTGTCCCGGCGCCCGCCCCGCGGGCTCCTCGGCGACCTGGTCGTCAAGGGCGATCCGCTGCGGCCGCTCATCCCGCGCGCCTCGTTCCCCCGCGCCACCCGCCTGGGCCTGACCGTGACCGTACGCCTGCACGCCGGACAGACCCCGGCGACCTACATGAAGGCGGCGGACGCCCTGGTGCACGCCTGGAAGGTCCACGCGGTCCGGGTCACCTCGCCCGAACGCGGACTCGTGCTGCTGACGGCGACCGCCACCGATCCGCTCCAGAGGCCCGGCTTAGCCACCGCGCCAGCCGAACTCCTCTCCGCGCTCATCGGTGTGATGGAGTCCGGCGGCGCCTGGGTGATGAACCTCAGGTTGGTGCCGCACTGGCTGATCGCCGGGGCCACCCGATCCGGCAAATCCACCCTCCTGGCCCGGCTGATCACACAGCTGGCCCCGCAGCGGGTCGCCCTGGTCGGGATCGACTGCAAGGGCGGCATGGAACTCGGCCTGTTCGCCGAACGGCTCAGCGCACTCGCCACCTGCCGCAGTGAAGCGGTCACCGTGCTCTTCGCGCTGGCGGCCGACATGCGGGAGCGCATGAGCGCCTGCCGGTCGGCCGGCGTCCGCTCGATCTGGGAGCTCCCCGACAAGCTCCGCCCGGTGCCCGTCGTCGTGATCGTCGACGAGATCGCGGAACTGTACCTGTCCGACGGCACCCGCGAGAGCAAGGCAGAGGCGGAGCAGTGCTCCACGCTCCTGCTGCGGCTGGCCCAGCTCGGGGCTGCCCTCGGCCTGCACCTCGTCGTCGCCGGCCAACGCGTCGGCTCCGACCTCGGCCCCGGCGTCACCGCCCTGCGCGCCCAGCTCGGCGGCCGCATCTGCCACCGCGTCAACGACCCCGGCACCGCAGAAATGACCCTCGGCGACCTCAACAAGGACGCCGTGGCCGTCGCCCAGTCCATCACCGCCCACGAGCGCGGGGTGGCCGTGTGCACCGGCCCGGACGGCGGCTGGAGCCGCGCCCGCTCCCACCTCACCCCCACCGAAGAAGCCATAGCCACAACCCGCAAGTACGCCGCTCTCACCCCCGAACTGCCCACCCTCCACCGTGTCCTCGCGGTGCCGGAAGGAGACGCCAAGTGATCAGCGAAGGCACGGCCTATGGGTTCGCGGTGATCTTCGGGATCATCACCGTCCTCCTCGTCCGCTCCCGCGACGTCCGCCCCTGGGAAGCCGTCTGCGTCGGCCTCTACCTCGGCCAGACCCCCGTAGGCCTGACCGTGCACGAACTCGTCACCTGGTTCATCAGCGGCTTCTCCCACAACTGAGCAGAGAAGGGACCACCAGCATGCCCATGCCTCGCGTGAGGTGCCCGTACTGCAAGGGCGACGGAGCACGGAAGACCTGGACCGGACGACTGCGGCGCTGCCGCATCTGCCGGGGCACCGGCACCATCCGCTGACCCACAACCCCACCCACCGGACCACCAAAGGGACAACCCCATGACCCACGGCGCACCACCACCCACCCACCGTGTCGCCTCGGCGGCTCACCTCGGAAGGTCACCACCATCACCCCGGAGTTCACCCCGGCTGACAGGCGCGCCGCCCTCGACCGCGCGGCGCGCCTGCGTCAGCTCCCCGAAACCGACCGCGACGCCATCCGCCTCGCCCAAGATCCGAACTTCCCCCGCTGGCTGGAGCAGATCACCGCAACCGGCGGATGCTCCCACCCCGTCCACCTCTCCGGCTCCACCACCACCCTGGACGGCACGACCGGCGAGATCCTCCACCACTACGACACCCGCACCGAACCGGGTGAACGACTTCTCGTCCGTTGCCGCAACCGCCGGGCGACCATCTGCCCCGCCTGCTCCCGCCTCCACGCCGGAGACACCTTCCACCTCGTCCGCGCCGGCCTCCTCGGCGGCAAGAACGTCCCCGAGACAGTCCGCCATCGGCCCCGGCTCTTCGTCACCCTGACGGCCCCGTCCTTCGGCCCCGTCCACCGCGCCGGGGATGTGTGCCGTCCTCGACGCGACGGCGGAACCTGCAAGCACGGGCGCCCCCTCCGCTGCGGCGCCGTCCACGCCTCGGACGCCCCGGTCATCGGCCAACCTCTTTGCCCCGACTGCTACGACTACACCGCCCACGTTCTCTGGCACGCGCACGCCTCCAAGCTGTGGGACCGGTTCGCCATCGACGTCCGACGACGCCTCGCCACCTCCGCCGGACTCGTACAGGCCCACCTCGCCGAGCACGCGCGGCTCTCCTTTCCACGCGTCGCCGAGTACCAGAAACGCGCTGCCGTCCACGTCCATGCCGTCGTGCGCCTCGACGGCCCGGCCGGACCTGATGATGAACCCCCGGCCTGGGGCACGACGGAACTGCTCATCAAGGCGGTACGCGCCTCCGCCCGGCGGGTCCTGGTCCGCACCCCCTACAGCCTCGCTGTGGGTGAACTGGCGCTGCGCTGGGGTGCCCAGGTCGACGCCCGGCCCCTCCGCATGAACGGCGACGGCACCGACGATGACGCGGTGGCCGCGTACGTCGCCAAATACGTCACCAAGGGAGCCAGCGAAACAGGCGCCGGCACCGACCACCCCGTCACCGATCAGGTGGACATCGAGTCGGCACCCGTGAGCGAACACGTCCGCACCCTCATGCGCACCTGCTGGCGCCTCGGCAGCCTCCCCGAGTACGCGCCACTCCGCCTCCGGGACTGGACACACACCCTCGGCTACCGGGGCCACATCCTCACCAAATCCCGCGCCTACTCGACCACCTACGCGGCACTTCGCGCCGAACGCGCCCACCACATGGGGCACGCCGTCATGCCAACTGCGATAACCGACCGCCAATGGCGCTACGTGGGCTCGGGCCACTCCCCCGGCGCTGCCCTTATCGCGACCGGAGTTGCCGAGGATCTCGCCAACAACCGCGAATGGAGCCGGGAGGCCGCGTCTGATCGGGGGTGGACTTGATGCCCCAGACAACGGTGATCTGGACGCCCGACAAGGCACTTTCTGCGGCTGAGCGGGCTCTACTGCTGCGGATCCTCTTCGGACCCCGAACCCGGCGTCTACGAAGTAATCAAAGACCTGATGAGACGTCAGTATGTGACAGTAAACTGGAGTTAGAGACAGACGCCCCGGCAGCGGCTGGCACCGCCCCGGGGCTGGCCGACTGATTGGGAGTCGACGTGTCCAATAAAAGCACAGCCCTGCGCTCACCCATCGAGACCGCTGCTCGGGTGGCCGGCACACGCACGCTGCGTGCCGTCGACTACCTCCGCGTCTCGACCGAGGAACAGAAGAAGGGCTACGGCGTAGCCAGGCAAAGCCGTAAGACAACAAGGCACATCGCGCTCAAGCAGTGGGCGCATGTCGGGACCTACAAGGACGAGGGAGTCTCCGGGTCCCTGGAAGCTGCGGACCGAGGTGACCTCAAGCGCCTCATGGATGAAGCTCAGGAGACTCCGCGCCCCTTCGACATCGTGGTGGTACCGGACGGCCGTGTGATCGGTCGTAAGGGCCGCGCCTTCTGGCGCTGGGTATGGGCCCTCGAAGACATCGGCGTTTACGTCGCCGTCGTGGCCGACGACTACGACAACACGACGGCCGAAGGGCGCAAGAAGATGCGCCGCGATGCCGACTACGCAGAGACCGAGTGGGAGACGATCCGAGACCGCACCCAGGGCGGGTTGCAGGAAAAGGCAGAACTCACGCCGGCTGCGCACATCGGTGGGCGCCCTCCCTACGGCTACCGAATCGCCAACAAAGGAACTCCTGGCTCATACCTTGTGGTCGACGAGGATGAGGCGAAGGTCATCAGGCACGTGTACGACCTGGTCGTTGGCGAGGGCCTCAACCTCCGTAAGGCAACGATCCGTCTGAACTCGGAAGGCATCAAAGCCCGTTCGGGCAAGTCCTGGACGCGTGACAACCTCCGTGATCGGGTGATGTCGACGCCGGTGCTCGATGCCGTGCTCGTCTTTCGCGGGAAGCATGCCAAGACCGACGAGGACGGCACCCCCCTCTGGGGCGACTCGATCAGGATCGAGCTTCCTCGGATCCTGACCGAAGAACAGAGCGCTGAGCTACGGCGCAAGGTTGCTGAGACCGCAAAGCACAGCAGCGGGCAGCGTTCCTTCTATCCGCTGAGTGGCCGGGTTGTGAGCCTCTGCCAGAGGACATACTCAGGGATGAGCTACGCGTCGGAACGTGAGTGCGCCCGGTTCTACCGGTGCACTGGAAACGCGTCCAAGGATCTCAGCCAGAAGTCATGCGGCTGCTCTCGCATCGACGCTGACGCTCTTGAGGCACACGTCTGGACCCGCGTCACTGAAATCGCGAGCGACAGCGAGAGACTTCAGGCGCTGGCTGCCGAGTGGATCGGGATGGCGGAAGGGGACACCGCCGCTCTGGTCGACCGGATCGCCGACCTTGACCGACAGATCGAGGGCATGAACGCGTCGATTGCCGCTGTCATCGTAGCCACCGCCAAACAAAGCAAATCAGCAGACGCCATTGAGGCGGCCTCGGCCGTGCTGAATGAAGAACTCCAGCAGCTTCAGAATCTGCGCGACGAGGCGGCCGAATGGCTGGCGGAGATGGAGGAATCGGATCAGCGTGCACGTGATCTGATCGCCCTGGCTGCCATGGCGAAGAAGACGTTTCCGGACATGGCCCCAGAGCAGCAAGCCGCCATCCTGTCCATGCTGGAGCTAAGGGTCACGATCACCGGGCCCGTCCCGGACGATCGGCGTGGTGGTGTCCCCTGCACAGTGCGGGCCTGGTACGCCGCCAATGGTCTCGGCATCCCGGCCGCCGGCCTCTCTGACGAAGAATGGGCCAGGGTCGCTCCCCTGCTACCCAAGGGACGCAGGGGCACCGTCCGCCAGTCCTTGGACGCCATCTTCTACAAGGCGCGTACTGGCAAATCGTGGCCTGAGGTAGTCAAGGACACTGGCGCCACTATCCAGGCTTCGAAGCACTTCAATGCCTGGGCATCAGACGACACGTGGACCCGCGTGAACGCCGCACTGTCGGACGTGGAACAGGTCCCTCTTCCCGAACTTCAGCTCCTGCCGCCGATGATCATCGAAGGGCGAGTCGACCCGAGCGCGATGCTGCACCCTGAGGGACGATCCCGAACGGGATGCCGATGATCGTGATGCAGAGGATCACGCCCGCGAGCAGGTAGCCGAGGAACAGCCAGAAGCCGCTCAGGACGAGCCAAATGATGTTCAGGATGGTCTTCACTGCGGGCGACCTGCCATCTTCTCTAGCCGGGCGATCCGTTCCGCCATGGGCGGGTGCGTCGAGAACATCTTGGACAGTCCCTGGCCCGGACGGAAGGGGTTCGCGATCATCATGTGGCTCGCGGTCTCGATCCGGGGCTCGGGGGGCAGCGGGAGCTGCTTGGTGCCGGCGTCCAGCTTGCGCAGGGCGCTGGCGAGGGCGAGCGGGTCGCCGGTGAGCTGGGCGCCGGAGGCGTCCGCCTCGTACTCCCGGGAGCGGCTGATGGCGAGCTGGATGAGGCTGGCGGCGAGCGGGCCCAGGATCATGATCAGCAGCAGGCCGAGGAAGCCGGGGCCGTCGTCGTCGTCCGAACGGCCGACCGGGATCAGCCACGCGAAGTTGACCAGGAACATGATCACCGAGGCGAGGGCGCCGGCGACCGACGAGATGAGGATGTCGCGGTTGTAGACGTGGCTGAGTTCGTGGCCGATGACACCGCGCAGTTCCCGCTCGTCCAGGATGCGCAGGATGCCCTCCGTGCAGCACACGGCGGCGTTGCGCGGATTGCGGCCCGTGGCGAAGGCGTTCGGGGCCTCTGTCGGGGAGATGTACAGGCGGGGCATGGGCTGGCGGGCCTGGGTGGAGAGATCGCGGACCATCCGGTACAGGGCCGGGGCCTCGAATTCGCTCACCGGGCGCGCGCGCATCGCGCGTAGCGCCAGTTTGTCGCTGTTCCAGTACGCGTACGCGTTCGTCCCGAGGGCGACGAGGACCGCGACGATCAGACCCGTTCGGCCGAAGAAGCTGCCGATGACGATGATGAGTGCCGACAGTCCCCCGAGGAGAACTGCGGTCCTGAGCCCGTTGTGCCGGCGGTGCACGGTACGCCCTCCAAGTCGTGCGGCAGGGGAACCCTTTGCCTGCGGTGCTGCCTTCCGATCTGCGATGCCACCGGTGTCGTGGTGTCACGTCCAGTGGACCCTTTCGCACTGGTCAACGCCAGGCGACGGCCACTAGTTCCCTTGTGTCCGCTGTGCGCCGGGGGAGCCGTCCGGGTGAGAGCCGTACCGGGCGCGCGTGACGGTTCGCACGGGCGCGTGCAGGGTGTCCGCCACGCGCGCGTGCAGGACGTCAGAACAGGCCGGTGGCGGCGAAGCGGAGCACCAGCTGCGGTGCCCCGGAGAGGACGACGCCGAGGGTGCCGGTGAGGGCGAGCGCGGCCGTGAGGGGGGCCGGGAGCCGGTGCCTGGCGGGCTCGCCCTCGGGGGTGCGGAACAGCAGGGCCGTCCACTGGAGGTAGTAGTAGAGGGCGATCACGACGTTGACGGCCATGACGACGGCGAGCCAGCCGAGGCCGGCGTCGACGGCCGCCGAGAAGACGGTGACCTTCGCGAACAGGCCGATGATGCCGGGCGGGAGTCCGGCGAGGCACAGCAGGAAGAACGTGAGGAGCAGCGCGGTGAGCGGGTTCCTGGCGTACAGGCCGCGGTAGTCGGAGATCCGGTTGAGCCGCGCGGTGCGGGCGACGGCGGCGGCCACCGCGAAGGCCCCGAGGTTCACGGCCGCGTACATGAGGGCGTAGGCGACGGTGGAGCCGACGGCCTTCTGGGCGTCCTCGGTGTATCCGGCGGCGGCGATCGGCACCAGCAGGTAGCCGGCCTGGCCCACCGACGACCAGGCGAGCAGTCGTACCGCGCTGTACGCGCGCGTGGCCTGCTGGCGCAGGGCCGCCACGTTGCCGACGGTCATGGTGAGGGCGGCCAGGGCGGCGAGCGCGGGTCCCCAGACGTCGGCGTACGACGGGAAGGCGACGACGGTGACGAGGATCAGGCCCGAGAAGCCGACGGCCTTGCCGACGACCGACAGGTAGGCGGCGATGGGGAGCGGGGCGCCGACGTAGGTGTCGGGTACCCAGAAGTGGAACGGGACGGCGGCCGTCTTGAACGCGAAACCCACGAGGGTGAGGACGACACCCGTCTGGGCGAGCGTGTGCAGCTGTCCGTCGACGTGCTGGATCCGGTCGGCGACCTGGGTGAGGTAGAGGCTGCCGGTGGTGGCGTACACGAAGCTGACGCCCATGAGGCTGACGGCGGTCGCGGTCACCGAGGACAGGAAGAACTTCAGGGCCGCTTCGGAGGACCTCTTGTCGCCGTGCCGGATGCCGACGAGGGCGAAGGCGGGCAGGGAGGCGACCTCCAGGGCGACGATCAGGGTGGCGAGGTCGCGGGAGGCGGGCAGCAGGGCGGCGCCGGCGGCCGAGGAGAGCAGCAGGAACCAGAACTCGCCCTGGGGGTAGCGGCGGTTTCCGTCCTTCAGGGTGGTGACGGAGAGCAGGGCCGTGAGCAGTGCGCCGCCGAGGACGAGGAACTGCACGACCAGGGTGAACCGGTCGGCCGTGTAGCTGCACGCGTGCGTGGTGCCCGTCAGGCAGAAGGTGCTGCGGTCGTGGTCGAAGAGCGGGAGCAGCAGAAGGGCGGCCGCGGCGAGTCCGGCGACCGAGACCCAGCCGAGGAGCGGTTTCCTCGCCTCGGGTACGAACAGGTCGGCGACCAGGACGATCAGGCCGACGACCGCGGTGAGGGTGGGCGGGGCGATGGCGAGCCAGTCGACGGACTGGACCAGGTTCGCGGCCAGTGGCTGGGCCAGGGCGCTCATCGGGTGCCTCCTGCGAGGAGCTGCTGCACGGCCGGGTCGGTCAGACCGAGCAGGGCCTTCGGCCACAGTCCGGCGACGACGGTGAGGGCGACGAGCGGGGTCCAGGCCGCGAACTCGTAGGTGCGGACGTCGGCGAGTTCCGGCGTGTCCTGCGGTACGACGCCCATACAGACGCGGCGGACCACGGCCAGCATGTAGGCGGCCGTCAGCAGGGTGCCGAAGGCGGCGATCGCCATGAAGGTCAGGAAGGCCGGGCGGCTGAGGCCGGCGGCGGGCTTGAACGCGCCGAAGAGGGCCAGCATCTCGCCCCAGAACCCGGCCAGTCCGGGCAGGCCGAGCGAGGCGACGGCGGCGAACGCGAGCAGTCCGCCGAGCCGTGGTGCCTTGCCGTACAGCGCGGCGCCGGTCTCCTCGGCCAGGGTGTCCAGGTCGGTGGTGCCGGTGCGGTCCTTCAGGCCGCCGACCAGGAAGAACAGCAGGCCGGTGATGAGGCCGTGGGCGATGTTGGCGAACAGGGCGCCGTTGACGCCGGTCGGGGTCATGGTGGCGATGCCGAGCAGGACGAAGCCCATGTGGCCGACGGAGGAGTAGGCGATCAGCCGTTTGAGGTCGCCCTTCGCGCCCCGCTTGGCCAGGTTCAGGCAGGCCAGGGACCCGTAGATGATCCCGACGACCGCGAAGGCGGCGAGGTACGGCGCGAAGGTGCGGAATCCGTCCGGCGCGACCGGCAGCAGGATCCGGACGAACCCGTATGTGCCCATCTTGAGCATGACACCGGCGAGCAGGACCGAGCCGACGGTCGGCGCGGCGGTGTGGGCGTCCGGCAGCCAGCTGTGCAGGGGCCACATCGGGGTCTTGACCGCGAGCCCGATCCCGATCGCCAGAACGGCGATGACCTGCACGGATGTGGTCAGCGATCGGCCGTTGTCAGTGGCGAGTGCCACCATGTCGAACGTGCCCGCCTTGATTCCGATCAGGAGCAGGCCGAGCAGCATGACGACGGACCCGAGCAGGGTGAAGAGGATGAACTTCCAGGCGGCCCGGGTCCGCCCCGCGCCGCCCCAGCGGGCGATGAGGAAGTACATCGGGATGAGCACCGTCTCGAACGCGAGGAAGAACAGCAGCAGGTCGAGGACGGCGAAGCTCGCGAGGGTGCCGGACTCCAGGACGAGGATCAGTGCGACGAAGGCCTTCGGGGACGGGCCTGCGGGCGGGTTGAAGTACGAGTAGAGCGCGCAGAGGAAGGTCAGCAGCGCGGTCAGGACCACGAGGGGGAGGGAGATGCCGTCGATGCCGAGGTGGATGCGCACGTCGAGTGCGGGGATCCAGCTGATGTCGGTCGTGGCCTGCATCCTCGACGGATGGTCCTGGTCGAAGCCGAGCGCGAGGACGATCGCGGCGATGAGGATCGCGCCGGTCACGGTCACGCCGTGGCGGAGCACGGCCTGCTCGGGCGACTTCCCCTTCAGCCCGGGCGGGGCGGGCAGCAGGGCGGCGACGGCGCCGAGAAGCGGGCCGACGACGATCAACGCCAGAAGGAACTGCATCACGGACTCGCTGATATCGATCACGCCTGCTCACACTCCCGTGGCGACGAGGAGGACGGCGACCGCCAGGACGACGGTGCCGGCGAGCAGCGCGCTCACATAGGTCTGGACGTTGCCTGTCTGGGCTCGCCGTACGGCGGCGCCGAGCAGGCGGGGCAGAGCACCCGCCCCACGCACGTAGGTGTCGACGACCTCGCGGTCGAGGAACTGGACGAGACTCGCGGCGGCCAGTACCGGGCGGACGAACAGCGCGTCGTAGACGGCGTCCAGGTGGAAGCCTTCGGCCGCGTGCCGGTACAGCGGACCGAGCAGCAGCCGGCCGGGATCCGCCGGGTCGGGTGCGTAGGCCACGTCGCCGAACACGGGCTTGTGGGCGGCGATGACCTCGGCCTCGACCAGCCCCGCGTCGGCCTCCGGGTGGGCGGCGACGGCACCCAGCGGGGCGCGGGCGGCCAGTGCTCTGGTGCGCTGCCAGGCACCGTAGGTGACGAGTCCGCCGACGAGCGCGAGGCCGGTGCCGAGGACCGACGTGGTGAGGGTCGGGGTGAGGGCGCGGCCGTCGAACCAGCCGGGCAGCGAGCGGTAGGCGAACCCGCCGAACGCGAGGGAGGGCACGGCCAGGACCCACAGGACCACGGTCATGGACCGCGGCTGCCTGCCGTGGTCAGGTGCCTCGGCCCCCCGGCCCCGGAAGGTGAGCAGCCACAGCCGGGTCGCGTACGCGGCGGTGAGCAGGGCGGTGGCCAGGCCCGCGACCAGGACGATCCAGCCGGCGCTGCCGGGGGCGTGCTCGGTGTGGCCGGTGGCGACGTGCTCGGCGGCGCCGAGGACGGACTCCTTCGAGAAGAAGCCGCTGAAGGGAGGGATCGCGGCGAGCGCGAGCAGGGCCACGGTCATCGTCCAGTAGACGTCCGGGACACGGTCGGGCAGGCCTGAGGCGCGGGACATGACGGCCAGCGAGTTGGTGCCGGCGGCGTGGATGATCACGCCGGCCGCGAGGAACAGGAGCGCCTTGAAGGCGCCGTGGGACAGGAGGTGGAAGACGGCGGCACCACGGTCGCCGACGGCGAGGGCGCCGGTCATGTAGCCGAGCTGGCCGATCGTCGAGTAGGCGAGGACGCGTTTGATGTCGTCCTGGGCGAGCGCGGCGAGGGCCGAACCGACCATCGTGACGGCAGCCATGACGGCGAGGACGACCATCACGGCCGCGCTGGCCTCGAAGACCGGGAGGAGACGGGCGACGAAGTAGACACCGGCGGCGACCATCGTCGCGGCGTGGATCAGTGCGGAGACGGGGGTCGGGCCGGCCATGGCGTCGGGGAGCCAGGTGTGCAGCGGGAACTGCGCGGACTTGCCGGCCACACCGCACAGGAGCAGCAGACCGACCAGGGTGGGATGGTGCAGCCCGCCGTTCGCGACGGTGGCGAGGACCGTGGTGATGCGGAACGACCCGGCGTCGGTGGCCAGCGCGAACAGGCCGATCAGGAACGGTACGTCGCCGAGCTTGGTGACCAGGAAGGCCTTGACGGAGGCGGCGCGCGCCTCGGGGGTCTCCCAGTAGTGCCCGACCAGGAAGTAGGAGCAGATACCCATGACTTCCCAGCCGACCAGCAGCACGATCAGGTCGCCGGAGTAGACGACCAGCAGCATCGCGGAGGTGAACAGGGAGACGAGGGCGGCGTACGAGGGGTAGCGCGGGTCGTCGCGCAGGTAGCCGGTCGAGTAGATCTGCACGCAGGTGGCGACGAAGGCGACCAGGAGGGCGACGAGGGCGGCGAAGCCGTCGATGTGCAGGGCCAGTTCGATGGGGACCGAGCCGGTCGGGGTGAGCTCGGTGTGGGCGTCCACGGCTTGGCCGCCGCCCTGGTCGGCGGCGACCGTGCAGGCGAGGGCCAGCGCGGCGAGCGTCGGCAGGACCGCGAGCGGGCGGACGAACCCGGGGGCGGTGCGCCCCAGGAGCAGACCGGCGGCGGCGCCGAGGAACGGCAGGAGAGGGACGAGGACGGCGAGGGTGGTCGTGGTCACGCGGTGGCCTCAGCCTTCTCGTCGGCCGCCTCGTCCGGGGGCGTGCCGTCCTCGTGGCCCTCGGCGGTGTCGCGGAGCCGGTCGATGTCGGAGGTGCCGCGGTTGCGGTAGACGGCGAGGACGATCGCCAGGCCGATGCCGATCTCGGCGGCGGCGATGGCGATGGTGAACAGGGTCAGGGCCTGGCCGGAGTGCAGGGTGTCGCGGGCGGTCTTGCTCAGCCAGACGTCGAAGGCGACGAGGTTGAGGTTGACGGCGTTGAGCATCAGCTCTACCGACATCAGGACCAGGATCGCGTTGCGGCGGGCGAGGACGCCGTACAGGCCGGTGCAGAAGAGGAGAGCGGAGAGAACGGCGGGATAGGCGAGGTGCATCAGCGGGCGCCTTCCTGCTCGGATTCCTGTTCGGATTCCTTCTCGGCCCTCTGCTCGATCGGGTGAATCCCGGAACCCGTGACGGAAGGGGAACTCTGCGTGACAGCCCGGCCGTTCACAGGGGGCGGGGCCGACTCCGCCTTCGCCTTCCGGGACAGGACGATCGCGCCGACCAGGGCCGCGAGGAGGAGGACGGAGAGGGCCTCGAAGGGCAGGACCCAGTTCTGGAAGAGGCTCGCGCCGGTGACCTTCGTCGAGCCGGCGGCGGCGCCGTCCAGGTCGATCCAGGTGGTGCGGAAGGCGTCCACGACCACCCAGACCAGGGCAGCGGCGGCGACGGCGGCCACGGCCAGCGCGACCCAGCGGTTTCCGGAGTCCGCGTCCGGGGAGCGGCCGATCGGGGCCTTGGTGAGCATCAGACCGAAGAGAAGGAGGACGACGACGGAACCCACATAGATGAGGACCTGCACCCAGGCGATGAACTCGGCGGTGAGCAGCAGGTATTCGACGGCGAGCCCGCCGAGGGCGACCACCAGCCACAGGGCGGCGTGCACCAGTTGGCGGGTGGTGACGGTGACAAGGGCGGCGCCGAAGGTGACCATGCCGACGAGGAGGAAGGCGATCTCGACACCGGTCGGCGACAGGAAGCCGTGCGGTGCTTGGGCGAGAGGGGTCACCGCTCCCCCTCCCGCGGCTCGGCCGGGGCGGCGGCCGACTCGTCCTGCGCGGTCTGCGGGGTCTGCTCGGCCTGAGCGGCCGCGAGCTTCTCGGCGGTCTTGCGGGCGGCGGCGATCTCCTTCGGTTCCTCCGCGCCGGGGTCGAGGGCGGGCGGGGCCGGGACCGTCCACATCCACTCGCGGAGCTTGTCACGCTCGTGGGTGAGTTCGTGGATGTCGGTCTCGGCGTACTCGAACTCCGGGGACCAGAACAGCGCGTCGAAAGGACAGACCTCGATGCAGATACCGCAGTACATGCACAGGGAGAAGTCGATGGCGAAGCGGTCCAGGACGTTCCGGCTGCGTTCGCGGCCGCCCGGGGCCGCCGCCGGGACGGTCTCCTTGTGGGAGTCGATGTAGATGCACCAGTCGGGGCACTCACGGGCGCAGAGCATGCAGACCGTGCAGTTCTCCTCGAACAGCCCGATCACACCCCGGGTGCGGGGCGGGAGGTCGGGAAGGGCGTCCGGGTACTGCTCGGTGACCGACTTCCGGGTCATCGTGCGCAGGGTGACGGCCAGGCCCTTGGCCAGGCCACTGCCGGGAATGGGAGCCACGGTTAGGAGATCACCACCTTGACGATGCCGGTGAGGGCGATCTGGGCGAGAGAAAGGGGGACAAGGAGGGTCCAGGAGAACTTCTGCAACTGGTCCTCGCGCAGCCGGGGGTAGGTCACGCGGAGCCAGATGACGACGAAGGCGAGGAGCGCCGTCTTCAGGAGGGTCCACAGCCAGCCGAGGCCGTCGGCACCCCACGGGCCGTGCCAGCCGCCCAGGAAGAGAACGGTGGTCAGGCCGCACAGGACGACGATCCCGGCGTACTCGGCGAGCAGGAACAGGGCGAAGCGCAGGCCGGTGTACTCGGTGTACGCGCCGAAGATGATCTCCGAGTCGGCGACGGGCATGTCGAACGGGGGCCGCTGGAGTTCCGCGAGGCCGGCGACGAAGAAGACCAGGCCGCCGGTGATCTGCCAGGGCAGCCACCACCAGTGGAAGGAGCCCACGATGCCCGGCAGGGAGACGGTACCGGCCGCCATCGCCACGGAGGCGGCGGCGAGCAGCATCGGGAGTTCGTAGGCGAGGAGCTGGGCGGCGGTGCGCAGGCCGCCGAGAAGGGAGAACTTGTTGGCGCTGGCCCAGCCGGCCATGAGCGAGCCGAGGACGCCGACGCCCATCACGGCCAGCACGAAGAACACACCCGCGTCCAGGACCTGGCCGACCGCGCCCTCTCCGGGGCCGATCGGGATGGCGAGCAGCACGAGCAGATACGGGAGGAGGGCCACCGCGGGGGCCAGCTGGAAGACACGGCGGTCCGCGCCCGCCGGGACCACGTCCTCCTTCTGCGCGAACTTCACGCCGTCGGCGATCAGCTGGGCCCAGCCGTGGAAACCACCGGCGTACATCGGGCCGAGGCGGCCCTGCATATGGGCCATCACCTTGTGCTCGGTCTGACCGACGATCAGAGGGAAGGTGAGGAAGACGACGAACACGACGAGGAGTCGCAGGGCGACGTCCAGAGCGTCGTTCACTGCGGGCCTCCTGGAGGGTTGTCGTGGGCGGCTGGGTGTTCGGGGTCGGCGGCGGGGGTCGGGGCTTCGGGGTTGGGCGGGGCGTCGGAAGCGGGGGCCTCGGAGCCGGACGGTTCAGGGCCGGCGTCCTCGGATGCCTCAGGTTCGGCCGGGTCCGACTCGGGCTCTTCGGGCGCGGCAGGGCTCGGCTCGGCAGGGCTCGGCTCGGCCGGCCCCGGTGCCGTCGGCTCCCCCGTCCCCGGCTCCTCGAAGGCCGGACGGGCGTGGTGCCACGGCGCGTCCGAGCTGCGGGAGGTCGCGGGGCGGGCCGGGGTGGCCGGTAGCGCCGGCGTCTCGGTCTCCTGCGCACGCTGCGAAGCGGAGCCACTCGAGGCAGTACGTGCCCGGCGCGGCCCCCGGGGAGCAGCCGACGGCCCTGCGGCAGGAGCGGTCGCCTCCACACCGGTGCCTTCCGCGGCGCTCCCCTCGGCAGGCGCTGTCTCCGCACCGGAGACCGTCCGCTGCGTGGCGGAACCCTCGCTCGCGCTCCGGGCCCGGCGTGGAGTGGCCGTCGGCCCCGCCGTCCCCTCGGCAGCCGTCTCGGCCACTTCGGTCGGCTCGGCCACCTCGGTCGGCTCGGTCGCCCCGGCGGCCTGGCTCGCCGAGCCCTCCGCGGTCGTACGTGAGCGGCGTACCGGGCGGTCGCCGGTCGCACGGGCCGGGCGGTCGCCGGCGGCGCGGCCCGCTGCGGCTCGCGCCGGGCGGGCGGGGGCGGCCGGAAGCCGGCCCTTGAGGGGACCCCACTCGTTGGGGTCGGGGACGCCTGGGGGGAGCATCTGGCGGCGCTTGGGGCCGCCGTGGTCGGACTCGCCCGGTTCCTTGGCGCCGGGCCAGGCCTTGGCGACGCGGGCCGCGAGGACGAAGTCCTTGCGGAGGGGGTGGCCTTCGAAGGTCTCCGGGAGGAGAAGGTGCTCCAGGCCGGGGTGGCCGGTGAAGCGGACGCCGAACATCTCGTGGGTCTCGCGTTCGTGCCACCGGGCGCCCGCGAAGACACCGACGGCGGACGGGAGTTCGGGGGCGGAGTGCGGGACGGTCGTACGCAGGAGCAGGCGGCGGACCGGGGCGAGGGCGACGACGTGGGCGGAGACGCGGAAGCCGGTGCCGGGTTCGTCGACCGCGCTCAGCCAGTCGAAGTAGGTGCAGGAGAGGGTCGTACGGGCGACCTCCAGGGCGGCGAGCCAGGAGGAGGGAGGAACGTCGACCGTCAGGACGTCGTAGGACTCGTCGGCGGTGGCGTCGGTGCCGAAGAGTTCCTCGACTGGGGCCGGCAGCCAGCCGGTCGGGGCCGTCATCGCGCGCCCCCCTCGCCCTCGTTCGCCGTGGGGACCGGCGGCCGGACCAGGCCGCTCTGGAGGGCCGCGGCGGAGGGGCGGGGGGTGCCGTAGCGCTCGCCCAGGGACTCCGCGGCGATCTTCTCCTGGAGTTTGAGGATGCCCTGGAGGAGCGCCTCGGGGCGCGGCGGACAGCCGGGGACGTAGACGTCGACAGGGATGATCTGGTCGACGCCCTTGGTGACGGAGTAGGAGTCCCAGTAGGGGCCGCCGCAGTTCGAGCAGGCACCGAAGGAGATGACGTACTTCGGTTCGGGCATCTGCTCGTACAGGCGCTTGACCGCCGGGGCCATCTTGTCCGTGACCGTGCCCGAGACCACCATCAGGTCCGCCTGGCGGGGGCCCGGTGCGAAGGGGATCACGCCGAGGCGGATGAAGTCGTGGCGGGCCATCGAGGCGGCGATGAACTCGATCGCGCAGCAGGCGAGACCGAAGTTGAAGACCCAGAGCGAGTAGCGGCGGCCCCAGTTGAGGACGACCTTCATCGGTTCGGGGGCGAGGCGGGCGAGCGCGCCCAGCCTTTGCGGCTCCGGCAGCGGCACGGGCTCCAGCGTCACGTCCATGTCAGGACGCCCTTCTTGTATGCGTACAGCAGGCCGACGGCGAGGAAGCCGAGGAAGATGAACATCTCCACGAGCGTGGTCGCGCCGTAGCCGGGAGCGGCGAAGACCGTCGCCCAGGGGAACAGGAAGATCGAGTCGACGGCGAAGATGACGTAGAGGAAGGCGTAGACGTAGTAGCGGACCTGGGTATGGGCCCAGCCCTCGCCGACGGGGTCGACACCGCACTCGTAGGTGAGGAGTTTCTCGGGCGTGGGGACCACCGGGCGCAGCAGCCGGCCGGCGCCGAAGGCGACGGCGACGAAGAGCACGCCGACGAGCGCCAGCAGTCCCACGACCGAGTAGGACGCGAAGTAGTCCGCGGCGACGACCGCGGTCGGTTCACCGCCCACCGTCTCCCGCATCGCCCGTCCCTCACTCCCTCGACAGACCACAGGCCCGACCGGCCCGGTGCCGTGACCTCAGTCAACTCTTGATTCGACGATCTGTACGCACGGGAGTCTAGGCCCTGATAAAGACACGGTAAGCAGGCCGTCACACCGTGGGACACCGTGGGACACGAGACGGGGGCCGGCTGGTGGGGTTTTCCCCAGGGCGGCCCGGGCGGCGAACTCCATGGCGTCGTGCCACGGCACACGGCACGCTGGCGCATATGACCGCACCAGCACCCCGATCCCCCGGCCTCGCCGACGGCAGGGAAGACCGCGAGCGACTGCCGCCCGTGCGCTTCGCCTACGACGTTCACACCTGGAAGGAGATCTCGCACCTCCTGCTGAACCTGCCGATGTCGCTCTTCGGCTTCGTGTACGTCGTCACGACGGTGTGGGTGAGCGGTGTCCTGACGCTGACGGTGATCGGCATACCCCTGCTCGCCGCGACGCTGCTGGGCGCCCGGCAGCTGGGGAAGCTGGAGCGGGGACGCGCGCGTGCGCTGCTCGGGGTGCGGGTGGAGGAGCCGACCCCGCTGCCGTGGGCCAGGCGCGGTGCGGGTACCCAGCGGCTGTGGATGACGTTGAAGGACCCGGTGGGCTGGCGGACGCTGCTGTACGACTTCATCCGGCTGCCGTGGGGCATCCTCACCTTCTGCACCACGCTGACCTCGCTGTTCGTGCTGTGGCCGGTACTGCCGTTCATCGCGCGCGGGCTGGCGAACGTGGACCGGGCGATGGTGCGCGGCCTGCTGTCGCCCTCCGACGAGCTGGAGCGCCGTATCGCCGAACTGGAGTCGGACCGGGGGGTGGTCGTCGACACGGCCGCCGCCGACCTGCGGCGCATCGAGCGTGATCTGCACGACGGCGCGCAGGCCCGGCTCGTCAATCTGGCGATGGGGCTCGGCCTGGCGAAGGAGAAACTGCTGGAGGATCCCGACGCGGCCGCCACGATGGTCGAGGAGGCGCACGGCGAGGTGAAGCTGGCGCTGCAGGAGCTCAGGGATCTCGCCCGGGGCATCCATCCGGCGGTGCTGACCGACCGGGGGCTGGACGCGGCGCTGTCGTCGGTCGCCTCGCGCTGCACGGTGCCGGTCCAGGTGACCGCCGACCTGCCGTCCAGACCGGCGCCCGCGATCGAGGGCATCGCCTATTTCACCGTCTCCGAGCTGCTGCAGAACATCAGCAAGCACAGTGGGGCGCGTACCGCCTCGGTGGACGTGTGGCGGGCCGACGACCGGCTGCTGATCCAGGTACAGGACGACGGGCGCGGCGGGGCGAGCCTGGACGGCGGCTCCGGAATGCGCGGGCTCGCGGACCGGCTGGGCGCGGTCGACGGCCTGTTCGTCGTGAACTCACCGGCCGGCGGTCCCACGACGGTCACCGCGGAGCTGCCCTGGCGCGACCGGGCGTAGCCCCGGGGCCGGGGTGGGGGTGGGGTGGGGGTGGGGGTGGGGAAAACCCCCCTCTCAAGACTCCGATGGCCTCCATGGTCCCCCGACCTGCGGCACAGCAGAGTGGAGATTCGGCAGGACAGGGCCGGTGAGACTGGGACAGGACGGGACGGGACGGCGCCGATGGCCACGGAGTACGGACACGGGTACGCGCAGGAGCAGGGGTACGGCTACGAGCCGTACGGTGGGCGTCGGCATCGGGTGCCGGCCGTGCTGCGGGCGCCGTTCGAGGCGCGCAGCTGGCGTGAGTTCGCCTATGTCCTGCTGGGTCTGCCGGTCGGCGTCACGCTGTTCGTGTGGGCCGTGACCATGCTGTCCCTCGGCGTCGGTCTGCTGGTGACCTTCATCGGGATCCCGCTGCTCGCGGTGGCCCTCGCCGGATGCCGTGGCTTCGGGACGCTGGAACGGGCACGCGCGCGTGGGCTGCTGAAGCTGGCGGTGGCCGACCCGGAGCCGCTGCGGATGCGCAAGCCGGGGTTCTTCGCCTGGGTCGGCGCGGTGCTGAAGAGCGGCACGTCCTGGCGTCATCTGCTGTACGCGGTCCTCCAGTTCCCCTGGTCGATGTTCTCCTTCGTCGTCGCCCTCAACTTCTGGGCGTACGGCTGGGCCCTGCTGACATATCCGCTGTGGTTCTGGGTGTTCCCGGTATGGGCCGGGCAGGGCGGGCTCCAGCTGTACGGCGACGCGCACCACAGCGTCTACCTCGACAACCCGTTCGAGATCACCGTGACGTCGCTGGTGGGACTGCTGTTCACGCTGGCCACGCCGTGGATCGTACGGGCACTGACGCTGGTGGACCGGCTGATGGTGCACGGGCTGCTGGGGCCGTCGAAGCTGGCGTCGCGGGTGGTGGAGCTGGAGTCCGACCGGGGGATCGTCGTGGACGCGGCCGCCGCCGATCTGCGGCGGATCGAGCGGGATCTGCACGACGGGGCGCAGGCGCGGCTGGTGGCGCTGGCCATGGATCTGGGGCTGGCGAAGGAGAAGCTGCGGGAGGATCCGCAGGCCGCGGCGCGGATGGTGGACGAGGCGCACGGTGAGGTGAAGACCGCGCTGCAGGAGCTGCGGGACCTGGCCCGCGGGATCCATCCCGCCGTGCTGACCGACCGGGGGCTGGACGCGGCGCTGTCCGCGGTGGCCTCGCGGTGCACGGTACCGGTACGGGTGGAGGTCGACCTGGCGGAGCGGCCGGCGGCGGCGATCGAGGGGATCGCCTACTTCACGGTGTCCGAGTTGCTGCAGAACATCAGCAAGCATGCGCGGGCGAGTGGGGCGGCGGTGGATGTGTGGCGCAGTGAGGACCGGTTGATGCTGCAGGTCGCGGACGACGGGGTGGGGGGGGCGGACACGGCGAGGGGGTCGGGGCTGGCGGGGCTGGCCGAGCGGCTCGACGCGGTCGACGGGATTCTGGTGGTGGACTCGCCGGTGGGTGGGCCTACCCGGGTGACGGCGGAGCTGCCCTGGCGTGGCTGAGGGCGGGTTCTCGCCCCCGCCGCCCCTACCCGTCCCGTCCTCCAGGGGGTGGGCCCCCTTCGACCCCCCGTCCCTGGGGGCGGCGCCCCCAGACCCCCGCTTCGGCCTGAACGGCCTCGTCCTCAAACGCCGGACGGGCTGAGAGGGCGGGCGTAGGGGTGCGGGGGCGGCTGTCGTCCTCAAACGCCGGACGGGCCGGAGGGGGTGCGGCCGGCTCTCGTCCTCGCGCAGCGTGCGGCCTGATTTGGTTCGCCTCGTCTCGTTACCCGCACGCACTCCGATCCGAATGCTGGAATGCTGGACTTTCGGACAGGGCAGGCATGTACGCCGGACGGGGTGTGGGGGGCCGGGAGATCGTGGAGGACAGAGTGCGGGTGGTCATCGCCGAGGATTCCGTGCTGCTCAGGGAGGGGCTGACCCGGCTGTTGACCGACCGGGGGCATGACGTCGTCGCGGGCGTCGGGGACGCGGAGGCACTGGTCAAGACCATCGCCGAGCTGGATGCGCAGGACGCGCTGCCGGACGTCGTCGTCGCGGATGTGCGGATGCCGCCGACGCACACCGACGAGGGTGTGCGGGCCGCCGTACGGCTGCGGAAGGCGCATCCGGGGCTCGGGGTGCTGGTGCTGTCGCAGTACGTGGAGGAGCGCTACGCCACCGAACTGCTGGCCGGTTCCAGCAGGGGCGTGGGGTACCTGCTGAAGGACCGGGTCGCCGAGGTGCGGGAGTTCGTGGACGCCGTGGTGCGGGTCGCCGAGGGCGGTACGGCACTCGATCCGGAGGTCGTCGCACAGCTGCTGGGCCGGAGCCGGAAGCAGGACGTCCTTGCGGGCCTCACCCCGCGGGAGCGGGAGGTGCTGGGGCTGATGGCCGAGGGGCGGACGAACTCGGCGATCGCGCGGCAGCTGGTGGTGAGCGACGGAGCCGTCGAGAAGCACGTCAGCAACATCTTCCTCAAGCTCGGGCTCTCCCAGAGCGACGGTGACCACCGGCGTGTTCTGGCCGTTCTGACGTATCTGAACTCCTGACGGGCCGACGGCACCGTGTCGGCACCGGAAGGCAGCCAGGGGGAGGGAACATCATGACAAGTCAGGGCGAAAGGTCGTCTCAGAACCCCGTCCAGCATGCGAGCGGGCACGGGAAGGCGACCCTAACCGACGTAGGGTTGATTACGGGATGGTCCGTGGGACGACCGCCCCCGGACAGCCGCCTCGAAGGAGGTCCAGTTCAGTGACCAGCCAGGTCAGCAGGACAACGGAACAGGCCGACGGAACCGTCGTGGGAGAGCAGCGCAAGCCGGGCGGTGTGAAGGCCGTCCGGCGCCTCGATCGGGTGATCATCCGGTTCGCGGGGGACTCGGGTGACGGTATGCAGCTCACCGGTGACCGGTTCACGTCGGAGACCGCGTCCTTCGGTAATGATCTGTCCACCCTTCCGAACTTCCCGGCCGAGATCCGGGCCCCCGCAGGCACTCTGCCGGGGGTTTCCTCGTTCCAGTTGCACTTCGCCGACCACGACATCCTCACCCCCGGGGACGCGCCGAACGTGCTGGTCGCGATGAACCCGGCCGCGTTGAAGGCGAATATCGCGGATCTGCCGCGCGGCGCGGAGATCATCGTCAATACGGACGAGTTCACCAAACGGGCGATGCAGAAGGTCGGCTACGACACCTCGCCCCTTGAGGACGGGTCACTGGACGGCTACAGCCTCCACCCGGTGCCGCTGACCACGCTGACCGTGGAGGCACTGAAGGAATTCGACCTCAGCCGCAAAGAGGCCGAGCGCAGCAAGAACATGTTCGCGCTCGGCCTCTTGTCATGGATGTACCACCGGCCGACCGAGGGCACCGAGAGATTCCTCCAGCAGAAGTTCGCCAAGAAGCCCGAGGTCATGAAGGCGAACCTGGCGGCCTTCCGGGCGGGCTGGAACTTCGGCGAGACGACCGAGGACTTCGCGGTCTCATATGAGATCGCCCCGGCGACCACCGCTTTCCCGGTCGGCACGTACCGGAACATCTCCGGGAACCTGGCGCTGGCGTACGGCCTGGTCACCGCGGGCCGGCAGGCGGATCTGCCGCTGTTCCTCGGGTCGTACCCGATCACCCCGGCCTCCGACATCCTGCACGAGCTGTCCAAGCACAAGAACTTCGGTGTGCGGACCTTCCAGGCGGAGGACGAGATCGCCGGCATCGGCGCGGCGCTGGGCGCGGCGTTCGGCGGTGCGCTGGCGGTGACGACGACGTCCGGTCCGGGTGTCGCCCTGAAGGCGGAGACGGTCGGCCTCGCGGTCTCGCTGGAGCTGCCGCTGCTGGTGATCGACATCCAGCGGGGCGGGCCGTCCACCGGTCTGCCGACCAAGACCGAGCAGGCGGACCTGCTGCAGGCGATGTTCGGCCGCAACGGCGAGGCCCCGGTCCCGGTCATCGCCCCGCGGACGCCGGCGGACTGTTTCGACGCGGCCCTGGAGGCGGCCCGGATCGCGCTGACGTACCGGACCCCCGTGATGCTGCTCTCCGACGGCTACCTGGCCAACGGCAGCGAGCCCTGGCGGATCCCGGAGCTGGAGGAGCTCCCCGACCTGCGGGTGCAGTTCGCGAGCGGGCCCAACCACACCCTCGACGACGGCACCGAGGTCTTCTGGCCGTACAAGCGCGATCCGCAGACCCTCGCCCGGCCATGGGCGATCCCGGGCACGCCCGGCCTCGAGCACCGGATCGGCGGCATCGAGAAGCAGGACGGCACGGGCAACATCTCCTACGACCCCGCCAACCACGACTTCATGGTCCGCACCCGGCAGGCCAAGATCGACGGCATCGACGTACCGGACATCGAGGTGGACGACCCGGACGGGGCGCGCACCCTGGTGCTGGGCTGGGGGTCGACGTACGGGCCGATCACGGCGGCGGTACGGCGGCTGCGCGCGGCCGGCGAGCCGATCGCGCAGGCGCATCTGCGGCACCTCAACCCGTTCCCGAGGAATCTCGGCACCGTGCTGAGGGGTTACGACAAGGTGGTGATCCCCGAGATGAACCTCGGTCAGCTCGCCACCCTCATCCGGGCGAAGTACCTGGTGGACGCGCATTCGTACAACCAGGTCAACGGCATGCCGTTCAAGGCCGAGCAGCTCGCCACGGCGCTCAAGGAGGCCATCCATGACTGACGCCATGACCGACGCCACCGACGGACTGCTGCAGCTCGTCCCCAAGGCCGAGGCCAAGCAGTCCATGAAGGACTTCAAGTCCGACCAGGAGGTGCGCTGGTGCCCGGGCTGCGGTGACTACGCGATCCTGGCGGCCGTGCAGGGGTTCATGCCGGAGCTGGGGCTGGCGAAGGAGAACATCGTCTTCGTCTCGGGCATCGGCTGCTCGTCGCGTTTCCCGTACTACATGAACACGTACGGCATGCACTCCATCCACGGCCGCGCCCCCGCGATCGCGACCGGGCTCGCCACCAGCCGGCGGGACCTGTCCGTGTGGGTCGTGACCGGTGACGGTGACGCCCTGTCCATCGGCGGCAACCACCTCATCCACGCCCTGCGCCGCAACGTCAACCTGAAGATCCTGCTCTTCAACAACCGGATCTACGGGTTGACGAAGGGGCAGTACTCACCGACGTCCGAGGTCGGCAAAATCACCAAGTCGACACCGATGGGCTCGCTGGACGCCCCGTTCAACCCGGTGTCGCTGGCGATCGGCGCGGAGGCGTCCTTCGTCGCACGCACGATCGACTCCGACCGCAAGCACCTGACCGAGGTGCTGCGCGCCGCCGCGGCCCACCCGGGCACGGCCCTGATCGAGATCTACCAGAACTGCAACATCTTCAACGACGGCGCCTTCGACGCCCTCAAGGACAAGCAGTCGGCGGACGAGGCGGTGATCCGCCTGGAGCACGGGCAGCCCATCCGCTTCGGCGCGGACGGCACGCGCGGTGTCGTACGGGACCGGCTCACCGGCGACCTGTCGGTGGTCGACGTGACCGCGGAGAACGAGTCCGAGGTCCTCGTGCACGACGCCCACTCCCCCTCGCCCACCACGGCCTTCGCACTGTCCCGGCTGGCCGACCCCGACACCCTGCACCACACGCCGCTCGGCGTCTTCCGCTCGGTGGAACGGCCCGTCTACGACGTCCAGATGTCCGAGCAGCTGGACACCGCCGTCGAACAGCACGGCAAGGGCGACCTGGCGGCGCTGCTGGCCGGCGGGGACACCTGGACGGTCGTGGGCTGACCCGGGGAAGCCGCGAGTCAGGAAAGCCGCGAGTGGGGCCCGGACGGTGCGTCCGGGCCCCACTCGCGTCCTCAGGGGCCTCAGGGGACCAAGGGGCCGCCTCAGGCCCGCTTCGCGTCGTCGTACGCCGCCCGGGCCCGCTCCACGTCCGCCATCCGCCGCTCGGTCCACAGCGCCAGGTCCCGCACCTGCTGGGCGGCCTCGCGACCGAGGTCGGTGAGGGAGTAGTCGACGCGGGGCGGGATGACGGGCTTGGCGTCCCGGTGGACGAGGCCGTCACGTTCCAGGGTCTGCAGGGTCTGGGTGAGCATCTTCTCGCTGACCCGGCCGATCGCGCGGCGCAGTTCGCTGAAGCGGTGGGGGCGGTCGAGGAGCTCGATCAGGACCAGGACGCCCCAGCGGCTGGTGACGTGCTCCAGGACCAGGCGGTACGGGCACATCTCCGCGCCGACGACGTACTTCCCGGCCTTCGGCGGATCGACTTCAGCGGCACTTACGGTCATGCCAGTACCTTACTTCAAAGTGGGTACTTTCTTTTGGTTAGCGCACCTCCTAGGGTTAGTGACATCGGAACCCCACAAGGAGATCGCACACCATGAGCATCGTTGTCACCGGAGCCACCGGACACCTCGGCCGTCACGTCGTGACGCAGCTGCTGGAGAAGGTCCCGGCCGAGCAGATCACCGCCGTCGTGCGCGACGAGACCAAGGCCGCCGACTTCGCCGCCGCGGGCGTGAAGATCGCCGTCGCGGACTACAACGCCCCCGAGACCTTCGACGGCCTCTTCGCCGCCGGCGACAAGGTGCTGCTGATCTCCGGCAACGAGTTCGACAAGGGCCGCCCCGCCCAGCACCAGGTCGTCATCGACGCCGCCAAGGCGGCCGGCGTGGCCCTGCTGGCGTACACCAGCGCCCCGGGCAGCCTGCACGCCTCCCTGGTGGACGACCACCGCGCCACCGAGGAGGTGCTGCTCGCCTCCGGCCTGCCGTACACCCTGCTGCGCAACGGCTGGTACCACGAGAACTACACCGAGAACCTCGCCCCGGTCCTTGCCCACGACGCCGTCGTCACGGCCGCCGGCGAGGGCCGGGTCTCCTCGGCCTCCCGCGCCGACTACGCGGCCGCCGCGGTCGCCGTGCTGACCGGTGAGGGCCACGAGAACCAGACGTACGAGCTGGGCGGCGACGTCGCCTGGAGCTTCGCCGAGTACGCGGCCGAGCTCGCCCGGCAGACCGGCAAGGAGATCGCCTACAACTCCGTGCCCGGCGAGGTGCTCCAGGGCATCCTGACGGGCGCCGGCGTGCCGGAGCCGTTCGCCGCGATCCTGGTCGACGTCGATGCGTCGATCGCCAAGGGCGAGCTGGTCGTCGACTCCGGCGACCTCTCCCGCCTGGCCGGCCGCCCGACCTCCCCGATCTCCGAGGCCATCACCGCCGCGCTCAAGTAGGCCGCCCGGGCCCGCGGAGACCGCACCCCGCCCTGTCACGACCGTATGTCGATACGGCCATGACAGAGCGGGGTGCTCGGCGCTACCTTCGTCCCGGTGTGCTGAAGAAACTGGGCGTGAGGAGGGCCGGTGGCCGACATATCGAAGGGTGAGCGGCGGACAGGACTGGTGAACGGCTTCGCGGCCTACGGGATGTGGGGGCTGGTCCCCCTGTTCTGGCCGCTGCTGAAGCCCGCCGGGTCGGTGGAGATCCTGGCCCACCGGATGGTGTGGTCCCTGCTCTTCGTCGCCGTCGCACTCGTCTTCGTACGGCGCTGGGCCTGGGCCGGTGAGCTGCTGCGGCAGCCACGCCGGCTGGCCCTGGTGACGGTCGCCGCCGCCGTGATCACCGTCAACTGGGGCGTCTACATCTGGGCCGTGAACGCCGGGCACGTGGTCGAGGCCTCGCTCGGCTACTTCATCAACCCGCTCGTCACCATCGCGATGGGCGTGCTGCTGCTGAAGGAACGGCTGCGGCCCACGCAGTGGGCGGCGGTGGGCGTCGGTTTCGCCGCCGTGGTCGTGCTGACCGTGGGCTACGGGCAGCCGCCGTGGATCTCCCTCGTCCTCGCCTTCTCCTTCGCCACCTACGGGCTCGTCAAGAAGAAGGTCAACCTCGGCGGTATCGAGTCACTCGCCGCGGAGACCGCGATCCAGTTCCTGCCCGCGCTCGGCTATCTGCTGTGGCTGGCCGGCCACGGCGAGTCCAGCTTCGTCAACGACGGCGCCGGGCACGCGGCCCTGCTGGCCTCCACCGGCATCGTCACCGCCGTCCCGCTGGTCTGCTTCGGCGCCGCCGCGATCCGCGTCCCGCTCTCCACGCTCGGCCTGCTGCAGTACCTGGCGCCGGTCTTCCAGTTCCTGCTCGGCATCCTCTACTTCCACGAGGCGATGCCCGTCGAGCGCTGGGCCGGCTTCGCCCTGGTCTGGCTCGCCCTCGCCCTGCTCACCTGGGACGCGCTGCGCACCGCCCACCGGGCCGCGCGGGCACTCGCGGCGGCGCCCGTACCACGGCCGGCGGCCCCGGTCGCGGAGACTCCCGCAAGTCAGGTGTGACTGTCAGAGCCGTCGGCTATAAGTGGGCGGCATGACGCAGACGCCCGCACCCCTGCACTGGAAGCTCGTCGTCGACGCCCGCGACCCGCACGCGCAGGCCGACTTCTGGGCCGCCGCGCTGCACTACGTGGCCGAGGACAACAGCGCGCTCGTCGAACGGCTCCTGGAGCTGGGCGCGCTGCCCGGCGCGGCCACCCTGGAGTACCACGGCCGTGCCGCCTTCCGTGACCTGATCGCCGTACGGCACCCGGACGATCCCTACGACGAGGAGCGCGGAACGGGGCTGGGGCGGCGGCTGCTCTTCCAGCGGGTGCCGGAGGCGAAGTCCGGGAAGAACCGGCTCCACATCGACCTGCGCGCCGGGGACGGGAAGCGGGCGGACGAGGTGGCACGCCTCGAGGCGCTGGGCGCGACCGTGGTGCGGCACGTCTCCGAGCCGGCCGGCGCGTGGACCGTGATGGCCGACCCGGAGGGCAACGAGTTCTGCGTGCAGTGACGACGACGCTCAGGCGTTCCGGGCGGCTCGGCGGGCGCGTTCCGTGAGCCGGGCCATCCGGGCGCGGGCCGACTCCAGTTCGTCGATGTCGTCGGCCGCCGGGCCGTCCTCGGTGGTGAGCCGCGACCACAGGTCGATCAGTTCGCGGCCGAGGCGCAGCCCGTGTTCCGGGTCGCGCACCGCGCGCCAGGCGGTCGCCGCGCTCCGCACGTTCCCGTACGCCGCCTCGCCGTCCCGCGCGCTCCGGCGCTGCCGGGCCAGGTCGAGGGAGAGGTGGAAGGCCCGCTCCGGGTCGCCCGCCAGGTAGGAGATGTACGCGGTCAGCTCGCCCAGGTGCAGCACCTCGGTGTGGTCGTCCCCGAGGACCGCGGCGACCTCGGCGACGGTGCGCTCCGCGAGCTCGGCCGCCGCTTCGATACGGCCCGTCCGGACGGCCTCGTTGATCCGCGCCACCGGCTCGGTGAGCAGCGCGGCCCCTTCCGCCGTCAGCGTCACGGGCTCGTCCCCGAGCACCTCCTCGGCGACCGCGTCGAAACCGCGGGCGGGGGTGGGTGTGGGGGTGGACCGGAGGTCGGGGTCCCGGTCCACCGGCAGCTCTTCGGGTACGAGGGCGGTAACGGGAGCCGTCTCAGGGGCCGAGGCCGGGGCCGGGGTGCTCATCACGGGCGGCGGACCGAAGACGCCGACAGGGGGCTGGACGGTGCCCGGCGCGGGCGGCAGGGACGGGGCCGGCGGTACGGACAGTGCCGGCGGGGCGGCGGGCGGCTTCGGTACCGCCCGCAGGGGGAACGCCGGCGCCGCCTCCGGCGCGGGTTCCCTCGGCGCGGCTTCCTTCGGCGCGGATTGCCCCTTCGGTTCGGCGGCCGGTGCGGCCAGCCGTACCGGGTCGCCGGTGAAGCTGCTGGAGCCGTCCAGGTTCACCTGGAGGGGGACGACGTAGCCGATGCGGGTGTCGTGGACGGTGGCGAGGACCGGGCGGCCTGCGGCGCGGGCGAGGCGCTGGAGGTGGTTGAGGACCGCCTGCTGGGGTTCCTCGCCGGGGCCCGTGAGCAGCGGTACGCCGTCCACGGACGCGGTCGCGCCCGCCACCCGGACATCGACCGGTACCAGGCGTCCCTCCTGCTGGACTTCCCGCTTCTCCTCGCGGCTGAGTCGGGACATCGGCCCTCATTCCCCCGGCGTCACCATCCGGTCGTGCGTCCGGTCGTACTCGTGCGTACGGTCCAGTCTCGTCGCTCGGCGCGGCTCCCACGTCACCGCGACGTCACAGCCTCGCACCAGGAAGGGACGCCCGGCGGGGCGCCGGCGGACCCGGACCGTACGGACGTACGAACGTGTACGGACGTACGGACCACCGCTAGGCCGTGATGTCCCTCGTCGTGAACCGCGCCCAGGCCGCCGATCCGAACACCGCCGTGTACAGGGCCTGCAGCTCCAGGTTCTTGACCAGGTCGTCCCAGTAGACGGGGTCGCGCATCAGGTCGGCGAAGGACAGCCAGTAGTGGGAGAAGAAGTACGGCTGGAGCGCGTGCAGCTGGGGGATCTGGTCGAGGATCTGGACCGTGATGAGCAGGCCCACGGTCGTCGCCATCGCCGCGATGCCGCTGTTGGTCAGCGTGGACACGAACAGGCCGAGAGCGGCGATGCCGGCCAGGGAAACGGCGACCACCAGGGCGATCAGCAGGGCGCGGCCGAGGCCGTCGGCGAAGGATATCCGGGTGCCGGAGATCGTCGTCAGGTCGCCGAGCGGGAAGAGGAGCGCGCCGACGGCGAGCGCGGAGGCGGCCACCACCAGGGTCGCGACCAGGCAGAAGGCCATCGTCGTCGCGTACTTGGCGAGCAGGAGGCGGGTACGGCCCGCCGGGGCGACCAGCAGATAGCGCAGTGTGCCCGCGTCGGCCTCGCCCGCGACCGCGTCCCCGGCCACCACCCCGACGGCCATCGGCAGGAAGAACGGGAGGGTCGCGGCCAGCGCCGTGAACACCAGGAACAGCCCGTTGTTGGTCACCTGGGCGATGAACGCCGGGCCCTCGCCGCCGCCGCGGCCGACCTGCCCGCCGCCCCGGGTCTCGATCCTGACGGAGACGCCGACGAGGATCGGCACCGCGGCCAGTACGCCCAGCAGTGCGAGGGTGCGCCAGCGCCGGAACGTGGTGCCGAGTTCGCTGCGCAGCAGACCGAGGCTCCACAGCGGGTTCGGCCGCCGTACGGCCGCTGTCTCGACGACGGCCAGGTCAGCCTGCGACATCGAAGCCCTCTCCGGTCAGTGCCACGAACGCGTCTTCCAGCGAGGCCCGTTCCACGGTGAAGCCGCGGACCCGGACGCCCGCCGTGACGAGCGCCGCGTTCACCTCGGCGAGGTCGCGCTCGGGCGGCTCGCCGGTCACCCGGTCCTCGGCGACGACGACGTCCGCGACGCCCTGTTCCTTGAGCACCCGGGCCGCCTCCACGGGATCCGGGGTGGTCACCAGGAGCCGGCCGCGGGCCCCGGCCACCAGGTCGGCCACCGCGCCCTGGGCGATCAGCCGGCCCTGCGCCATCACGGCCGCGTGGGTGCAGACCTGCTCGATCTCGTCGAGGAGGTGGGAGGAGAGGAACACGGTCGTGCCGTCCCCGGCCAGTTCCCGGACCAGGGCGCGGATCTCCCGCATGCCCTGCGGGTCGAGGCCGTTGGTCGGCTCGTCCAGGACCAGCAGTTTGCGGGGCTGGAGCAGCGCGGCGGCAAGGCCCAGGCGCTGCTTCATGCCGAGGGAGTAGGCCTTCGCCTTCTTCGCCGCGGCGGCCGCGAGGCCCACCCGGTCCAGCGCGGCCTCGACGCGTGCGCGCCGGGTGCGGGGGTCGGCGGCCGGGTCGGCGGCGTCGTACCGCAGCAGGTTGTCGCGGCCGGAGAGGAAGCCGTACAGCGCCGGGCCCTCGATGAGGGCTCCGACCTGGGGCAGTACGACGCGGGAGGCGCGCGGCATCGGGTGGCCGAGGACGCGGGCGGTGCCCGAGGTGGGCGCGATCAGGCCCATCAGCATGCGGATGGTGGTGGTCTTGCCGGAGCCGTTCGGGCCGAGGAAGCCGAAGACGCTGCCCGCGGGGACGGTCAGGTCGAGACCGTCCACGGCGAGCTGTCCGCCGCGGTAGCGCTTGGTGAGGCCGCGGGTGTCGATGACACCCGCTCCCACCGGAGCACGGTCCCCCGGGTTCCCGGGATCTCCCGGGTCCCCGGGGTCGTCTGGGGCCTCCGGGTCCTCCGGCTCCCGCTCCGTGGCGGACGGTCGGTCCATCGGCTCCCTCGATTCGTCGTACGGCAAAGGCTGCTTACCGCACCCGTGCCACCCCGGGCTAGCCCGCGTTCGCCGCCTTCAGCAGCGCCGCCTTGTCCACGGCGCCGACGTACACCTTGCCGTTGTCCGTGATCAGGGCGTTGATCAGCCGGGTGGAGAAGACGGTGCCCTTGCCGAACTTGCCGGAGACGGGGTCGCCGAGCGAGCCGAGGAAGCCGCTCAGGTCGCCGCCGCCGGAGGCGGAGCCGGTGGGCAGCCCGCCCTTGCTGCCGGTTTCGAGGACGGCTATGGAGTTCCAGCCCTTGCCGAGGACGTCGAAGCCGGACTTGTCGAGGTCCTTGGCGGTGCCGTGGCCGGGCGTCTCGGAGGCCTTGCCGCCCTTGTCCCACCCGTCGGTCTTGCTGTCCTTGCCCGCCTTGTCGCCCTCGGTCACCTTGGCGCCCTTGGGCGGGGTGAAGTCGAAGGTGGAGGCGGCCGGCTTCGCGAAGCTGACCTGGGTGTAGCCGGCGTCGACCACGGCCGCGCCGCCGCTCGACGGGGTGAGCGTGAACTTCAGCGGCGTACCGGTCTTGGCGTCCACCGCGATACTGATCGCGCCGACCGTCGTACCGGACTGCTTGGGCTTGATGACGAGCCGGTAGGCGTCCCGGCCGGCCACCTGGGCGGTGCCGTCGACCGTCACCGACGTGGTGTCGTCGACCGACTTGAGGACCTCGTCGGCGAAGTCCTTGGGCGTGGCCGGGGTTTCGTGCTGCTCGGCCTTGCCGGAGTCGGCGGCGGTGGAGTGGTAGACCTCGTTGGACTTGCTGTCGTAGCCCCACACGTCGGTGCCGTTGTGGATGAGGCTGTACTCGGCGCCGCTCTCCAGCACCGACACCTTCTGCTTCTCGGGACCGTCGGCGGCCACCCGCAGGGTGTGCGTGCCGGAGGCCAGCTCGGTGAGCTTGCTGGTGGGGTCGGCCGACGAGCCGTCGCCGCTGCCCTGCGTCGCGCCGGACAGCAGGCTGCTCTCCAGACCGCCGAGGTCGGGCAGGCCGAGGTCGGTGCTGATCTTCACGGTGCCGGACAGCTGCTGCACGTCCGACTTGGCGATCTTGTTGATGAGTTCCTGCGCGGTGATCTTCGGCAGGTCGGGGTCGCCGGAGTCGGCGAGTGCCGGGACCAGGCCGATCGTGGCCGCGGCCACGCCCACCACCGCGACCGGGACGACGTACCGTGCGGCCTTGCGCCGCCGCTCGGTGCGCAACTCGGCGCGCAGCTCGTCGTCGGCCTGCGCGGCCCCCGTGCTGTCGTCGGATTCGTACGGTGCCATGTGTGCCCTACCTCCGTCGTCGGCGGCGGCCGTCCTCGCACGTGTCCCACCCTGAGCCGCCATTCTCACCCGAATCGGTGAGTGGTGGTGATTTCCGTGGTTTCCATCTCACCAAATCGGGGGCGGAGAAGCGTCAGACCACGGAGCCAACTCCGTGTACACCTGCGGTATGACACAAGGGTGGAGGCGCCTTCCCCGACCCGTAGGGGTCGGGCGGTGAAGGCGCCTCCTGTCACGTGCCGTGTCCGGTCGGTTCACGTGCCGTGTCCGCTGCTGTGCCGGCTGCGGAGTCCGCTGCCGTGTCCGCTGCCGTGTCCGCTCAGTGCTGCACGAACACGTAGTCCGCCCGGTAGGGGACACCGACGACGGCACCCGGGGTGCAGGAGCCGGCCGGGGCGACGCCGCCGACGGTGTTGAGGCGCAGGATCTCGCCCGTGTGGGCGAGCAGCCCGTGCTTCTTGCCGGACCGGGTGGTCTTGAGGTCCAGTTCGGGGATGTTGCCGGTGCCGTTCGCCGTCTTGGTCACGACGGCTCCGGTGACCGCGCTGCCGTCGGGCGCGACCCACTGCGGGGTGCCGGAGTTCGGTGCGACGAAGGAGTGGCGGATGCCGCCGCCGAGCTTGGCGCTGACGTCCCGCTGGGCGAAGGCGTAGCCGCCGCCGTCGGCGGGCTTGCACTGGTAGATCTGCTTGCCGGTGACGACGGAGGCCTGGAAGCCGCCGTCCTTGAGGTCGGAGACGGTGGTGACGGCGTGCAGCTGGCCACGGAGGGCTCCGCCGGGGAACTGGGCGGTGTGCAGGTTGGCGTAGAAGGCTCCGGGGTCGGTGGTGAGCTGCTTGAGCAGGGCCTTGTCGGTGACCTTGACGCTGCCGGTGACGCTGTGGCCCTCGGCCTTCTGCAGCAGCTTCCCGAAGTCGATCTTGACGCCGCCGTTGGTGCCCTTGGCGCCCTGGTGGATGTGCAGGTCGGTGGGCCCGCCGGTGCCGCGCCAGGTCACGGCGACGGTCACCTTGTCCCCCTTGACCTGGATGAACTCCAGCGCGGCGCCGTCCTTGTCCCCGACGGCGGGCCCACCGGCGACGGGCACCTCGTTGGCACCGCGCAGACTGGCGGCGAGGACGACGGATTCGGCGGAGGCGGCGGAGCTGTGGCTGGTGGTGGAGTTGTGGCTGGTGGCGGCGGATGCCGGGACGGCGGCACCGCCGAGAGCGGTGACGGTGACGGTGATGGCTGCGGCGACGAGGCTCTTGCGGCGCGTTGCGTCGATGACCATGATTCCGTTTTCTCCCCCTGTGTCAGCCGACGCCCCCTGCGTCGGCTTCTGAGAAGGAGTACGGAACACATCTTGGATTAGACTCAGTCCAATGATGTGACCTGAGTCACACAAATGCAGGTCCTCCGGAGGCTATCCGGCTCGGTGCACCACCGCGTCGCACAGCTCCACCAGCGCGGCCTTCGGGTCGCACTCCGGCAGCGGAGCAAGCGCGGCACGCGCCTCCTCCGCGTACCGGACCGCGTCCCGGCGGGCCAGCTCCAGCGCCGGGTGCGCCCGCAGCGCCGCCAGGGCCTCCGCGTGCCGCGCGTCGTCCGTGAGGTCGGAGTCCAGTAGCTCGCACAGGGCGATGTCCTCGGCCAGCCCCGACCTGGCGGCCAGTTCCCGCAGCCGCAGCACGGGAAGCGTGGGCACACCCTCGCGGAGGTCGGTCCCCGGGGTCTTCCCCGACTCGTGGGAGTCGGAGGCGATGTCCAGGACGTCGTCGGCGAGCTGGAAGGCGACACCGAGCCGTTCGCCGTACTGAGTGAGGACGTCGACGACCGTCTCGTCGGCACCGGACAGCATCGCGCCGAAGCGGCAGGAGACAGCGACCAGCGAGCCGGTCTTGCCGCTGAGCACGTCAAGGTAGTGGTCGACCGGGTCGCGACCGTCCGACGGGCCGGCCGTCTCCAGGATCTGACCGGTCACCAGCCGTTCGAACGCGAGGGCCTGGACCCGGACCGCCTCGGGGCCGAGGTCGGCGAGGATCTGGGAGGCGCGGGCGAAGAGGAAGTCGCCGGTGAGGACGGCGAGCGAGTTGCCCCAGCGGGTGTTGGCGCTGTCGACACCGCGCCGTACGGACGCCTCGTCCATGACGTCGTCGTGGTACAGCGTGGCCAGGTGGGTGAGCTCGACGACGACGGCCGACGGCACGACACCGGGCGCGTACGGGTCGCCGAACTGCGCGGCGAGCATCACCAGCAGCGGGCGGAACCGCTTGCCCCCGGCCCGCACGAGGTGCTGCGCGGCCTCCGTGATGAACGGGACCTCGCTCTTGGTGGCTTCTAGCAAGCCTTCCTCGACAGCCGTCAATCCGGCCTGGACATCGGCTTCCAGAGCCTGGTCCCGCACGCTCAGCCCGAACGGCCCGACGACGGTCACGAGGGGTCTCCTGTCTGCTGGTGTCTACTGGCGATTACGCGGTTTGTCGATAGGTCGCTGCCCTCACTCAAGTCAGCGTATCCGGTCGGGTTTCGATCACCGATAGCGCCCACGGTTACACCCCGGGCGCTATCGGATCACGACCGTTATGTTTTTGATCAGCCGATACGATCTGACATCCACTGACTTAACAGGAAGTACGGGCACTTGTCCCGAACCAAGGCATAGGTCGTGTCCCGCACCGGCGGCAAACCTCCCACCCGACTGCCGCCCGGAAACGGCCCCACCCCCTGGCCGGCATCACCTGCCCGGGCGTACCCCTCCGCCACCCGCCGACGCCACCGATGCCGGCGCCGACGCCGCCGAGGGCACCCGGTGCACGAACGGCGGCACCTGGTGCACGCCCGTACACCCTCCTCCACGCGACCACGCACGGCGATCTCCGCACTCCCTCGATCCGCGTTCCCCCGATCGGCACCCACTCGACCGTCACCCCCTTGACCGACGGAACGACGCCCCCCAGCACGACCTGCTTCGCGTGCGCACTCCACTTCCCACCCCGGGCCGGTCAGTGGCACGCGCGCGTACCCGGGGGCTCCGAGGTTGACGGAGGGCGCGCCAGACAGGCGCCTAATTGGACAATTCGGACTACTCATAAAAATCACCCACATTAGCTCCCACTCCGCCACTCCCCGATTGGGCAATCCACACGAATGGGGGCGAGGGGGTTTTCCGTCGAACCAGGAAATAGGGGGATTCCAAGAATCCCTCATGTCTGATTTGCCGTTATTGCGGATTCGTGAAGTAGGTCACGCGGACTGGGCAACGCGAGGTCCATAAGGGGACCCTTCCTTCCCTTTCCCCGTGGGCCAGTTGAGGGTTGGCAGCTGCAAAGGATCAAGTACCCCATACGCCTCAACACAAGGTCAATCGGTGTGTTCTGTGAATCAGGTACTTGTTCCGGACATGTGCCCTCGCATACGTTCCCGCTCGCCGGGCGGACGCCGAATCCTGCCGCCGCCCGTCGTAACCCATCGACGAGTTCATTCGCACGGCAGGAGCGGGGGACCCAGGTAAGTCGCCGGACCGGGCGGCCGACGTCACCAGACAGACGTCGTTCCGGAACGGCCAGGGGTGAAGTCGCATCGTCTTCGGGCGATGCGGCCGGGCACTCCCCGGGCCCGAACCCGACAGCTCACCTCGCAGGCGACGGAGAGGAACAACGCCATGCTTGCTGCCGCTCAGCACCGCACTCCCCGCCGTAACCGCATCATCCGCACGCTCGTCGTCGCCGGCACCGGCGCCGCCGTCCTCGCCCTCCCGCTCATCGGGGCGACCGCCGCCTCCGCCGCCGGGTCCTCCACCTCGACGGCCTCGACCACCCTCGCCGGGTACCCGAACAACCTCGACGGCTGGATCCGCGAGTCGCTCGCGATCATGAGGGAGAAGAGCATCCCGGGCACCTACAACGGCATCTACCGCAACATCATGCGGGAGTCCTCCGGCAACCCGCGGGCCATCAACCTCTGGGACTCCAACGCGGCCAAGGGCATCCCGTCCAAGGGCCTGCTCCAGGTCATCGACCCGACGTTCAAGACCTACCACGTGGCCGGCACGTCGTTCGACATCTACGACCCGGTCGCGAACATCACCGCCGCCTGCAACTACGCCGCCGCGCGGTACGGCTCGATGGACAACGTCCACGGCGCGTACTGACCGACGTCCCACGTCAGTCGAAGAGTCTTTCGAGGACGACGGCGATGCCGTCGTCCTCGTTCGACGTGGTGATCTCGTCGGCCAGTGCCTTGAGTTCGGGGTGGGCGTTGGCCATCGCCACCCCGTAGGCCGCCCACTCGAACATCGGGATGTCGTTGGGCATGTCACCGAAGGCGATGGCCTGTGCGGGGCTCAGCCCCAGATGGCCGGCGGCCAGCGCGAGCCCGGTCGCCTTGGTCACCCCGCAGGGCTGGAGTTCGACGGTTCCCGGCCCCGACATGGTGACCGTCGCCAGCGACCCGACCACCGAGCGGGCGGTCGCCGCCAGTTCGTCGTCGGACAGGGTGTGGTGGCGCAGCAGCACCTTGCTGATGGGCGCGCACCACAGGTCGTCACGCCGGGCGACGCGCAGCGCGGGCAGTGTGGGGTGGGGCATCAGATAGCCCGGCTCGATGAGCGTGAGCCCGTCCACGCCGTCCTGGTCGACCGCCGCGTACACCTGGCCGACCTCGGCCTCGATCTTGCCGAGCGCGGTCTCCGCCAGTTCCCGGTCCAGGGTGACCGACCACAGCAGCCGGTCCGCGCCGGCGTCGTACACCTGCGCGCCCTGGCCGCAGACCGCGAGTCCCGTGCAGCCGAGGTCGTCGAGGAGCGGGCGCACTCTCGGCGCGGGACGGCCGGTCACCACGAGGTGCCGGGCACCGGCCCGGCCCGCCCGCGCGAGCGCGGCGAGCGACCGTTCCGACAGGGTGTCGTCGTCGCGCAGCAGCGTGCCGTCCAGGTCGGTGGCGATCAGTGAGTACGGGGAGGGTGCGACCATGATCAGAGAATACGGACAGTACGCCCCTGGGACTCACTGTGCGTTTCGGCCTCAAGTGGCGCCCGCCGCCTCCGTGATGGGGCCGTTGTCAGTGGCGGGCGTTACGTTTCGGGTGAGCCGGTTTCACTGATCCGACGGGGGTGCTGGTCGTGACGGACGGGCGGGGGGACTTCCGGGCGTATCTGCTGGCGGCGGCGACCGGGGTGCTGGAGCGCTTCCGGGAGGAACTGCGGCCGGAGATCTACGCGTTGTCGTTCCGTATCTGGCGGGTGGACGACGACGACCGCAGACCATATGTGGCGATCGGCTACAACACGGAGAGCCGGTACGAGGCCGAAAGACGCCCCGAGGACCCGGGCGAGGCCCGCTGCAACTACGCGTGCCGGCTCCTCGGCGGGTTCGAGATGCTCGGCAACTGCCCCGAGGACCCGGCCGGCGGTGCGCTGTACGCCGAGGAGGTCCGGCGGCTCGGACTCTGGTTCGACGGGGACGGCGACGCCGCCGAACTGGACGCGACGCGCGAGCCGTTGAGGCTGCACTTCGCCGACGCGTGCGTCCGGCCGGCCCGGGATCTGCACGACGGCGGCCTGATCGGGAGAGTCCTCGGGCGGCCGCTGCCGGTGTGGGTCTTCGACATGTACTGCCCGGGCTGGGAGATCGAGGCCACGCAGGCGGCCAACCCGCCCGAGCTGGTCGAGGAGTTCCTGGCCTGGCAGCGGGCGGCCGAGGAGGCTCAGCCCCTCGGGGCCGGGTGACGGTCCGGCCCGGGGTGTCAGGCGTGGGCCGCCGCCAGGTGCCCGGCCAGGCGGGGTGAGGCGAACTCCGTACCGCACACGAACCGCATGACCGGGCCGTACGACGCCGCCGCCGGGAGCCCTGTGAAGTAGAGGCCGGGTACGGAGGAGACGTATCCGGCGCCGAGTACCGGGGCGCCACGGCTGGCCGTGACGCGGGTGCGCAGCCCGGGGCCGAGGAAGTCCATCGCGGCGATGTCCACGCGGTAGCCGGTGGCGGCTATGACGTGGTCGGCGGTGAGGCGCTCGGTGCCGCCTTCGTGGGTGCGGACGGTGAGGACCGGGGCGCCGGCGCCGCCCGAGGTGTCGGCGCCCGTCACGGCGGCGACCTCGCGGACCTGGACCTTGCCCTCGAAGCGGTCGCGCAGCCACCAGGCGCCGAGCGGACCGAGCACCCGGCGGACCAGGTAGTGGCGGGTCCCTGCCGGAAGGTAGCGGTAGGGGTGCGGGTAGTAGCTCAGCGCCCACAGGGACCAGGCCCGGCCGAACGGCGACTCGGGGCGCAGCTTCGGCTGGTCCCAGGGCGGGGCGCCGAAGGCCACCCTGCCGCGTCCTCGGGAGACCACCCGCACCTGGGCGCCCGCCTCGGCGGCGAGGGCCGCCGTCTCCAGCGCGGACTGCCCGGCACCGACGACGATCAGCTCCTTGCCGGAGAAGCGGGTCAGGTCGTGGTGCTGGGAGCTGTGCGAGACCGTCCCCGCCGGTCCGTCCGCGCCCGCCCCGGCGAGCTCGGCGGGAAGGCGGGCGAGCCCGGACAGGCCGGTGGCGACGACGACCGCGCGGGCCGTCAACGACTCCCCCGAGTCCAGCTTCAGTTCGAAGCCCGCCGGGCCTTCGGCCTTGTGCCGGTCCACGGAGACCACCCGCACCCGCTCCAGCTCGGGCACCAGTTTCTGCTGGAACCACTCGCCGTAGCCGATGAAGGTCTCCACCGGGATGATGTCCTCGTCGGTGACCAGCCGGCGGATGCCCGCGGCGTCGCAGTAGTCGGCGAGGGTGTGCCCGCGCTGCGGGCAGTCCAGGCTGGAGGCGGCCGGGGTGGACTTCAGGATCATCCCGGCCGGCATGTGGTCACGCCAGCTGACCATGGGATCGCCGAAGACCCGGACGGGGATGCCGCGCGCCCGCAGATGGGCGGCGGTGGACAGGCCGAAGGGCCCGGCACCTATGACTGCTACCGGCTCGATCACGAAGTCCCTCCCCAGGAACGTGGTGCCCTACTTCGTGGCGGTGCTGGAGCCGCGGCGGTTGGTGCGCCACAGCTGATAGAGGTGCTTCGCGCCCGGCCGCACGAAGCGGGCGAGCATGGTGACGAACGGCAGCGGGTCGTCACCCGCCAGCCAGGCCAGCTCGGTCCCGCTCGGTCGCTTCGGCGCGTGCGGCGTCGTATAGCCGCTGCGGCGGTAGGCGAGGAGGGCGGGCAGGTCGATGTTCTCCACGACGTACCGGTGGCCGGCGCGCTGTTCCCCCTCCGGAACTCGGCGCCCGGTCAGGTCGAGGTGCATGGCGCGGACGACGTCCACCCCCGACTCGCTCTCGAAGAGCCGGAACTGGGCGCCCATGCGCGGGTTGAAGTCGAGCAGCTTGTACTGCCCGTCGCGCCGGTCGAAGCGCAGGTCGAGATCGATGATGCCGGTGAAGCCGATCTGCTTGATGAAACGTGCGGCGAGGTCGGCGAGTTCCGGGTTGTCGACGACGTAGGCGTTCGCGGTCATGCCTGCGTGCGGCGGCCAGGAGCGGACCTTGACGCCGGTGAAGAGGGCGCGCGGATTGGAGTCGGCGTCGAAGTAGGCGTGCACGATCCAGTCCTCGGCCTCCTCCCTCGGGAGGTACTCCTGGAGGATGACACCCGGATGGGTGCCCCAGTCACGGGCGAGGGTGAGCAGTCCCTCCCTGGTGGCGATCCGTGTCGTTCCGTTGACGGCGGGCTGCTTGCGCCGGACGAACGCCTCGCGGTTCTTGGCCACGATCGGGAAGCGGGCCTTCTCCGCGAAGTCGACGATCTCGTCGTACGAGTCCGGGAAGGCGGCCGCCGGGCTCGGGATGCCGTGTTCCACGCACAGTTCGTGCAGGCCCTGCTTGCTCGCCAGCCGACGGGGCAGTTCCGGGTCCACGCGCGGAAAGATGAAGCTGTCGCCGAGCGCGTCCTGGTGCTCGGCGATCAGGACGGCGGCCTCCTCGTCGGTGGGGATCAGCACGGTCGGACGACCGATACGGCGGCCGATGCGCAGCAGTCCCTCGACGAGATGGTCCGGTTCCTCGGCGCCCGTTGTCGGCCACACGAACGCCCGTCTGAGATAACGGGACGAGGCCGCCGGCGTGTACGCGTCCTCCGTGATCGCGTACATGGGAACGCCCAGGCGGCCCAGACTGCGAATAGCGCCGACCCCGCCGTGATGCAGCGGATAGTCGCCGAACTTGACGATCAGGCCGGGCACGTCACGGTCCGCCTCGAACGGCACGCTGACGGCATTCCTGGCCACGGGTCCCCCCACGTGTCCCCCTCTACGGACCGGACCCACCCCGTCCGTGTCCCCCAAAGGACGCTAAGCCGGAATTGCCCCCTCCGACAAGGGCTATTAGGACATTGCGAACTCTTTAGACACTGCCACGACAGCCAACTCACCCGTAACGTGTGGCGCGACCACATGGAATGCCGCGCAACGCCATAGTGACGTCGCCACATGGCCGTCCTCCGCGCGGCACGGATGAGAGCGAGGCAGTCACCCCATGCCCCCCTTGCCCCCCTTCGAGGTCCCCGAGGGTGACCCCTTCGGCTCGCACAACCTTCCGTATGGCGTGTTCTCGACCTCCGGGAGCACGGAACGGAGGGTCGGCGTCCGCCTCGGCGACCACGTCCTCGACGCCGGTGCCGCGGCCCTCGCACTCGGCTCCCCGTACGCCTCCCTGCTCGCCCGCCCGACCCTCAACCCGCTGCTGGCCGCGGGCCGCACCGCCTGGTCGGATGTACGGCGTGCCCTGACCGCCTGGGTGACCGTGCCCGGGCACCGCGAGACACTCGCCCCTCTCCTGCACCCGCTGCCCGAGGTGACCCTGCACCTTCCCTTCGAGGTCGCCGACTACGTCGACTTCTACGCCTCCGAGAACCACGCCCGGAACGCCGGCCGCATCTTCCGCCCCGACGCCGCCGACCCGCTCACCCCCAACTGGAAGCACCTGCCGATCGGCTACCACGGCCGCGCGGGCACGGTCGTGGTGTCCGGGACGGATGTCGTACGGCCCTCGGGACAGCGGAAGACGCCGTCGGACCCGGCACCGGTGTTCGGCCCGTCGGGACGGCTGGACATCGAGGCCGAGGTCGGCTTCGTCGTCGGCACGCCGTCACAGCAGGGAAGGCCGGTGGCGCTGGGCGACTTCAGGGAGCACGTGTTCGGCCTGTGCCTGCTGAACGACTGGTCGGCGCGGGACATCCAGGCCTGGGAGTACGTCCCGCTCGGCCCGTTCCTCGGCAAGTCGTTCGCCACCTCGGTCTCGGCCTGGATCACCCCGCTGGACGCGCTGGAGGACGCGCGGGTCGCCCCGCCGAAGCGGACGCACCCGCTGCTGCCGTACCTCGACGACGCCACGGAGGAGCCCGCCGGCTACGACCTTCGGATCTCGATCGCGATCAACGGGCACACGGTGTCCGAGCCGCCGTTCTCCACCATGTACTGGACCGCCGCCCAGCAACTCGCCCACCTGACGGTCAACGGCGCCTCACTGCGCACCGGCGACCTGTACGGCTCCGGCACGGTGAGCGGCGCGGAGCCCGGGGAACGCGGGTCGCTGCTGGAACTGACGTGGAACGGTCGCGATCCGCTCGAACTCCCGGACGGGAAGCGGACGTACCTGGAGGACGGCGACGTGGTGACGCTGTCGGGGTGGGCTCCCGGGCCGGGTGGCAGCCGGGTCGGGCTCGGGGAGGTCAGGGGGCGGATCGTGACGGGGTGAGGGAGCGGCGGCCGGTACTGCCCGACTCGCGGAGGCGGGCCGGGACTTCGTGACACGCGCGCGGTCGGTGCGATCCGCGGGCGAGGCGGCCCCGGAGGCGACGCGGCAGGCAGCGCGGGAGCAGGGATGACCCGCGAGCCGCCGAGCCGGAAGCGGGGCGCCCGGATCGTCGTCGACACCTGACTCGGGGCACCCGGCACCGTCATACTGACGGGACACGCACCATGCGATGCGCCCGCACGCGCACCATGCGAGGCGTCGGCGCACGCGTCAGGTGATGCGTGCGGCGGCGCACGCGCCATGTCACGCGACGGCGTATCACCCCGCACCACCTGCCACCCGCACACCTCTCCGATCAGGAAACGGAGCCCCGGCATGACCGTCTGCCTGCTCCTGCTGACCGCCGTCGCCCTGACGGCCGCCGTACCTGCGCCGCGCGCCCTGGTGCGGTCCCTGTGGCCGGAGCGGGAACCGGTGGTCGCGCTGTGGGTGTGGCAGTGCCTGGTCGCCACCGTGCTGATGTGCTGCCTGACCGCGCTGACCCTGGGCGCGGCGGCCGTCTTCCACACCGTGCGCGACCGGGTGTTCGCGCCGGCGCCACCGGCGGTCACCGCCGCGTACGACCTCTCCGTCGCGCCCCTGTGGGCGGTCGCCCTCACGATGCTGCTGGCGTGCGGGGCCGCCTGGACGACGGCGATGCTCGCCCGCGAACTCGTCGAGGCCCGGCGGCGCCGCGACCAGACCCGCGCGCACCTGCGCGAGCGGGCACCCGAACTGCCGGCGGGGCTGCCTGCGGCACGCGGGCCGATGCTGGTACTGGAGGACGAGTACCCGGACGCCTGGTGGATGCCGGGCCATCCACCACAGCTGGTCGTGACGACGGGGGCACTGCACCGCCTCACCGACCACCAGCTCGACGCCGTACTCACCCACGAACGGGGCCACGCCCGCGCCCACCACGACTGGCTGCTCCACCTGTCCAGCGCCCTGGCCACGGGCTTCCCGCGCGTGCCGCTCTTCTCCCACTTCTGCGACCAGACCCACCGGCTCGTCGAACTCGCCGCGGACGACACGGCGTCCCGCCGTTGCGGCCACCTCACCACCGCGCTGGCCCTGATCGAACTGAACCAGCACCGCGGAGTCCTGTCCTGCGCGTCGAGCCGCCGTCTGCTGGGCGAACGGGTCGACCGTCTGCTGGAACCACCACCACGGCTGCTGCGCCGCCAGCGGGCCCTCACGACGACGGTGGCCGCGCTGGTCCCCCTGCTGCCGCTCCTGATCATGTTCGCACCGGGGCTGACCGCGCTCGGTTAGGACGTTTCGGCCGGATCGGCGGGATGTCCGGGCGTGCAGGGGCGCTCCCGCGCAGACCGTCCCCCTGGTGGCAGATCTTCCTCACGTCGCCGTAGAAAGCCAGCTCAGCGGCGTACCGGACAGGGCTTCAAGTGGCGCAACATTTCCGCAACACCCCCTTCCCTACCTCGTGGGTATGGTTCCAGCCATGCCACCCGCCGACCGCATCCGAGACCACTCCGGTCAGGGCGCCGCGACCACGGTCGCCGCCCACCGGACGCGTCGCCGGCTGCGTGCGGACCAGGCCCGGCAGCTCGCCGACCTCCTGCGCCACCAGATCCTCACCGGCGCCTTCCCGGACGGCGCCCTCCCGCACGAATCCACGCTCGCCGACGACTACCGCGCCACTCGCAACACCGTCCGCCAGGCCCTGGACCTGCTGCGGGCAGAAGGGCTGGTGGACCGGCTGCCCGGCGTGGGCACCGTGGTCGTCGCCCGTAAGTACCCGCACGGGCTGGACCGTCTGATGGGCCTCGCGGAAACCCTTCGCGAACACGGCCAGGTCACCAACGAGGTCCGCACCATGGGACCCGCCCCGGCGCCCACCCCCGTGGCCGAACGCCTCTGCGTCCCGCCCGGCGCCGACGTCCTCTACATCGAACGCCTGCGCCGCCTGAACGGCCTCCCCCTCTCCCTCGACCTCACCTACATCCCCCTCGACATCGGCACCGCCCTCCTCGGCGCCGACCTGGAGAACAACGACGTCTTCAGGCTCCTGGAGTCGATCACCGGACAGCCCCTGGGCCACGCCGAGATCACCCTGGAGGCGGTGAACGCGGACGCCCACTCCGCCGCCGTACTCCAGGCCCCGCGCGGAGCGGCCGTCCTGATGCTGGAACGGCTCACCCACCTCGCCGACGGCCGGCCCGTCGACCTGGAGTTCATCCGCTTCCGCGGCGACCGCATCACCATGAGCGGCCTCCTTCACCGCACCCTCTGACACCCCTGCCTGACCCGTTTCCTGGAGACAGCCTTGCCCTTGGCGCCCCAGCGGGCCGACGTGCCCGTGACCATCGACGAGTCGAAGTGCATCGACGGCTGCACCCTCTGCGTGGACATGTGCCCGCTGGACTCCCTCGCCATCAACGAGAGCAACGGCAAGGCCTACATGCACGTAGACGAGTGCTGGTACTGCGGCCCGTGCGCGGCCCGCTGTCCCACCGGAGCCGTCACGGTCAACATGCCCTATCTGCTCCGGTGAGAGGCCCAGAACTCCCATGAAGCGAAAAACGATCGCCGCATCCGCAGCCCTCCTCCTGCTGCCGCTCTCCGCGTGTGGCGGCAACGCCCAGGCCGGCGACGGCAACACGGTCACCATCACCGTCGGCTACCAGTCCAAGACCATCAACACCGTCACAGCGGGCACCCTGCTGCGCTCCCTCGGCTGCTTCGAGCAGCAGCTCAACGCTCTCCACGACGGCCACACCTACAAGGTCGACTGGCAGGACTACGCCACGGGCGCCCCGATCACCGCCCAGATGACCGCGGGGAAGATCGACATCGGTTCGATGGGCGACTTCCCGCTGCTGCTCAACGCCGCCCGCGGCAAACAGCTAGGCCAGCCGACCCGCCTGGTCTCCGTCACCGGCTACAACCTCCGCGGCGGCCTCAACACCGTGGTCACCGCACCCGGCTCCAAGCTGGCGTCCTTGGCGGACCTCAAGGGCAAGAAGGTCTCGACGAGCATCGGGTCGGCCGCCGACGGCACCCTCGTCCGCGCCTTGCAGCGTGCCGGAATCGACCCGGACAAGGGCATCTCCAAACTCAACCAGCAGCCCGCGGTGGGCGCTTCGGCCCTGTCGGCGGGCAGCGTGGACGCGCTGTCTCAGTTCGTGGCCTGGCCGGGTCTGCTCGCCTACCAGGGCAAGGCGAAGGCGCTCTACGACGGCGCGCAGCTGAACCTTCCCACCTTCCACGGCGTCACCGCCCGCGAGGACTTCGCCAAGCAGCGGCCTGCGGTCCTCGAGGCCTTCCTCAAGGCTCAGGCGGAGGCCACCGACTACCTCAACGCCCGTCCCGTGACCGCCGCCGAGAAGGTCGCCGAGGCCACCGGCCTGCCCGCGGAGGTCGTCTACCTCTACAACGGCGCCCACGGCATCGCCACTTTCGACCCGGCCGTCAAGCCCGCGCTGGTCTCCGCGCTGAAGCAGGACGTTTCGGTGCTCAAGGCCGCCAAGCTGACCGGTGACGTCGACGTGGACTCCTTCGTCGACGACCAGTACGTGAAGAAGGCCCTGGGCAGCTCCGACTACGCCAAGCGGCTCGCCGCCGTACCGCCGGCGTCGGCGAGCGAGGTGTGGCCGAAGGGCAGCGAGAAGACGACGAGCTTCGGCTCCCCCAAGGAGCTGCTGGCCTACGTCGCCCGGCACAGCAATGACGTCCGTGCCGCCTACGTCCCCGACGCCACCACCCGCACCCTGTGGTTCGCCGACAAGGCCGTATGGGTGGCCGACGGTGAGCAGTTGCTGCCGTTCGTGACGCAGGCGACCGCGCAGGTGTACGTCGACGCGCACGGCGGCGCGCAGGTCGTCAGTTACGCCGACGCGCTGCGGCGGGCGTCGTGAGCCGGTATGTCCTGCGGGTGGCGTCGCTGGCCGCCGCCCTGGGGCTGTGGCAGTTGCTGACCAGTCTGAAGGTCAACCTGTGGCTGCGTTTCTCGCAGTTCCCGACGGTCACCGACGTCGCCCGCGCCTTCGCCGACCGGGTCTCCGGCGGCGACTACTGGACGGATCTCACCGACAGTCTCACCCGCATCCTGACCGGTTTCGCGCTGGCGGCCGTGCTGGGCGTGGCGACGGGGGTGCTCGTGGCCCGCTCGCGTCTCGCCGAGGATCTGCTCGGCCCCGTCCTGGAGGTGCTCCGGCCGATCCCGGCGATCGCTCTCGTGCCCGTCGCGATCCTGCTGTTCCCCTCCAACGAACAGGGCATCGTCTTCATCACCTGCACCGCCGCCTTCTTCCCGGTGATGGTCTCCACCCGGCACGCGGTGCGCGCCCTCACTCCCGTGTGGGAGGAGGCGGTGCGCACGATGGGCGGCGGCAGGTGGCGGATCCTGGGTTCGGTCGTGCTGCCGGGTGCGCTGCCGGGCATCTTCGGCGGACTGTCGGTCGGTATCGGTGTGTCGTGGATCTGTGTGATCTCCGCCGAGATGATCTCCGGCCAGTACGGCGTCGGCTACCGCACCTGGCAGGACTACACGATCGTCAACTACCCGGGGGTGTTCGTCGGGATGGTGACGATCGGTGTGCTCGGCTGGATCACCTCCACGGCCGTGGAGCTGCTCGGCCGGTGGCTGACCCGCTGGCTGCCCCGTACGTCGTACGTCCCCGGCGGCCGGCCCCGCACCGCGGTGCCCGCCGTCGTCGCCGCTCCGGTCGCAGTGCAGGCCGACGGCGAGTCCCAGCAGCAGTCCGATGCCCAGCAGCAGGGCCGCGGCGACACCGGCCAGGAGGCGCGAGATGAGCACTTCGTCTGAGGTGGCCGCACCGGAGGCAGCACGCGGGGCCCGGCTCACGCTCGGTGCGGCCGTGCTCGGCCGTCCGGACGCCCCGGTGCTGCACGATGTGGCGCTGGATGTCCGGCCCGGGGAGATCCTCACCGTGGTCGGGCCGTCGGGCTGTGGCAAGTCGACGTTGCTGCGGACGTTCGCGGGGCTGTTGTCCCCGCTGGCCGGGACGGTGTCGCAGGACGGCGCGGTGTTGACCGGGCCGTCGGCCGACCGGGCGCTGGTCTTCCAGGAGGACGCGCTGCTGCCCTGGCGCACGCTGCGCGGCAATGTCGAACTGCCGCTCGCCATCAAGGGGGTCACCCGTTCCGAGCGCCGCGCCCAGGCGGAGTCCTGGCTGGGCCGGGTCGGACTGGCCGCGCAGGCCGGACAGTTGCCGCACCGGGTGTCCGGCGGGCAGCGCCAGCGGGCGCAGCTGGCGCGGGCGCTGGCAGGCTCGCCGCGTGCCGTGCTCATGGACGAACCGTTCGGGGCGCTGGACGCCCAGACCCGTTCCGGCATGCAGGACCTGCTGGTGGAGGTGCTGGGCGGCACGGGTGCGACCGTCGTCTTCGTCACCCATGACGTGGACGAGGCGCTCTTCCTCGGTGACCGGGTGGCCCTGCTCGCCGCCGGCCGGGTGGCCTCCGTGCGTGATGTTCCGCGTCCGCGTGAGCGCGGCGCCCTCGACGACCCGGCCCGTGTGGCCCTGCGCCGTACCGTCCTCTCCTCGCTCGGCATCTGAAAGGCATCCCGGTGACCACCCCCGCGAACGCCCCCGCCCCCGCCCTCCTGCGGATTCCCGCTGTCTCCGACGCCGAGGAACTGACCTGTGACGTCCTCGTCGTCGGCGGTGGCACCGCCGGCACCATGGCCGCCCTGACCGCCGCCGAGCACGGTGCGAACGTGCTGCTCCTGGAGAAGGCCCACGTCCGTCACTCCGGGGCGCTCGCCATGGGCATGGATGGCGTCAACAACGCGGTCGTCCCGGGCCGTGCCGAGCCCGACGACTACGTCGCCGAGATCACTCGCGCCAACGACGGGATCGTCGACCAGTCCACGGTCCGGCAGACGGCGACGCGTGGTTTTGCCATGGTCCAGCGCCTGGAGTCGTACGGGGTCAAGTTCGAGAAGGACGAGCATGGCGCGTACGCGGTCCGCCAGGTGCATCGCTCCGGTTCGTACGTACTGCCGATGCCGGAAGGCAAGGATGTCAAGAAGGTCCTGTACCGGCAGTTGCGGCGTCGTGAGATGCGGGAGCGGATCCGGATCGAGAACCGGGTGATGCCGGTGCGGGTGCTGACGGCGGACGGGCGCGCGGTGGGTGCGGCGGGGTTCAACACGCGTACGGGGGCCTTTGTCACCGTCCGCGCGGGTGCGGTGATTCTGGCGACCGGTGCGGCCGGGCGGCTGGGGCTGCCCGCTTCCGGGTACCTGTACGGGACGTACGAGAATCCGACCAATGCCGGTGACGGTTACGCCATGGCCTACCACGCGGGTGCGGAGCTGACCGGGATCGAGTGCTTCCAGATCAATCCCCTGATCAAGGACTACAACGGGCCTGCGTGCGCGTACGTCGCCAATCCGTTCGGGGGTTACCAGGTCAACCGGCACGGTGAGCGGTTCGTCGATTCGGACTACTGGTCGGGGCAGATGATGGCGGAGTTCGCCGCCGAGGTGGCCTCCGATCGTGGCCCGGTCTACCTGAAGCTGAGCCACCTTCCCGAGGAGTCGGTCTCCGCTCTGGAGTCCATCCTGCACTCCACCGAGCGGCCCACCCGTGGCACGTTCCATTCCGGGCGTGGGCACGACTACCGGACCCATGACGTCGAGATGCACATCTCCGAGATCGGCCTGTGCGGCGGGCATTCCGCCTCGGGGGTCCGGGTCGACGACCACGCCCGTACGACCGTCCCCCGCCTGTACGCCGCCGGTGACCTGGCCTGTGTCCCGCACAACTACATGATCGGCGCGTTCGTCTTCGGTGATCTGGCGGGTGCGGACGCCGCCCAGTACTCGGCGTACGACGGCGAGTTGCCGGCCGGCCAGGTGCGTGAGGCGCATGAGTTGATCTACCGTCCGCTGCGCAATCCGGACGGCCCGCCGCAGCCCCAGGTCGAGTACAAGCTGCGCCGCTTCGTCAACGACTACGTGGCTCCGCCGAAGTCCGGGGCCCGGCTCTCGCTCGCCCTGGAGTCCTTCGAGCGGATGCGGGACGACATCGCCGCCATGGGTGCCCGTACCCCGCACGAACTGATGCGCTGTGCCGAGGTGAGCTTCATCCGCGACTGTGCCGAGATGGCCGCGCGTGCCTCCCTGGCCCGTACCGAGTCCCGCTGGGGTCTCTACCACGACCGGCTCGATCACCCCGAGCGTGACGACGCCTCCTGGTTCCATCATCTCGATCTGCACAAGTCCCCCTCTGGTGCGATGGAGTTCACGGCTCGTCCCGTGGCTCCGTATCTGGTGCCGGTCGAGGAGTTCACCCCGGTCGGCGGTCTGTCCCGGCACATCGGCGAGGTGCGTCCGCTGGACGTGGCGACGGCGGGTGCCCGGGACGTGCCGCCGGTGGCCGCGGGGCCGGTGGCGGACGCTGCCGCGCGGCCGGTGGGGCCCGACCGGGCCGAGCCGGCCTCACCCCGTCTGCTGGGGCTCCTCGCCCTCGCCGAGGAGGAGCCCGAACTCGCCGCTCTTGAGCCCTACTTGACCGACCTCGATGCCTCGGTGCGCCGTACCACCGTGTCGGTGCTCACGGAGACGGCTCCGGTGGGGGTCGGGCTGGCGTTGGCCGGTGCGCTGGCGGATCCCGATGCCGGGGTCCGTTCGGTGGCCGCGGCCTCGCTGCGCGAGCTGGTCGAGACGCTTCCGTCCGATCCGACGCTGGGCGGCGCCCTCGTCGACGCGCTCGGTGTGACCGACTCCCTGGTCCGGGCCGCCGCGCTCGACGTGCTGCGGGCGCTGCGCCTGGGCGACGCCGGGCTGTTCGCCGGTTTCCTGGCCGACTCGGATCCGGCGGTGCGGATCGAGGCGGTGCGGGCGCTGGTCTCGGTGGACGCCGGCGACGCCCTGGCGCGTGCCGTCGCCGACCCGTCCCGTGAGGTGCGGGTGACGGTGGCGAAGGCCCTCGGCACGGTGGGGGCCAAGGCCCTCGGCACGGTGGGGGCCACCGGCGCCGCCGCTGAAGAGGGCGGCGTTCTGGAAGCGCTGACCGTGCTCGTGGGCGACGCCGATGTGCTGGTCCGGGGGGCAGCTTACGAAGCCCTTGCGGGCGTCGGCTGTCCACCGCCCCTGGCCGAGGTCGCGGTGGCCGCGCTGGCCGACCCGGCCTGGCAGGTGCGGGTCGGTGCCGCCAGGGCGCTGGGTGCCGCCGGTGCCGCGGTGGCGGTGCCGGCCCTCGCCAAGTCCCTCGCTGACCTGAACGCCGATGTCCGTAAGGCTACCGTGCTCGCCCTGACCCGGCACGCCGGTGTCGAGGAGGCCCGCGCGGCTCTGGCCACGGCGACGGCCGACCCGGACGCGGATGTCAGGGCGTATGCGGCGAGGGGGCTGTGAGCGGCTCCCCCGCCGCCACCGCGGGCCCTATATCCAGTCCTCCGGTTCCGGCTCGGCGTCCATCTCGGGCCAGTAGTCCTCGTCCCTGCTCTCCGGCGCCGCCGGAGCCGGGGCGGACGGAGAAGAGGCCGGCGGAGCCGAGGCGGGTGGCGTCTTCAGGGCGGCCAGCGCCCCGAGTACGCCCTCTCCGTACGTCATGAGTTTCTTCTCGCCGACGCCGCCGACGGTGGCGAGTTCGGCGATGGACTCGGGCCACCGGCTGACGATCTCCCGCAGGGTGGCGTCGTGGAAGATCACGTAGGCGGGTACGCCCTGTTCGCGGGCCTGCTCGGCACGCCAGGCGCGCAGGGCCTCGAAGGCGGGGAGCAGTTCCTCGGGCAGCTCTGCCACGGCCGCCTTCGCCTTGCCCTTGCCGGTGGAACCGGAGCTCCCGGCCGACCGTGAGACCGCCGGCTTCTTCGGCTCCTTCCGCAGCGGGACGTCCCGCTCGCGCCGCAGTACCGTCCCGCTGGCCTCGGTGAGCACCAGGGTGCCGTACTCGCCCTCGACGGCGAGCAGCCCCTGGGCGAGCAGCTGCCGGACGACGCCACGCCATTCGCCCTCGTCGAGGTCGGTGCCGATGCCGAAGACGGACAGCTGGTCGTGGTCGAACTGTATGACCTTGGCCGTGCGCTTGCCGAGCAGGATGTCGACGATCTGGACGGCGCCGAACTTCTGCCCGCGTTCGCGCTGGAGCCGGACCACGGTGGAGAGGACCTTCTGGGCGGCGACGGTGCCGTCCCAGGTCTCGGGCGGGGTGAGGCAGGTGTCGCAGTTGCCGCAGCCCGTCGGGTCGGGGTCCTGGCCGAAGTAGTTCAGGAGCTGCCCGCGGCGGCACTGGGCGGTCTCGCACAGGGCGAGCATGGAGTCGAGGTGGGCCTGGGCGCGGCGGCGGAAGGCCTCGTCCCCCTCGCCGGACTGGATGAGTTTGCGCTGTTGTATGACGTCGTTGAGGCCGTAGGCCATCCAGGCGGTGGAGGGCTGGCTGTCGCGGCCGGCGCGGCCGGTCTCCTGGTAGTAGCCCTCGACGGATTTGGGCAGGTCGAGGTGGGCGACGAAGCGGACGTCGGGTTTGTCGATGCCCATGCCGAAGGCGATGGTGGCGACGACGACCAGGCCGTCCTCGCGCAGGAAGCGGGACTGGTGGGCGGCGCGGGTGCTCGCGTCGAGGCCGGCGTGGTAGGGGACGGCGTCGATGCCGTTGCGGGTCAGGAATTCGGCTGTGGACTCGACGGACTTGCGGGACAGGCAGTAGACGATGCCCGCGTCGCCCTCGTGTTCCTGGCGGAGGAAGGTGAGGAGCTGTTTCTTGGGGTCGGCCTTGGGGACGATCCGGTACTGGATGTTGGGCCGGTCGAAGCTGGCCACGAAGTGCCGGGCGGCCGGCATGTGCAGCCGCTGGGTGATCTCCTCGTGGGTGGCATGGGTGGCGGTGGCCGTGAGCGCGATGCGCGGGACGTCGGGCCAGCGCTCGCCGAGGAGGGACAGGGAGAGGTAGTCGGGCCGGAAGTCGTGGCCCCACTGGGAGACGCAGTGCGCCTCGTCGATGGCGAAGACGGCGATCTTGCCGCGGGTGAGCAGGTCGAGGGTGGAGTCCAGGCGGAGCCGCTCGGGGGCGAGGTAGAGCAGGTCGAGTTCGCCCGCGAGGAACTGGGCCTCTACTACGCGCCGCTCGTCGAAGTCCTGGGTGGAGTTGATGAACCCGGCGTTGACGCCGAGGGCGCGCAGGGCGTCCACCTGGTCCTGCATGAGGGCGATGAGCGGTGAGACCACGATGCCCGTACCGGGTCTGACCAGGGCGGGGATCTGGTAGCACAGTGACTTTCCGCCGCCGGTCGGCATGAGGACGACGGCGTCGCCGCCCGCCACCACATGCTCGATGATCGCTTGCTGCTCGCCCCGGAAGGCGTCGTACCCGAAGACCCGGTGCAGCGTGGCCAGTGCCTCGCTGTCCGTCGGTCCGGGCGTCTGTTGCGCCCCCGGTGTCTCGGTCGTCCCTGGCATCTCGTCGGTTCCGCCCGTCCCGCCCATCGTCGTGTCCCCCGTACGTCGTCCGTCGACCACTGCCACCACGATAGGGGTCCGGACCGACAGCGCCGGAGTTATCCACAGGCTGACCGCCCGGGAGGGGCGCGGATGCGGGGTTCCTCCGTCCGGCGGTGCCCTCAGCCCTTTGGCGGTCTTCGCGTGGCGACCCGGAAGCGGCGCGGGCCATGCTGCACGGGCGGGACCGGGGAGGCCCGCGCTGTACGGAGGTGTCGCGTTCGCGTGCCTCTTCCGCCCCAAGGAGCATCAGGATGTCTCTCAGGTCCCGCACTGCCGGCGCCGCTCTGGCGCTTGCCGTGCCGTTCGCTCTGGCCGGGGTGCCCGCCGACGCGGCTCCCGTCCCCGATCCCGACCCGTTCGTGTGGACGGATCTGACCCCGACGTACACGGCGACGGCGGACTACCAGTACGAGCCGTTCGCGGTCACGGACGGGTACGTCAGGTCCGACACCTGCGACAAGGACACCCAGAACGGCAAGGGAGGCGCGGGCTACCACTACGTCAGGACCGCCGGCCTCGGCAGTCTGGATCCGGCCGAGCCCGCGGGTCTCCTCTACGAGACCGACGCCGGCGGCGGCCGGGCCCTGGTCGCGGTGGAGTGGATCGTACGGGCGGGCAGCGGGACCGCCGCGCCGACGCTGTTCGGGCAGCCGTTCCAGGGGCCGACGACGGTTCCGGGTGTCGTGGGACCCGTGTACACGCTGCGCGCCTGGATCTGGAAGGACAATCCGAGCGGTCTGTTCGCGCCGTGGAACCCGACGGTGATGTGCCCGTAGCCGTACCCGCCCGTACCCGCCGTGACGGTGTGCCGGTAGCGCCGTGCCACGCACGCACGCGTGGACCCCGGCTCCTCCGCGGGGAACCGGGGTCCATGGCCGTACGGGACGACGGGTCAGCGCACGAACACTCCCGCCTGGCTCGCCAGGTTCAGGAAGTACTGCGGTGCCACACCGAGCACCAGGGTGACCGCCACGCCGAGGCCGATCGCCGCCATGGTGAACGGTGACGGCACGGCGACCGTCGGTCCCTCGGGACTCGGCTCGCTGAAGAACATCAGCACGATCACGCGGATGTAGAAGAACGCGGCGATCGCGGACGAAATCACACCGATCACGACCAGCGGGACGGCTCCGCCCTCGGCCGCCGCCTTGAAGACGGCGAACTTCCCGGCGAAGCCGGAGGTGAGCGGGATACCGGCGAAGGCCAGCAGGAACACGGCGAAGACGGCTGCCACAAGGGGTGAGCGGCGGCCGAGCCCGGCCCACTTGGACAGGTGGGTCGCCTCGCCGCCCGCGTCGCGCACCAGGGTGACCACGGCGAACGCTCCGATGGTCACGAAGGAGTACGCGGCCAGGTAGAAGAGGACCGACGACACGCCGTCCTTGGACGTCGCGATGACACCGGCGAGGATGAATCCGGCGTGCGCGATCGACGAGTACGCGAGGAGCCGCTTGATGTCGGTCTGGGTGATCGCGACGATCGCGCCGCCCAGCATGGTGATGATCGCGACGCCCCACATGACCGGCCGCCAGTCCCAGCGCATGCCGGGCAGGACCACGTAGAGCAGCCGCAGCAGCGCACCGAACGCAGCGACCTTGGTGGCGGCCGCCATGAAGCCGGTCACCGGGGTGGGCGCGCCCTGGTAGACGTCGGGCGTCCACATGTGGAAGGGGACGGCGCCGACCTTGAAGAGCAGGCCCATGACGACCATGGCGGCGCCGATCAGGAGCAGCGCATCGTTGCCCATGGTGTCGGCGAGGGCCGGGTCGACGCTGGTGACGGTGCCGTCGACGACCTGGGCGATGGTGGCGTACGACACCGAGCCGGCGTAGCCGTAGAGCAGGGCGATGCCGAACAGGGTGAACGCGGAGGCGAAGGCGCCGAGCAGGAAGTACTTGACGGCGGCTTCCTGTGACATGAGGCGCTTGCGGCGGGCCAGGGCGCACAGCAGGTAGAGCGGGAGGGAGAAGACCTCCAGGGCCACGAAGAGCGTCAGCAGGTCGTTGGCCGAGGGGAACACCAGCATGCCGGCGACGGCGAAGAGCAGGAGCGGGAAGACCTCGGTGGTGGTGAAGCCGGCCTTCACCGCGGCCTGCTCGCTGTCGCTGCCGGGCACGGAGGCGGCCTGGGCGGCGAAGGAGTCGACGCGGTTGCCGTGGGCCTCGGGGTCGAGGCGGCGTTCGGCGAAGGTGAACAGGCCGACGAGGCCGGCCAGCAGGATCGTGCCCTGGAGGAACAGGGAGGGCCCGTCGACTGCGATGGCGCCCATGGCGGCGATGTGTGCCTTGGTGGTGCCGTATCCGTCGGCGGCCAGGGCGACGACCGCCGCGAAGGCGGCGCACAGGGCCACGGCGGAGACGAACACCTGGGCGTAGTAGCGGGACTTGCGCGGGACGAACGCCTCGACCAGCACCCCGACGACGGCTGCGCCGACGACGATCAGGGTGGGCGACAACTGTCCGTATTCGATCTTCGGTGCCGGGATCTTGGAGATCGGCTCGGCCGCGGTTGTCCACAGGCTGTGGACGGCTGCTGTGCTCACTTGGCCGCCTCCACTGCAGGCTTGGGGTCGGTCTTGTGTACGTCCGACATGGTCTGTTTGACCGCCGGGTTGACGATGTCCGTGACGGGCTTCGGATAGACGCCCAGGAAGATCAGCAGGACGATCAGCGGGGTGACCACGAGGAGCTCGCGCGCCTTCAGGTCGGGCATCGCGGAGACCGCCGGTTTCACCGGGCCCGTCATCGTCCGCTGGTAGAGGACGAGGGTGTAGAGCGCGGCGAGGACGATGCCGAAGGTGGCGATGATCCCGATCGCCGGGTAGCGCGTGAACGTGCCGACCAGGACCAGGAACTCGCTCACGAAGGGGGCGAGGCCGGGCAGGGACAGGGTGGCCAGGCCGCCGATCAGGAAGGTGCCGGCGAGTACCGGGGCGACCTTCTGCACACCGCCGTAGTCGGCGATGAGCCGGGAGCCGCGCCGGGAGATCAGGAAGCCGGCGACCAGCATCAGCGCGGCGGTGGAGATGCCGTGGTTGACCATGTAGAGGGTGGCGCCGGACTGGCCCTGGCTGGTCATCGCGAAGATGCCCAGGATGATGAACCCGAAGTGCGAGATGGACGCGTAGGCGACCAGACGCTTGATGTCGCGCTGTCCCACGGCGAGCAGCGCGCCGTAGATGATGCTGATCAGCGCGAGGACGAGGATGGTGGGCGTCGCCCACTTCGACGCCTCCGGGAAGAGCTGGAGGCAGAAGCGGAGCATCGCGAACGTGCCCACCTTGTCGACGACCGCGGTGATGAGGACGGCGACGGGGGCGGTGGACTCCTGCATGGCGTTGGGCAGCCAGGTGTGCAGCGGCCACAGCGGGGCCTTCACCGCGAAGGCGAAGAAGAAGCCGAGGAACAGCCAGCGTTCGGTACTGGTCGCCATGTGCAGCGTGCCGTTCGCGCGGGCCTGCGCGATCTCGGCGAGGGAGAAGTTCCCGGCGACCGTGTAGAGGCCGATCACCGCGGCCAGCATGATCAGTCCGCCGACCAGGTTGTAGAGGAGGAACTTCACGGCGGCGTACGACCGTTGGGCCGCCGCGTTCTCGTCGGAGCCCGCGTGGGCACGGTCCCCGAAGCCGCCGATGAGAAAGTACATCGGGATGAGCATGGCTTCGAAGAAGATGTAGAAGAGGAAGACGTCGGTGGCCTCGAAGGAGATGATCACCATCGCCTCGACGGCCAGGATCAGGGCGAAGAAGCCCTGGGTGGGCCGCCACCGCTTGCTGCCGGTCTCCAGCGGGTCGGCGTCGTGCCAGCCGGCCAGGATGATGAACGGCATCAGCAGGGCGGTCAGGGCGAGCAGGACGACCGCGATGCCGTCGACGCCCAGTTCGTACCGGACGCCGAAGTCACTGATCCAGGCGTGGGATTCGGTGAGCTGGTAGCGGGCGCCGCCGGGGTCGAAGCGGACCATGACGACGATCGCCAGGACGAGCGTGGCGAGCGAGACCAGCAGCGCGAGCCATTTGGCGGCGGTGCGCCGGGCGGCCGGTACGGCTGCCGTGGCGACCGCGCCGACGGCCGGGAGGACCGCCGTCGCTGTCAGCAGAGGAAAGGACATCGGTATCAGACCGCCCTCATCAGCAGGGTCGCGGCGACCAGGAGGGCAGCGCCGCCGAACATCGAGACCGCGTACGAGCGCGCGTAGCCGTTCTGGAGCTTGCGCAGTCGGCCGGAGAGCCCGCCGAAGCCCGCCGCCGTGCCGTTGACGACGCCGTCAACCAGGGTGTGGTCGACATATACAAGGGAGCGGGTGAGGTGTTCGCCGCCGCGGACCAGGACGACGTGGTTGAAGTCGTCCTGGAGGAGGTCGCGGCGGGCCGCGCGGGTGAGCAGCGAACCGCGCGGGGCGACGGCGGGGACGGGACGGCGGCCGTACTGGAGGTAGGCGATGCCGACGCCGATGATCAGGCAGACCATGGTGGCGCCGGTGACCGTGCCCGCGCTGAGCGGGGAGTCGCCCTCGCTGTGGCCGGTGATCGGCTCCAGCCAGTGCAGGAAGCGGTCGCCGATGCTGAAGAAGCCACCGGCGAAGACCGAGCCGATCGCCAGGACGATCATCGGGATGGTCATGACCTTCGGGGACTCGTGCGGGTGCGGCTCGTGGCCGTGCTCGTCGGGCTGCCAGCGCTTCTCGCCGAAGAACGTCATCAGCATCACGCGCGTCATGTAGAACGCGGTGATGGCCGCGCCGACGAGGGCGCAGGTGCCGAGGATCCAGCCCTCGGTGCCGCCCTTGGCGAACGCCGCCTCGATGATCTTGTCCTTGGAGAAGAAGCCGGACAGGCCCGGGAAGCCGATGATGGCGAGGTAGCCGAGGCCGAAGGTGATGAAGGTGACCGGCATGTACTTACGGAGGCCGCCGTACTTGCGCATGTCGACCTCGTCGTTCATGCCGTGCATGACGGAGCCGGCGCCGAGGAAGAGCCCGGCCTTGAAGAAGCCGTGCGTCACCAGGTGCATGATCGCGAAGACGTAGCCGATCGGGCCGAGGCCGGCCGCAAGGACCATGTAGCCGATCTGCGACATGGTCGAGCCGGCGAGGGCCTTCTTGATGTCGTCCTTCGCGCAACCGACGATCGCACCGAAGAGGAGGGTGACGGCGCCGACGACGGTGACGACGAGCTGGGCGTCGGGGGCCGCGTTGAAGATCGCTCCGGAGCGGACGATGAGGTAGACGCCCGCGGTCACCATGGTCGCCGCGTGGATGAGGGCGGAGACCGGGGTGGGGCCTTCCATGGCGTCCCCGAGCCAGGACTGCAGCGGCACCTGGGCGGACTTGCCGCAGGCGGCGAGCAGCAGCATCAGGCCGATCGCGGTGAGCCTGCCCTCGGAGGCGTCGGTGGCGTGGCTGAGGACCGGGCCGAAGGCGAAGGTGCCGAACGTCGTGAACATCAGCATGATCGCGATCGACAGGCCCATGTCGCCGACGCGGTTGACGAGGAAGGCCTTCTTGGCCGCCGTCGCCGCGCTGGGCTTGTGCTGCCAGAAGCCGATCAGCAGGTACGAGGCGAGGCCGACGCCCTCCCAGCCGACGTACAGCAGCAGGTAGTTGTCGGCGAGGACGAGCAGCAGCATCGCTGCGAGGAACAGGTTGAGGTAGCCGAAGAAGCGGCGGCGGCGCTCGTCGTGCTCCATGTACCCGACGGAGTACAGGTGGATGAGCGAGCCGACGCCGGTGATCAGCAGGACGAACGTCATCGACAGCTGGTCGAGGCGGAAGGTGACGTCCGCCTGGAAGCCGGCCACGGGGACCCAGGTGTACAGGTGCTGCATCAGGGTGCGGTCGTCGGCGTTCCTGCCGAGCAGGTCGGCGAAGAGGATCACGCCGAACACGAAGGACGTCGTCGACAGGAGTGTGCCGATCCAGTGTCCTGCGGCGTCCAGGCGGCGGCCGCCGACCAGGAGGACGGCCGCTCCGAGCAGGGGCGCCGCGATCAGCAGCGCAATCAGGTTCTCCACGATTCAGCGACCCCTTACAGCTTCATCAGGCTGGCGTCGTCGACCGAGGCCGAGTGGCGGGTACGGAACAGCGACACGATGATCGCGAGCCCGACCACGACCTCCGCGGCGGCGACGACCATCGTGAAGAAGGCGATGATCTGGCCGTCGAGGTTGCCGTGCATCCGGGAGAAGACGACGAACGCGAGGTTGCAGGCGTTCAGCATCAGTTCGATGCACATGAAGACGACGATCGCGTTCCGTCTGATCAGCACACCGGTGGCGCCGATCGTGAACAACAGGGCGGCGAGGTAGAGGTAGTAGACGGGGTTCACTTCGACGCCTCCTCGCTGCGCTTGAAGTGCGCGGGCTCGACCGGGGTGCGCTCCAGGCGTTCCTCGGAGCGCTGTTCCAGGGCCCGCAGGTCGCCCAGCGCCTCCGCGGACACGTCACGGACCTGGCCGCGGTCGCGGAGCGTCTTGCTGACGGTGAGCTCGGACGGGGTGCCGTTGGGGAGCAGGCCGGCGATGTCCACGGCGTTGTGCCGGGCGTAGACGCCGGGGGCGGGCAGCGGCGGCAGGTGCTTGCCGTCGCGGACGCGCTGCTCGGACTGCTCGCGCTGGGTCTTGGGGCGCTCGGTGCGCTCCCGGTGGGTGAGCACCATGGCGCCGACGGCGGCGGTGATGAGCAGGGCGCCGGTGATTTCGAAGGCGAAGACGTACTTGGTGAAGATGAGGGCGGCGAGGCCCTCCACGTTGCCGTTGGCGTTGGCCTGGCCGGTGCCTGCGAAGTTCTTCAGGGAGGCGTTGGCGATGCCCGCGAGGAGCAGGACGCCGAAGCCGACTCCGCAGAGAAGGGCCAGCCAGCGCTGGCCCTTGATGGTCTCCTGCAGGGAGTCGGCGGCGGTCACGCCGACCAGCATCACCACGAAGAGGAACAGCATCATGATCGCGCCGGTGTAGACGACGATCTGCACGATGCCGAGGAAGTAGGCGCCGTTGGCGAGGTAGAACACCGCCAGGACGATCATGGTTCCGGCGAGCGACAACGCGCTGTGCACGGCCTTCTTCATGAAGACGGTGGACAGGGCGCCGATCACCGCGACGGTGCCGAGGACCCAGAACTGGAAGGCCTCGCCGGTGGAGGTGGCGTAGGCGGCGAGCTGCGGGCTCATGCCTCCACCTCCTGGTCCTGCTCCTCGGGCTTCTCGCCCTTGGAGACGGCCACCTGGCGTACGGTCCCGGGCGCGGCCTCGGTGACCAGGCCCCGGTAGTAGTCCTGTTCGTCGGTCCCCGGGAAAATCGAGTGAGGGGTGTCGACCATGCCCTCTTCGAGGCCGGCGAGGAGCTGTTCCTTGGTGTAGATGAGGTTGGCGCGGCTGCTGTCGGCCAGTTCGAACTCGTTGGTCATCGTCAGCGCGCGTGTGGGGCACGCTTCGATGCACAGGCCGCACAGGATGCAGCGGGCGTAGTTGATCTGGTAGACGCGGCCGTAGCGCTCGCCCGGCGAGTAGCGCTCCTCGTCGGTGTTGTCGGCGCCCTCCACGTAGATGGCGTCGGCGGGGCAGGCCCAGGCGCACAGCTCGCAGCCGACGCACTTCTCCAGGCCGTCCGGATGGCGGTTGAGCTGGTGCCGTCCGTGGAACCGCGGGGCCGTGGTCTTCTTCTGCTCCGGGTACTGCTCGGTCAGCCGCTTCTTGAACATGGCCTTGAAGGTCACGCCGAAGCCGGCCACGGGGTTCTGGAAACCGGGCTTGGTCTCCTTGGGCTCCTCAGCCATCGGACGCCTCCTTTCCATCCGAAGGTCCGTCACTGACAGTGTCGGGTCCGCCACTGACAATCAGCTCCCGCTCCCGGCGGGGGCTGCGCCGGGGTACCGGCGGCAGTTCCTGTCCGGGCAGCGGTGGTACGGGGAAGCCGCCCGCCATCGGGTCGAACGCGGCCGGCTCGGCGGCCGGCTGCGGGGCTTCCTTGCCCTTGTCGCGGAAGATGTCGACGACGAAGGACAGGAGCAGCAGGGCGAGGAATCCGCCGCCGACGTAGAGCGCGATGTCGGCGAAGCCGTAGTTCTGGTTGCGCAGGGTCCGGACGGTGGCGACGAGCATCAGCCAGACGACGGAGACCGGGATGAGGACCTTCCAGCCGAGCTTCATCAACTGGTCGTAGCGCACGCGCGGGAGCGTGCCGCGCACCCAGACGAAGCCGAACAGCAGCAGTACGACCTTGGCGACGAACCAGAGCATCGGCCACCAGCCGTGGTTGGCACCCGCCCAGACCGTGCTGATCGGCCACGGGGCGCGCCAGCCGCCGAGGAACAGGGTGGTCGACACGGCCGAGACCGTCACCATGTTGACGTACTCGGCGAGCATGAACATCGCGAACTTGATCGACGAGTACTCGGTGTTGAAGCCGCCGACCAGGTCGCCCTCGGACTCGGGCATGTCGAAGGGGGCCCGGTTGGTCTCGCCGATCATGGTGACGACGTAGATGATGAACGAGACCGGCAGCAGCAGGATGTACCAGCGGCCCTGCTGCTGGTCGACGATCGTGGACGTCGACATCGACCCGGAGTACAGGAACACGGAGGCGAACGCGGCGCCCATGGCGATCTCGTAGGAGATCATCTGGGCGCAGGAGCGCAGACCGCCGAGGAGCGGGTAGGTGGAGCCGGAGCTCCAGCCGGCGAGGACGATGCCGTAGATGCCGACGGAGGCGACCGCGAGGATGTAGAGCATCGCGATCGGCAGGTCGGTGAGCTGCATCGTGGTGCGGTGGCCGAAGATGGAGATCTCGTTGTCGGCCGGGCCGAACGGGATGACCGCGATGGCCATGAACGCCGGGATCGCCGCGACGATCGGCGCGAGGATGTAGACGGCCTTGTCCGCGCGTTTGACGACGACGTCTTCCTTGAGCATCAGCTTGATGCCGTCGGCGAGCGACTGGAGCATGCCCCAGGGGCCGTGCCGGTTGGGGCCGACGCGCAGCTGCATCCAGGCGACGACCTTGCGCTCCATGACGATGGAGATCAGCACGGTCACCATCAGGAAGGCGAAGCAGAAGACCGCCTTGAGGACGACCAGCCACCAGGGGTCGCGGCCGAACATGGAGAGGTCTTCCGCGGCGAGGTACGGGTACGGGCTCATGCCTCCACCTCCTTGGGGGCCTCGCCGGCGGTGGCCGCCGGGCCGATGCGGACGAGGGAGCCGGGCAGTGCTCCGGTGTCGGAGGCGACGCCGCCGCCGACCGAGTTCAGCGGGAGCCAGACCACGCGGTCGGGCATCTCGGTGATCCGGAGCGGGAGTTCGACGGTGCCGGAGCCTCCGGTGACGGCGAGGAGGCCGCCGTCGCCGACGCCCGCCTCGGCGGCGGTCGCCGCGGACACGCGCGCGTGGGCGGCGTGCCGGGTGCCTGCCAGTGCCTCGTCGCCGTCCTGGAGGACGCCCTGGTCGAGGAGGAGCCGGTGCCCGGCGAGCACGGCCTCCCCGGCCGCGGGCCTGGGCAGCGATGCCGCCGTCTCCAGCGGGTCGGAGGCCTTGGGCCCGTCCCAGGCGCCGAGCCGGTCCAGCTCCGCCCGCGCGGTGCGCAGGTCGGGCAGGCCCAGGTGGACGTCCATGGCGTCGGCGAGCATCTGCAGCACGCGCGCGTCGGTGGGCGGGAGCCGGCGGGTCATCTGCTCGGGCTTGAGGGCGGCCTCGAAGAGACGTGCCCGGCCTTCCCAGTTGAGGAAGGTGCCGGCCTTCTCGGCGACCGCGGCGACCGGCAGGACGACGTCGGCGTGCTCGGTGACCTCGCTGGGCCGAAGCTCCAGCGAGACCAGGAAGCCGACGGCTTCGAGTGCCGCACGCGCGCGTGCCGGGTCGGGCAGGTCGGCGACCTCGACGCCGGCGACCAGCAGGGCGGAGAGTTCGCCACGGGCGGCGGCCTCGACGATCTGGCTGGTGTCGCGGCCGTAGCGGAGCGGGAGTTCGGAGACGCCCCAGGCGGCGGCGACCTCCTCACGCGCGCGTGGGTCGGTGGCCGGACGGCCGCCCGGCAGCAGCGAGGGCAGCGCACCGGCCTCGACCGCGCCGCGCTCACCGGCCCGGCGCGGGATCCACACCAGCTGGGCGCCGGTGGCGGTGGCGGCCCGTACGGCGGCGGTGAGCCCGCCGGCGACCGATGCCAGCCGCTCGCCTACGACGATCACCGCGCCGTCGGTGCGCAGTGCCTCGGCGGCCCGGCTGCCGGGCTCCTCCAGGCCGACGCCGCTCGCGAGGGCGTCCAGCCACTCGGTCTCGGTGCCGGGAGCGGCCGGCAGCAGCGTGCCGCCGGCCTTCTCCAGCCCGCGCGTGGGGTACGTGGCGAGGGAGAACACCTGCTGCTTGCGCTTGCGCCAGGCCTTGCGCAACCGCAGGAAGACGCCGGGCGCCTCCTCCTCGGACTCGAACCCGACCAGCAGGACGGCGGGCGCCTTCTCCAGCGAGGTGTAGGTGACGCCCGTCCCGTCGAGGTCCCGGCCGCGCCCGGCGACCCGGGCGGCGAGGAAGTCGGCCTCCTCGCCGCTGTGCACGCGCGCGCGGAAGTCGATGTCGTTGGTGTCGAGGGCCACGCGCGCGAACTTGCTGTACGCGTAGGCGTCCTCGACGGTGAGCCGGCCGCCGGTGAGGACACCGGCCCGGGAGCGGGCGGCGGCCAGGCCCTGTGCGGCCGCTTCGAGGGCCTCCGGCCAGGAGGCGGGTTCGAGCACGCCCAGGGAGTTGCGGACCAGCGGGGTCTCCAGGCGGTCCTTCTGCTGCGTGTACCGGAACGCGAAGCGTCCCTTGTCGCAGATCCACTCCTCGTTGACCTCGGGGTCGTTGGCGGCGAGCCGCCGCATGACCTTGCCGCGCCGGTGGTCGGTGCGGGTGGCGCAGCCGCCCGAGCAGTGCTCGCACACCGACGGGGAGGAGATCAGGTCGAAGGGCCGGGAGCGGAAGCGATACGCCGCCGAGGTCAGCGCGCCCACCGGGCAGATCTGGATGGTGTTCCCGGAGAAGTACGACTCGAACGGGTCGCCCTCGCCGGTGCCGACCTGCTGGAGCGCGCCGCGTTCCAGGAGCTCGATCATCGGGTCGCCGGCGACCTGGTCGGAGAACCGGGTGCAGCGGGCGCACAGCACGCACCGCTCGCGGTCGAGGAGTACCTGGGTGGAGATCGGGACCGGCTTCGCGTAGGTGCGCTTGCGGCCGTCGAAGCGGGACTCGGCGTTGCCGTGCGACATCGCCTGGTTCTGCAGCGGGCACTCGCCGCCCTTGTCGCATACCGGGCAGTCCAGCGGGTGGTTGATGAGCAGCAGCTCCATCACCCCGTGCTGGGCCTTCTCGGCCACGGGTGAGGTGAGGTGAGTCTTCACCACCATGCCGTCCGTACATGTGATCGTGCAGGAGGCCATGGGCTTGCGCTGGCCCTCGACCTCGACGATGCACTGACGGCAGGCGCCGGCCGGGTCCAGCAGGGGGTGGTCGCAGAAGCGCGGGATCTCGATGCCGAGCTGTTCGGCGGCGCGGATGACCAGGGTGCCCTTGGGCACGCTGATCTCGATGCCGTCGATCGTCAGCGTGACGAGGTCCTGCGGCGGGACCGCCGCCGTTCCCCCCGAGGAGGGGGAACTCGTGGTCACGGTCATGCGTTCACCTCCGGGCGGTCCGCCCAGGCCGTCGACTTGGCCGGGTCGAAGGGGCAGCCCCGGCCCGTGATGTGCTGTTCGTACTCCTCGCGGAAGTACTTCAGCGAGGAGAAGATCGGGGACGCTGCGCCGTCGCCGAGGGCGCAGAAGGACTTGCCGTTGATGTTGTCGGCGATGTCGTTCAGTTTGTCGAGGTCGGACAGCACGCCCTTGCCGGCCTCGATGTCACGCAGCAGCTGCACGAGCCAGTAGGTGCCTTCGCGGCAGGGGGTGCACTTGCCGCAGGACTCGTGGGCGTAGAACTCGGTCCAGCGGGTGACGGCGCGCACGACGCAGGTGGTCTCGTCGAAGCACTGGAGTGCTTTGGTGCCGAGCATGGAACCCGCGGCGCCCACTCCTTCGTAGTCGAGGGGGACGTCGAGGTGCTCGTCGGTGAACATGGGTGTCGAGGAGCCGCCCGGGGTCCAGAACTTCAGGCGGTGGCCGGTGCGCATCCCGCCGCTCATGTCGAGGAGCTGGCGCAGGGTGATGCCGAGCGGTGCCTCGTACTGGCCGGGGCTCGCGACATGGCCGCTGAGGGAGTAGAGCGTGAAGCCGGGTGACTTCTCGCTCCCCATCGACCTGAACCATTCCTTGCCCTTGTGCAGGATCGCGGGAACCGAGGCGATGGACTCGACGTTGTTCACAACAGTCGGGCAGGCGTAGAGCCCTTCGACGGCAGGGAAGGGGGGACGGAGCCGCGGTTGACCGCGGCGGCCTTCGAGCGAGTCGAGCAGTGCGGTCTCCTCACCGCAGATGTACGCGCCGGCGCCGGCGTGCACGGTGAGCTGGAGATCGAGTCCGCTGCCGAGGATGTTCTCGCCGAGGTAGCCGGCCGCGTAGGCCTCGCGCACGGCCTCGTGCAACCGCCGCAGGACGGGGACGACCTCACCACGCAGATAGATGAAGGCATGCGACGACCGGATGGCGTAGCACGCGATCACGATGCCCTCGATGAGGCTGTGCGGGTTGGCGAAGAGGAGCGGGATGTCCTTGCAGGTCCCGGGCTCGGATTCGTCGGCGTTGACAACTAGATAGTGCGGTTTGCCGTCTCCCTGCGGAATGAACTGCCACTTCATCCCGGTGGGGAACCCAGCGCCGCCGCGGCCGCGCAGTCCGGACTCCTTGACGTAGGCGATCAGGTCGTCCGGTGACATGGCGAGCGCCTTGCGGAGCCCCTCGTATCCTTCGTGCCTTCGGTAGACGTCCAGGCTCCAGGACCGGTCCTCGTCCCAGAAGGCCGACAGCACGGGTGCGAGCAGCTTCTCGGGGCTGGTGTCCTTCAGTTCGGATGCCACCGTCATCACTCCCCCTCCTCTGCGTGCGGCGCTTCCTGGGATCCCTGGGCTCGCGGATGGACCACGCGCGCGGGTGCGGTCTCGCCCTTGGCCAGGCGGAGGCCCACCAGTGAGGCGGGTCCCGCGCTGCCGCCCTCCTCGACGGCCCCGGGCCGCTCGTCGGGGAAGCCGGCCAGGATGCGGGCGGTCTCCTTGAAGGTGCACAGCCGGGCGCCGCGCGTGGGCTCGACGTCCCGGCCCGCGCGCAGGTCGTCGACCAGGCGTGTGGCGCTGGCCGGGGTCTGGTTGTCGAAGAACTCCCAGTTGACCATCACGACCGGCGCGAAGTCGCAGGCCGCGTTGCACTCGATGTGCTCCAGGGTGACCTTGCCGTCGCCGGTGGTCTCCCCGTTGCCGACGCCGAGGTGCTCCTGGAGGGTCTCGAAGATCGCGTCGCCGCCCATGACCGCGCAGAGCGTGTTGGTGCAGACGCCCACCTGGTAGTCGCCGGAGGGCCGGCGCCGGTACATGGTGTAGAAGGTGGCGACGGCGGTGACCTCGGCCGTGGTCAGCTCCAGGACGTCCGCGCAGAACCGCATCCCGGTGCGCGTGACATGGCCCTCCTCCGCCTGCACGAGGTGCAGCAGCGGCAGCAGGGCGGACCGGGAGTCGGGGTAGCGGGCGATGATGTCGCGCGCGTCCGTCTCCAGGCGGGCCCGGACGTCGTCCGGGTACGCGGGCGCGGGCAGCTCGGGCATGCCCAGGCTGATACCGCGCTCCGAAGAAGAGGTGGTCACCGGTCGACGCCTCCCATCACGGGGTCGATGGACGCGACGGCGACGATGACGTCGGCGACCTGGCCGCCCTCGCACATCGCCGCCATGGCCTGCAGGTTGGTGAAGGACGGGTCGCGGAAGTGGACCCGGTAGGGGCGGGTGCCGCCGTCGGACACGGCGTGCACACCGAGTTCGCCCTTGGGTGACTCGACGGCCACGTAGGCCTGTCCGGGCGGGACCCGGAAGCCCTCGGTGACCAGCTTGAAGTGGTGGATCAGGGCCTCCATGGAGGTGCCCATGATCTTCTTGATGTGGTCGAGGGAGTTGCCGAGTCCGTCCGGCCCGAGGGCGAGCTGGGCGGGCCAGGCGATCTTCTTGTCGGCGACCATGACCGGTCCGGGCTGGAGCCGGTCCAGGCACTGCTCGACGATCCCGAGCGACTGGCGCATCTCCTCCAGGCGGACCAGGAAGCGGCCGTAGGCGTCGCAGGTGTCGGCGGTCGGGATCTCGAAGTCGTACGTCTCGTAGCCGCAGTACGGCTGTGCCTTGCGCAGGTCGTGCGGCAGGCCGGCGGAGCGCAGGATCGGGCCGGTGGCGCCGAGGGCCATGCAGCCGGCCAGGTCGAGGTAGCCGATGTCCTGCATGCGGGCCTTGAAGATGGGGTTCCCGGTGGCGAGCTTGTCGTACTCCGGGAGGTTCTTCCGCATCTTCTTCACGAACTCGCGGATCTGGTCGACCGCGCCGGGCGGCAGGTCCTGGGCGAGGCCGCCGGGGCGGATGTACGCGTGGTTCATCCGCAGGCCGGTGATGAGTTCGTAGAGATCGAGAATCATTTCACGATCACGGAAGCCGTAGATCATGATCGTGGTGGCGCCGAGTTCCATGCCGCCGGTGGCGATGCACACCAGGTGGGAGGAGAGCCGGTTCAGCTCCATCAGGAGCACCCGGATGATCTTGGCGCGTTCGCTGATCTGGTCCTCGATGCCGAGGAGCTTCTCGACGGCGAGGCAGTAGGCGGTCTCGTTGAAGAAGGACGTCAGGTAGTCCATGCGCGTCACGAACGTGGTGCCCTGCGTCCACGTGCGGAACTCGAGGTTCTTCTCGATGCCGGTGTGGAGGTAGCCGATGCCGCACCGGGCCTCGGTGACCGTCTCGCCGTCGATCTCCAGGATGAGGCGGAGCACTCCATGGGTGGACGGATGCTGGGGACCCATGTTGACGACGATGCGTTCGTCGTCGGCGCGGGCCGCAGACTGGACGATCTCGTCCCAGTCGCCGCCGGTGACCGTATATACGGTGCCCTCGGTGGTCTCCCGCGGAGTTGCGTGCTGCGTGCTCATGAGTACGACCTCCGCTGGTCCGGAGCCGGGATCTGGGCGCCCTTGTACTCGACGGGGATGCCGCCGAGGGGGTAGTCCTTGCGCTGCGGATGGCCCTGCCAGTCGTCCGGCATCATGATCCGCGTCAGGGCCGGGTGACCGTCGAAGACGATCCCGAAGAAGTCGTAGGTCTCGCGCTCGTGCCAGTCGTTGGTCGGATAGACGGAAACCAGGGACGGGATGTGCGGGTCGGCGTCCGGGGCGCTGACCTCCAGGCGGATCAGCCGGTTGTGGGTGATCGAGCGCAGATGGTAGACGGCGTGCAGCTCGCGGCCCTTGTCGTGCAGGTAGTGGACGCCGCTGACGCCGGTGCACAGTTCGAAGCGCAGGGCCGGGTCGTCGCGCAGGGTGCGGGCGACGCGCGGCAGGTGCTCGCGTTCGATGTGGAAGGTGAGCTCGCCGCGGTCGACGACCGTCTTCTCGATGGCGTTCTCGGGGAGGAGACCCTGTTCCTCCAGGGCGCCCTCCAGCTCGTCGGCGACCTCGTCGAACCAGCCGCCGTAGGGGCGGGCCGCGGGTCCCGGGAGCCGGACCGAGCGGACCAGGCCGCCGTAGCCGGAGGTGTCGCCGCCGTTGTTCGCGCCGAACATGCCGCGCTGGACGCGGATCTCCTCACCGCCCTGGCCGCGCTGGCCGGGAAGGTTGTCGGTGCCTAGGTCCTTCTCCGGGTTGACCCCGTTGTGGCCGTTCGCGTCGCTCACCGCAGCAGCCCCTTCATCTCGATCGTGGGCAGGGCCTTGAGCGCCGCCTCCTCCGCCTCCCGGGCCGCTTCCTTCGCGTTGACGCCGAGCTTGGAGGTCTGGATCTTCTGGTGGAGCTTGAGGATCGCGTCCATCAGCATCTCCGGGCGCGGCGGGCAGCCGGGCAGGTAGATGTCGACGGGCACGATGTGGTCGACGCCCTGGACGATCGCGTAGTTGTTGAACATGCCGCCCGAGGACGCACAGACGCCCATGGAGATCACCCACTTGGGGTTGGGCATCTGGTCGTAGACCTGCCTGAGCACCGGCGCCATCTTCTGGCTGACCCGGCCGGCGACGATCATGAGGTCGGCCTGGCGGGGTGAGCCGCGGAAGACCTCCATGCCGAAGCGGGCCAGGTCGTAGCGGCCGGCGCCGGTGGTCATCATCTCGATGGCACAGCAGGCGAGGCCGAAGGTGGCGGGGAAGACGGACGCCTTGCGCACCCAGCCCGCGGCCTGCTCGACGGTGGTCAGCAGGAATCCGCTCGGCAGCTTTTCTTCGAGTCCCATGTCTAAAGGCCCCTCAGTCCCATTCCAGGCCGCCGCGCCGCCAGACGTACGCGTAGGCGACGAAGACGGTGAGCACGAAGAGCAGCATCTCCACGAGCCCGAAAACACCCAGGGCGTCGAAGGTGACGGCCCAGGGGTAGAGGAAGACGATCTCGATGTCGAAGACGATGAAGAGCATCGCCGTCAGGTAGTACTTGATCGGGAAACGCCCGCCGCCGGCCGGCGTGGGGGTCGGCTCGATACCGCACTCGTAGGCTTCGAGCTTGGCGCGGTTGTACCGCTTCGGACCGATCAGCGTGGCCATGACCACGGAGAAGATCGCAAAGCCTGCCCCGAGGGCTCCCAGTACGAGGATGGGCGCATAGGCGTTCACCGCTCCTCGCTCCTCTCAGTCGGCACTGACTGGTGGCGGTTCGGATCGGGCTCCCCACCTGCCTCATCCGTCACGCGAACCTCGCGCGTCCCGGGCGAAGATCGCGAACATGTGAAGCAGGTCACAAGCCCAACTGCCTCGCATCTTATGCCCGCCGCTCTGTGATCTGCGACACGGGGTATTACACAAGCTTTGTGATCTCCACCACCTGACGATCGATCATGAAGTCGGATGAGTGGTGATCTTCGCACGCGAAGCGTTCAGCTGATCACCAGAAGTGACATTTTCGACCGTCGTCGCAGACGGGAGGGGGTTTCGAGCGGGCGTCTCTATATCAAGAGGGTTCCCCTGCATGCAAATTCGCGGTGGACGGGGTGCCTTGATAGTGAGCCGCATTCACACATCAGGGGGACGCATGGGAGGCGATGTGGACGCGTGCACGCGTTCACGAACCCGGACGCGCGAGACGCACCCCTCCCGGTAACCGTTCCGTGACCTCCGCCACATCGATGAGAGGCGCCTGAGAACCGGGCTTGGCCAACCATCCGAACCGATGGTAGGTCGCGGGCAATTCGGACGTAACAGCGAAAGAGCGTGATCACGGGCTTGATCGCGAGCGTCCGCAATGTCCGTTACGGCGTCAATAAAGAAAGACATGCGAGGGATTCACAGTCTCGATTGAGCAACTGTGGCGCAGCACACGTTTCTTGAAGATATGAAGGAGCCCCTGATACCGGTTGTTCCCATGTCCCACACCGCTCACATACGCAGCCACCGGAAGCCCCGCCGCAGCGCGACGACAAACATCGCCGTGCGCGCCGGAGTTGCCAGTGGCGTCCTCGGCATGGCAGCGGCGGGCGCGGCCTCGGCGAGTGCCGCCGAACCCGTGACGCAGACGCTCGAACTGCCCACTCTGACGGCCGATCTGGCCACCCAGGTGGCTCAGTCCGCCGACGCCACGCAGCAGGCCGCGGCGAACTACACCCTCCAGGCCGAGCGCGACGCGGCCGCCTCAAATGCCGCGAAGCAGGCCAAGGCGGACCTCGCCGAGGCGAAGCAGAAGGCCGAGGCCAAGAAGAAGAAGGCCGAGGAGGCCCGCAAGGCCGCCGCAGAGCGCGCCGCCTCGCGCAGTGCCGAGCGGACCACCCTGAGCGCTTCCACGAGCTCCAGCAGCTCCACGAGCACGTCCACGGCGACCGGTTCGGCCGCCGCGGTGGTCGCCTTCGTGAAGGCGCAGATCGGTGACGCCTACGTCTCCGGCGGCACGGGCCCCAACTCGTGGGACTGCTCGGGCCTCGTCCAGGCCGCCTTCAAGTCCGTCGGCGTCAGCCTGCCGCGCGTCTCCCAGGACCAGTCGACGCAGGGCACCCAGGTCTCGCTGAGCAACCTCCAGCCCGGCGACATCCTCTACTGGGGCAGCGCCGGCAGCGCGTACCACGTGGCGGTGTACGTCGGCGACGGCATGTTCGTCGGCGCGCAGAACCCCTCCAGCGGCGTCGGTGAGCACCCGCTGTCGTACGACCCGCCGACCGGCGCGGTGCGGGTGCTCTGACAACAGGGGCAACAAAGACAACTCGGGCATCGCACGAGCACGGTAGGGCCGCAGCCGCTCGGGGGCAGCGGCCCTTCCGGCGTGCCTGCCCTGCCTCGAATCACCCCTTCGTGGGCACACCCTTCCCCCGGTTGTCCACAGGCCGCGGGACCACCGCGAGGGTTTTCCACAGGCCCGCCCGTGATCCGGTGACTCCTGGGATGCTCGATGCAGGCCGCCCGCACGAAGCGGCGGCCCCGAGATCCGAGAAGGAGACACCGCGATGCCACGCGTCTTCGTCCAGGGAAACCCCGTGGACCACTACCCCCGGCACGCCCCCGAGGCCCGGAGCGGTTCGGTGCGCCGGATCACCGAGACCGGCGAGGACGTCCTGCACAGGCCGTGCCGGGACGTCACCGAGTTCGGCCCCGACCTCGCCGCGCTCATCGACGACATGTTCCTCACCATGTACATCGCCGACGGAGCCGGCCTCGCGGCCAACCAAGTCGGGGTCGACCTGCGGCTGTTCGTGTACGACTGCCCCGATGACGATGGTGTCCGACATGTCGGGCACATCGTCAACCCCGTACTGGCGGCGCAGGACCCGGTCGGCCGGCGGCTGCTCGACGACAGCGAGGGGTGCCTGTCGGTGCCGGGTGCCGCGATGGACGTGCCACGGCCGGATCGGGCGGTCGCGCACGGACAGGACAAGGACGGCAATCCGCTCACCCTTGAGGGAACGGGATATTTCGCCCGCTGCCTGGCGCACGAGACCGACCATGTGAACGGGCGCGTGTATCTCGACCGGCTCTCCAAACGGGAGCGGAAGGAAGCGCTGCGGCAGATGGCGGACCGGCGGGAGGACGTCTACGCCCGCCGGGCCGCCAACATCGAGGCGCTCACCTCGTAGCGCGGGCGGTCACGCCTTCGGGGTCACCCTGCTCAGGCCGTTGATGATGCGGTCCATCGCGTCGCCGCCGGTCGGGTCGGTGAGGTTCGCGAGAAGCTTCAGGGTGAACTTCATCAGCAGCGGGTGGGTCAGGCCGCGCTGGGCCGCGATCTGCATGACCTTCGGGTTGCCGATGAGCTTCACGAAGGCGCGGCCCAGCGTGTAGTAGCCGCCGTAGGTGTCCTTGAGGACGCGCGGGTAGCGCTGGAGGGCGAGTTCGCGCCCACTGGGCGTGGCCCGCGCGTGGGCCTGGACGATGACGTCGGCGGCGATCTGGCCGGACTCCATCGCGTAGGCGATGCCCTCGCCGTTGAAGGGGTTCACCAGACCGCCGGCGTCGCCGACGAGCAGCAGGCCGCGTGTGTAGTGGGGCTGGCGGTTGAAGGCCATGGGCAGGGCGGCGCCGCGGATCGGGCCGGTCATGTTCTCGGGGGTGTAGCCCCAGTCCTCGGGCATGGAGGCGCACCAGGCCTTGAGGACCTCGCGCCAGTCCAGTTCCTTGAAGGAGTCGGAGGTGTTCAGGACGCCCAGACCGACGTTGGAGGTGCCGTCGCCCATGCCGAAGATCCAGCCGTAGCCGGGCAGCAGGCGGTCCTGGGGGCCGCGGCGGTCCCAGAGTTCCAGCCAGGACTCCAGGTAGTCGTCCTCGTGACGGGGGGAGGTGAAGTAGGTCCGGACGGCCACGCCCATCGGGCGGTCCTCGCGGCGGTGCAGGCCCATCGCGAGGGAGAGCCGGGTGGAGTTGCCGTCGGCGGCCACGACCAGCGGCGCGTGGAAGGTGACTTCGCGCTTCTCCTCGCCGAGCTTGGCGTGCACGCCGGTGATCCGGCCGGTGCGCTCGTCGACGATCGGGGCGCCGACGTTGCAGCGCTCGAAGAGGCGGGCGCCCGCCTTCTGCGCCTGGCGGGCGAGCTGTTCGTCGAAGTCGTCGCGTTTGCGGACCAGGCCGTAGTCGGGGAAGGAGGCGAGATCCGGCCAGTCCAGCTGGAGGCGGGTTCCGCCGCCGATGATGCGCAGGCCCTTGTTGCGCAGCCAGCCGGCCTCCTCGGAGATGTCGATGCCCATGGCGACCAGCTGCTTCACCGCCCGCGGGGTGAGTCCGTCGCCGCACACCTTCTCGCGCGGGAACTCGGTCTTCTCCAGCAGGAGTACGTCCAGACCGGACTTGGCGAGGTGGTACGCCGTAGTGGAGCCGGCTGGCCCCGCGCCGACGACGATGACATCGGCGGTGTTTTCGGAGAGGGGCTCGGTCACGGCAGGGTCTCCCCAAGGCTCGAAATCGCGTGCCGACCGGCACTGGACATGGGCAGTCTATTCAGCGGTACTGATCACCCGGCTGAAGGGCTGCCCCTGTGAACCGAGCTCTCCCCGCGGTACGGCTGCGTGTACCCACGCACGAGGACGCGTTCGCCTGGCATCGGGTCTTCGACGACCCGGAGGTCATGGAGTTCCACGGCGGCAGGTCCGCCGAGCTGTCCGTCTACGAGGAGCTCACCGCTCGCCAGCGCCGGCACGACGCGGAGCTCGGCTTCTGCCTGTGGACGATGACCGACGAGACCGGGCGGGTCATCGGCTTCACGGGTGCGCAGCCGTGGGCGCCGGACTGGGGCCCCAGGGGCGAGATCGAGATCGGCTGGCGGCTCGGGCGAGCCCACTGGGGCAAGGGGTACGTGACGGCGGCGGCGCACATGACGCTGGGGCGGCTGCGGGCGGCGGGCGTGCCGAAGGTGGTGGCGATGGTGCGGCCGGGGAACGAGCGGTCCGTCGCCGTCACCCGGCGCCTCGGGATGGAACTCGCGGAGACGTTCCCGCACCCACGGCTCCCGGAGGAGGCGCTCTGCTTCCGGCTCGACCTGCGGGGCGGCACCACAGATGACTACACAGAGTAACGATCTGTTACAGAAAGACACTTAGCGCTTCCGGCCGCCATATGCCGGGGGTTACCCTTCCAGTACCGCTGGGGGTGACATCTGTGCATATAACACCCAAAACACCCGAAGTGCGCGTGCCACGGCTGGTCGGACTGATGGCCGTGGACGCGCGCGAGACGGCCCGGTCGCGAGGTCTGTTCCTCAATGCGCCGGACCGGCCGGACTTCCATCTCACGGTCGTCGACTACGTCGTACGCCAGTTCCCGCAGCCCGGTGCCGAGGTGCCGCAGGACTCGATGGTGTACGTGTGGTTCGACTTCGGTGAGGGCGAAGGCGGCGGGGGCGTGCGCGAGCCCCGCATCCCACGGCCGCCGACGGGCGGGCTGCAACGGGAGCTGGACCGGCCCGGGGACGCCTTCGAGGTGAGCAGCCTGTGAGTCCCTGGTCGGGGCTCAGGCCTCCTTGAAGCCCCGGTGCAGGGCGACGATCCCGCCGGTGAGGTTGCGCCAGGCCACCTTCGACCAGCCCGCCGCACGCAGCCGGCCGGCCAGCGCGGGCTGGTCGGGCCAGGCGCGGATGGACTCGGCGAGGTAGACGTAGGCGTCCGGATTGGAGGAGACCGCGCGGGCGACCGGCGGCAGCGCGCGCATCAGGTACTCGGTGTAGACGGTCCGGAAGGGCGCCCAGGTCGGGTGCGAGAACTCGCAGATCACGACCCGGCCGCCGGGCCGCGTCACCCGGTACATCTCGCGCAGGGCCGCGTCGGTGTCCTGGACGTTGCGCAGCCCGAAGGAGATCGTCACGGCGTCGAAGGTGTCGTCCCCGAACGGCAGCCGGGTGGCGTCCCCCGCGGTGAAGGGCATCCAGGCGTTGCGCCGCTTGCCGACCTGGAGCATGCCCAGGGAGAAGTCGCAGGGTACGACGTAGGCGCCGGCCCGGACGAACGGCTGGGAGGAGGTGCCCGTGCCGGCCGCCAGGTCCAGGATCTTCTGCGCGGGGCGCGCGTCGACGGCCTTGGCGACCTCCTTCCGCCACTGCCGGTCCTGGCCCAGCGACAGCACGTCGTTGGTCAGGTCGTACCGTTCCGCCACGTCGTCGAACATCGAGGCGACTTCGTGCGGCTGCTTGTTCAGGGAAGCGCGGGTCACGCTCGCCATTCTTGCAGCACGCCCTCAGGGGAGAAGCTTCGGCTTCTTCTTGGCGGCCACGTCCTCCACCCAGCCGCACGCCACGATGAACACCGCGATCAGGATCCAGCCGACGCCGAACATGAACCACTGGCTGTCCAGCGGGAGCCACTTCTCGAACGCGGGCACGTTCCACATCTGGTCGATCAGCGGGACCGCGAGGACCAGCGCGATCTCGTGCCAGAGGTAGATCGTCACCGCGCGGGCGTTGAAGATCGTGACCGTCCGGTCGAGCTTCTTGTAGCGGGTCAGCCAGGCGAAGTCGATCTTGAAGTAGGCCTTCGCCCACATCAGCAGCATCACGAATCCGGCAGACCAGAAGGCCTGTGCGAGGGGGTTCTCGTCCAGGTCGTAGGTGCCGAAGTCGGCCTGGTGCGAGAAGGCGTACCAGCCGCCGTAGCCGACGGCGGCGAGCGAGCCGACGACCACCAGGGCCGGCTTCATCCGCTGGAGCACGCCGTCGCGGTGTGCGAAGCCGAGGATCCAGCAGAAGAGGTACGTCGACAGGTCCCACAGGGCGCTGCCGAAGCGGTTGTCGGGGCCGGACCAGACGAAGTTCAGGACCAGGATCGGGGCCAGCGACCCCAGGAGCACCGGGATCGGGGCCTTGCGGAAGATCCACAGCAGGGCCGGGGAGAGCAGCACGAACCAGAGGTAGGTGCGCAGGTACCAGAGGATCTCCCAGGCCTGGGTGCCCCACGCGTTGCCCGGCGGGTCGCCGAGCGGCACGATCCAGTAGACGATCTCCCAGCCCGGCATCCAGTCGTGGATCAGCATCGCCAGGACGACGAAGAAGCCCCAGAACCAGAAGGGCGGCAGGAGGCGGCGGAGCCGGCTCTTGACCACCTTGAGCGCCGGACGCTCCAGGGACTTCGCCATGAGGGTGCCGGCGAGGCCGAACATGATGCCCATGGAGGGGAACACCATGCCGCACCAGGCCCAGCCGAAGGTGTGGTACGTGACGACCCTTATGAGGGCGACGGCACGAAGAGTGTCGAAGTAGCGGTCACGTGCCGGTTTCTTGGGCTGCGGGTTCGGGTCGGGCTCCCGGGCGTCGGCTGTTTCGGTGCCCGGAGCTGTCGGCTGTGCCCACCCGTTCCGCCCTGCGGAACGATTGCCCACAGCGGTGGCGGTGACAGCAGTCGGCTCCGGCTGCGGCTCCGGTTCGAGCACCGGTTCCGGTTCAGGTTTCACCAGGGGCAGTGGGGCCGTCTGGTCCGGCGCCGGGGTGTAGGTGTGGTCGGGGTACTGCTGCTGTTGCGGGTACGGCTGCTGGGCGTACTGCTGCTGGCCGTAGGGGCCGTAGTCGTAGCCGTTGTAGCCCTGCTGGTACGGGTTCTGCTGGTACGGGTTCTGCTGGTCCCAGCTCATCAGCCGCCCACCCCCGCCGGGGTGCCGACCTCGCCCGTGCGCTTGAGTTTCTGCCAGCGCAGGCGGCCGCCGGTGAGGGCGGTGATGCAGGAGTGGATGAGGACGAGGTACATCATCTGACGGTAGGCCAGCTGCTGCAGCGGCATCATCGCGAGATAGCGGTACTTCTCCTTGTCCAGGCGGAACGCGTAGGCCGCGCAGGCCAGTTGGATGCCGAGGACGGCGAGCCAGGCGAGCAGGGCCGCCTCGAAGTCGACGAAGATCATCGAGTAGATCGTGAAGACGTCGATCAGAGGGGCGAAGACCGGGGTGACGATCTGGAAGAGGACGACCAGGGGCATGCCGACGCGGCCGAAGCGGCCCGACGGGCCCTTGTCCGTCAGGGACTTGCGGTGCTTCCACAGGGCCTGCATGGTGCCGTAGGACCAGCGGTAGCGCTGGGACCACAGCTGCTTCAGCGAACCGGGCGCCTCCGTCCAGGCCTTGGCGTGCTCCTGGTAGACGACCCGCCAGCCCGCGCGGTGCATGGCGATGGTGATGTCGGTGTCCTCGGCGAGGGTGTCCTCGCTCATGCCGCCGACCTCCAGGACCGCCTCGCGGCGGAAGGCGCCGATCGCGCCGGGGATCGTCGGCATGCAGCGCAGCAGGTCGTACATGCGCCGGTCGAGGTTGAAGCCCATCACGTACTCGATGTGCTGCCAGGCGCCGATGATCGTGTTGCGGTTGCCGACCTTGGCGTTGCCGGCGACCGCGCCGACCTCGGGGTCGGCGAACGGCTGCACGAGGTGTCCCACCGTCTCCGGCTCGAAGACCGTGTCGCCGTCCATCATCACGACGATGTCGTAACTGGCGTTGCGCACGCCGTTGTTGAGGGCGGCCGGCTTGCCCGCGTTCTCCTGGCGGATGACCCGGACGTTGGGCATGCCGAGCTTGTCGGCGGCGGCGCGGGCGATCTCCGAGGTGCCGTCCGTGGAGCCGTCGTCGACGACGATGACCTCGATCGGGTGGGTGCTCTGCGCCAGCGACTCCAGGGTGTTGGCGATGCACTCCTTCTCGTTGTACGCCGGAACGATCACGCTCACCGGCCGGGTGACCGTCGGGCCCCAGCTGAAGCGGCGTTTGTTGCGCTGTCTGTAGTGGCGGCGGGCGATGAGCAGCATCATCCCGAAGCGGCCCATCACCGCGACGCCGACGACGAACAGCAGGCCGGAGAGGAGCGGGAGGGCCCACTCGGCTATCGCGACCGCCACGATGAGCGCCTTGCCCTCGTAGAGGGTCATGCCGGTGGCCGTGCGGTGGGCGGCCTGGAGGCGGGAGACGGTGGTGGTGCGGGTGCCGGTCCCGCTGTTGGGGGTGGTGCCGCCTTCACCGTTGGGGGCGGTGCCGTTCGGGGCGGTGCCGCCGGGGTGAGAGCCGGTGCCGGTGCCGCCGGTGCTCGCACCGGTTCCGGTTCCGGTGCCGGTGCCGGTGCCGGTCACGCCGGCCTCGGTGAGCCCGGTGGTGGTCTGACCGTTCGAGCCGGTGTTCGCGGCGGCGGCCTGCCCGTTGGTGGTGCTCCGCTTCTGGATGACGCCGCTGATGGTGGTGAAGGTGTAGCCCTTCGCCTTCATCTTCTTGATGTACTGCGGCAGCGCCTTGATCGTCTGCGAGCGCTCGCCGCCGGCGTCGTGGAAGAGGACGGCGGCGCCCTTCGTGCCGCTCGGCGTCGCCCACTTGACGATCTTCGAGACGCCCGGCTTCTTCCAGTCGTCGCTGTCGGTGTCGACGAAGACGCTGGTGTAGCCCTCGCCGCCGAGCTTCTTGTAGACCGGCCAGCTGTAGTTGTCGATGGCGTCGGTCTCGGAGGAGTACGGCGCGCGGAAGAGGGTCGTGGTGATACCGGCCGCGCCCGCCAGCGCGAGCTGCGTCTGCTGCATCTCGCGGTTGATCCGGGCGTCGCTCTGGTACGACAGGTCGACGTGCGTGAACGTGTGGATGCCGACCTCGTTGCCCTGCTGGACCATCGTCTTCACGATGCTCGGGTAGCGCGACACCATGGAACCGACCAGGAAGAACGTGGCGGGCACGTCGTACTGCTCGAGGATCTTGAGGACCTGCGGGGTGTAGGTCGGGTTCGGGCCGTCGTCGAAGGTGAGGGCGATGGTCTTGGAGGGGACCGAGACGGTGGACGCCTGGCCGCCCCGGAAGGTGAGGATCGGGCCGCCGTCGAGGACCTTGTCCGGCACCTTGCTCGAACTGGCGCCGGTGCGGACCCGCTGGTCGCCGCCGACCTCTGCGCGCAGATAGCCGTCGAGCAGCATCACGCAGGTCAGCGCCAGCAGGAGCAGCAGGGCGAGGATGACACGTGGTTTCTGCAGCGCCGCGGCCCTGCCCGCCGCCCGCTCGATGCGGGTGGGGGCACGCCTGCGGCCGCGTGAGGACGTCGGAGTAGTCATGGGAAGAGGCCTGCGTTTCCGGTCAGTCGGCGGTGGCGGATGCGGAGGCGGACGGGGTGGCGGCGGTCGAGGGCAGCGACGACGGGCGGCCGCTGGGCAGGCCGACCTGGCCGCCGATGCCGCCCTGCGGGCGTACGCCGCCGGGGGCGTTGCCGGCGCGCGCGAAGTCGGGGATCAGTGAGTCCGGGGTGAGCGAGGTTCCCCAGCCCATGAAGGCGGCGCCGAGCACTCCCGTGTAGGCGAGGCAGACGACGCCGAGGAGGAGGCCGACGCGCCGCAGCACCTTGGACCGGCGCCCGGAGGAGTCGACGAACACGGGCCCGTCGGCAGACCCGTTGCCTTGTTTGCGGCGGCGACCGCGCACGGCGGCGCGGCTTTCGATGGCAGGCTCGGATTGCATTCCCCGGATATTAGGGAGTCTTTATGTGATCGACTTCAGGGTTCTTGTGAAGTGCCCATGAGAAACCCCTTAACCTGTCTTTTAGCTGAGAGATTCTGTGAACACCTGCGGCGGTGGTCGAGGATGGGAAACCACCTGAACACCCCTTTTGCGTCGCACCTTTTGCTCTCTTCGCGCCCTTCATTCCATGAGGTTTCTATGTATTGATCGGAACGTTGAACGCGATGACCGTGTGAGACGTTTTCCTTTGGAATCAGGCTTTGTTTCGAGCCTGAGACACAAATCACGAGAGCGGGTGCATCTTAATGCGGAGTTTCCTCAGGCCGGCTGCTGGGCTTACCTGCCTGTTTGCCATGGCAGTCTCGGGGTGCTCCTCGGGCTCCGACGGCACGTCGGACGCGGCGCCCGCGCCGTCGAAGAAGGCGTCCGCCTCCGCGAGTGAGGCCGACGGCTCGGACGGGTCCAGTACGTCGTACGCGCCCTACGTCAGCGCGACGGAGGCCGCCGACACGGACGACGCCGGGTCACCCTCGACGTACAACCTCGCGTTCGTGATCGCCAGCGGCAGCAGCTGCACACCGGCGTGGAACGGAACGGACGCGATCGGCAGCTCGACCGTGAAGTCGCGGATCTCCAAGCTGAAAGAGGACGGTGCGACGGTCCGGGTGTCCTTCGGCGGGGCCTCCGGGAAGGAGCTGGCGACGACGTGCTCCAGCGCGTCGAAACTCGCCGCCGCGTACGGTGCCGCGCTGGACGCCGCGGGCTCCACGCAGGCCGACTTCGACATCGAGGGCGACACGCTGACCGACTCCGACTCGGTCGCCCTGCGGTCGGAGGCGATCGCGCTGCTCCAGAAGGAACGGCCGGACCTGGAGGTCTCCTTCACGCTGCCCGTGATGCCGTCGGGGCTGGACTCCGACAGCCTCGCGCTGCTGGAGTCCGCGAACAAGTACGACGTGCAGGTCTCGACGGTCGACATCATGACCATGAACTACGGCGAGTCGTACGACGGAGACATGGGCGACTACGCGGTCACCTCGGCGAAGGCCACGCACACGCAGCTGAAGAAGGTGTTCGGGCTGTCGGACGCGGGGGCGTGGGGCGGGATGGCGCTGACCTCGATGATCGGGGTCAACGACGTGGACGGTGAGACGCTCTCGCTGTCCGACGCGAAGGATGTGCGGGCGTTCGCGGAGGAGGAGGGGGTCGCGTGGGTGTCGATGTGGTCGACGTTCCGGGATGTGCAGTGTGAGAGCGGGGCAGCTTCGCAGGATGACGCGGCGACCGATTGCAGTGGGGTGACTCAGAGTTCGGGGGCGTTCGGGGAGGCGTTTGCAGGTTGAGTGTCGTCTGCGGGTAGGTGGGGGCTGGTCGCGCAGTTCCCCGCGCCCCTGAAGGGGCGCGATCCTGAACGGCGTTGAGAAGTCACCTTCGTCTGTGAACCAGTCGGCCCGCGCACACCGTCGCGATACATGCCCCCGCCGCGTCGAAGACCGCCAAGTCCGCTCGGCCGGTTTCGACGATCGTCGGCTCGCGCCACGGACTCGGCATGATCACGACGTCGTTGCGGTCCGCCGCCGCGCGGAGTTCGGGCGAGTCGGTGTACCGCTCCAGGACCGCGGTCGCTCCCTGCTTCAGCACGGCGTGCACGCGCTCCCGCGGACTTGGTGCGGCCGGGAGCGGGCCCTCGTGGATGCGGGCGGGGCCCAGGGCGCCCCCCGGCCAGGTGCGGACCCGCGCTCGCGGGAAGCGCTCACGCAGGTCCTCGTACCGTCCCACGGCGGCGATCCGGTCCTGTACGACGGCCACCGCACCGTTCTCGATCGACTCGGAGTCCCAGGTGACGAAGATCCGGTCCGCCGTGTGAATCGTCTCCACGGATACGGAACGTCAGTTGGAGGCGAGGAGCTTCAGCTCGGGGTGTGCGGTGCCACCCTCGATCGCCGTGGAGGAGATGTGGGACATCACCCGCTCGTCGACCGGGTCGTTCGCCGGGTCGTCGTGGACGACGAGGTGCTCGTACGTCGTGGCGCGCTGCGCCGGGACGCGGCCCGCCTTGCGGATCAGGTCGATGATCTCCAGGCGGTTGGAGCGGTGCTTGGCGCCGGCGGAGGAGACGACGTTCTCCTCCAGCATGATCGAGCCGAGGTCGTCCGCGCCGTAGTGGAGCGAGAGCTGGCCGACCTCCTTGCCGGTGGTCAGCCAGGAGCCCTGGATGTGGGCGACGTTGTCCATGAAGAGGCGGGCGATGGCGATCATCCGCAGGTACTCGAAGAGCGTGGCCTGGGTGCGGCCCTTCAGGTGGTTGTTCTCGGGCTGGTAGGTGTACGGGATGAAGGCGCGGAAGCCGCCCGTGCGGTCCTGGACGTCCCGGATCATGCGCAGGTGCTCGATGCGCTCGGCGTTGGTCTCGCCGGTACCCATGAGCATGGTCGAGGTGGATTCGACGCCCAGCTTGTGCGCGGTCTCCATGATCTCCAGCCAGCGCTCGCCGCTCTCCTTGAGGGGCGCGATGGCCTTGCGGGGGCGCGCGGGGAGGAGCTCCGCGCCGGCGCCCGCGAAGGAGTCCAGGCCGGCCTCGTGGATACGGGTGATGGCCTCCTCGACGGAGACGCCGGAGATCCGGGCCATGTGCTCGACCTCGGAGGCGCCCAGGGAGTGGATCACCAGCTGCGGGAACGCGTCCTTGATCGCCTTGAAGTGCTTCTCGTAGTACTCGACGCCGAAGTCGGGGTGGTGGCCGCCCTGGAACATGATCTGCGTGCCGCCCAGCTCGACCGTCTCCGCGCAGCGGCGCAGGATGTCGTCGAGGTCGCGGGTCCAGCCCTTGGCGGTGTCCTTGGGGGCCGCGTAGAAGGCGCAGAACTTGCACGCCGTGACGCACACGTTCGTGTAGTTGATGTTCCGCTCGATGATGTACGTCGCGATGTGCTCGGTACCCGCGTAACGGCGGCGGCGTACGGCGTCGGCGGCGGCGCCCAGCGCGTGCAGCGGGGCGTCGCGGTAGAGGTCGAGCGCCTCTTCCGGGGTGATCCGCCCACCGGCTGCGGCACGGTCGAGGACGGACTGAAGGTCGGCCTTCTCGGTCACCGGGCGCGTCCCTTTCGTAATGGCTTGTGGACGGACCGAACCAGCCTACGCCAGCCCTTCGGACGGCCCGACCTCAGGCCGTGTACGGGTAGGTTCCGGGTGCCCGTGTCCCCGGTTCGTCGCGCGCGGCGGACACCGCCGCCGGGCTGTGGGGGGATGTCACTCACGCGGTGTCTTGATTCGACGACCGTCTCACGTCGCCGCCGGCCGTGAAGGCCCCGTTCGTCAGAACGGGCACGATCGAGCTGGCATCCAGTTCGATCGCGATCGCGACATCGTCGGCGAATCCTCCCTGGACCAGTTCCAGACCCGAGGAACAGCAGGCCACGGTATCCGCTGCCCTGGGGGTCCCGGCGAAAGACGATCGTGCGACGGCGGCCTCGGGCGACAGGGGCCCGGCTCCTCGTTCCTGCAGTTCGGCGATGATCGCGCCGGCTCCGAACAGATCCTCCAACGCAGGTCGCAGGCTTCCGTCCGGCCAACGCTCGCCCGAGGCGATCACACCGACGGGACGCTCCGGGGTGCCGTAACCCTGAGTGGCGAGCCATCGCCCTACGGCCGTCGCATTGCGCAGACAGCCGGCGACCACGGTCGAGTTGCCGGCCGCCGCGGCGATGGCCGAACCGTTGGGCGACGGCAGCACCAGCCGGGGGGTGAAGGGAGCCTTGCGGAGCGCCGCGGGAGACAGCGACCATGGTGAGGCTGTCGTCGTCTCCCGTCGGCCCACCGCCAGTTCCGCGGCCTTCTTCCGGGCGAAGTCGAGCGCTGTCTCGTCACGCCACGCGTAGGGGAAGACCTGGGTACCCGACTCCACGGCGACGGTCACCGATGTCGTGAACGACAGGACGTCGACCACCACGAGGCAGGCGACGTCCGGAGCAAGCTTGCGGGCGCCGCTGGGGCCCCATTCGAACCGCACGCCGCATCCTTGCTGCAGGAACCAATCACTCATGGCACGGCAGTCTGGCATCCGGACGGGTGCAGCACGCCGATCCACATCGGTACCGACATCACTTCGGGCATCGGCTGATTGTGGCCCCACCAGCCTTTCTCGCCGAAGGCCTCGCCGTGGTCGGCGCAGACGACGACCACCGTCGGGCGGGTCAACGCGTCAAAGAGCCGACCGAGTTTGCGGTCGACGCTCTCCAGGGCGACCCGCTGGGCCTCGCGAAGGCGCGCCATGTCCTTTCGGGCAGCCGTGGTGAACGGCACGACCGCCCCGCCGTTCCAGCTGCCGCTCCACGACCGGGCAATGCGCTGGGTCTCGGTGTCGAATGGATCGTCGGTGCCACGCGTGTACGGTGCGTGCGTCTCGGCGGCGTTGACGAACAGGAAGGACCGCTCGGTGGCAGCGACCTCACCGACCAGCTCCTCAACGTGGTCGAGGGCGAAGTCTCCGAACCCGCGTTCGGCGAACTTGTCGGTGTCGTCCCCGTCCGGACCCCAGTAGCGGAAGGTGTCGAACAGCCCGGGGAAATAGCCGGAGGAGAACCAGCGGACTCCGCCCGCGCCAACGGTGCGGTAACCCGCCCGGCCAAAGCCCTCCACAATGTTGTCGCCGTTCAGCAGCATGCTCGCGCGCGGCACGGCCTGGCGCCGGGCCCGGCTCAGTCTCCACAGCTGACGCAGTTCGCGTGAATAGAAGTCCCACTGGGGTTCTTCGGTCACGTCCGGTAGGAACCCGCCGAAGATCGCCGCGTGGGAGGGCAGGGTGAAGGAGCCATAGCTCGTCGCTCGTCGCAGTGGGCCGAGCGCCTTGAGGTTCGGTGCCGCCGCCTCGGCCGCGACGTCGAAGCGCAGGCTGTCCAGCGTCACCAGGGCGACATCGTGGCGCGCCAGGTCGTCGGCGGCGGCCCTCAGCGTGTCCGTGTCCAGCGCGTGGTCGCTCAATCGGCCACCGTGTTGAGCATCATCGCCTGCTCCTTGGCATGGACGGGGTCGACGGCCCCGACGCTGATCCGGATGTACCGGGGACCGTCGGGTTGGTTGAGCCGGTCCACACCGTACGACCGTGTCGTTGTCCACGGCCAGCCGAAGCCGGCCTGGAGCCGTACCGGTTGGTCGAGGTCCGAGGTCGCGGCGATCCACCGGTTCACCGCGGCGGCACAGTCGGTCGTCTCGTCCAACGGGCGCAGGAACACCAGGCTCCCCATGCGCAACCTGGTGGGCACAGCGGCCCGGTCCAGGAGACCGGCGTCGGGCTCCATGACCTCCCAGACCGTCCGGTCGACGGTGGCTGTGAACTCCGTGGCCGCGGCCACGTGGGTGAGAATCCGCTGCCGCGCCAGCCGTATGTCCACCGGGCTGAGGTAGGCCAGGGCTGCACCCTGCAGCAGCTGTCCGGTGCGTCGCGCGAAGGTCCGTACGGCGTTGACCGCCTCCGGTTCGCCGTAGACGACACCTCCGGAAACCAGGCCCGACAGGTACTTGGCGAGGCTCTCGACGACCAGTACGGATGCGCCACCCAGCCAGGAGCGCAGGTCCTCGTAGGGGAAGGCGTGACCGAACACCGAGTTGTCCACAACGAAGCGGTCGACTCCCGGGCCGAGTGCCGTCGGGGCGTTCACATCCAGGGTCGGCGCGTTGGTGACCGGTTCCAGGAACGCCACCGCGCCCAGGGACGGATCGGCCGGCCGGCCCAGCGGCACGTTCTCGACCAGGTCGTGGGTTTCGAAGTACTGCCTCGGCGGCAGCCGAAGTGGGCGTCGGCCATGCTCCGTCGCGCACACCAGTGCCGTGAAGATGCCGGCCATCCCGCTGTTCACCAGCACGGCGTCCGGCGATCCGTACGCTTCGGCGAGTGCCTGCTCGAGTCGGCGGCGTCGGCCGTGTTCGTAGGTGTCCCAGAAGGTTCCGCCGGAGAGTCCCTTCTCCTGGGCCGCGACGTCGGACCAGAAGTCTTCCATCGTCGCGTACTGGTCGGCGACCAGGCATCGGGCGGACAGTGCGCCGGCAGTGATGCGGACAGCCTCGTCATAACGCTCGAAGTCGGTCATCCTCGGCAGGCGACGGCCTCCCTCGGCGAGGAGCGAATCGAGGAGGGCGACGGCCTCGTCCGCCCCGGCGTCGGCCGCGGCGGTGCGGGCGCCCCCGATGCGCTCGGCGAACCAGTCGGCGCTCACTCCTCGTCCCCCGGCCCGAGGTCCACGACGAATATCTCGTACGGGAACGGAATGCCCGTCACGTCCTTGAGCTGGTGCACCAGGCGCGCGTCACCGTACTGGCCAAGGAAGTCCAGCCATCCTTCGATCGTCCGGTGCTCACCCGGGCAGTCCACGGCGAAATCATTGAGGCACAGGTTGAAGAAGGCGTCCATGAAATCGTGGAACTCGTTGGACACCGTGTCGCTCAGGCAGTTCTCGACGACCGCGAGACGGGTGGGCCGCAGGGTGATCAGCACGCGCTCGACCAGTAAGGCGGGGTCGGGCTCGTGGTGAAGCACGGTGGCGAACAGCGCGGTGTCGTAGACCCCGGTACCCATGTCCCAGAGGGCGTCGAGGGGCCGAGTCTGCACAGCGGGTTCGGTGGGGTAGGCGCCAACACGTTCATAGGCGTCGACGTCGGCCGTCCGGGCCAGCGCTGAAGTCAGGGTGCCGCTGCCGCTGAGGACATCGGCGGTCCTGCCGGCCAGCAGCGGAGCAAGGTATGGCGCGACGGATCGCGGCCGGCCGCCGTCGAGGGCCGCGTTCCAGGCGGCACCCAGACCCGTCTCGGCGAGCCATTCCTTGACCTCACGGCTGCGGAACCCTTGCGCGTGCAGGAGGTCGAGCAGTTGGGACGCGCGCGCCAGGGACTGCTCCTGTTGGCCACAGTCGCGTTCGAAGACTGTCGCCACGGCCTGGAGGGCCTCCGCACGTATCCCGGGCCAACATCGCTCCAGCGACGGTGTCGCCTTCATTTCTCCCCCCGAATCAGTCGTCGAAGAAGGTCATCAATGTGCTGAGCGCGTGGATCTCGGCGTCGTTCAGATGCAGACCGTGTCGGGTGAACTCGGCGACAACGAAGTCGGCCCGCTCGAGGTCGTAGTCGGCAAGGGCCAGCAGAGCGGCGACGGAGGCGACGAGTTCGGGCGCCACCGCGGCCTCCAGTGCTCGGCCGTCCCGGGCCAGTCCCTCGATGAGCCGACCGAAGCGTTCGCGTTCGTCGTCGGGTGCCTCGATGGCCTTCTCGGCGAGCCACTCGACAAGGGTCCGCCGGACCCGCATGAGCCGGGCGAGGGCGGCCTGTGACCGCGGGGTTCCGTCGGCCAGACTCAGCGCGACGCAGCGGAGCAGCGAACACACGACGATCGCGTACCGGCTGACGTCGAACGACATCGGCAGCAGGGACCGGCAGTCCTGGACCACCGTCCACGCCTCGTCCGCGTAGCCGGCCAGGCCGTCGGTGGTGGCCGTGGCGGTGGGAGCGTCGAAGAAGAGCGCCGCCGTCGCCGCCGCATCCTCGGCGTCGTCCGGGGTGTGCACCAGGGACAGGCACCGGTCGCTGGTGCGGGACAGGGCGCGCAGGGAGCCTGGCCGCAGTTGCAGATAGGCGCTGGGCCCCTTGATGTCGTGCAGGCGCCGGCTGAGGCTTGTGCCGTCGCCGGGGTCTGTCTGCTGCTGGAGCAGGACAACCAGGCTGCTGTCGAGGGCGAAGAGGCGTCTCGTCAGGATGCCCCCGAACTGACGGCCCTTCTCCGATGTCTTCGATCGCGGGCGGCCCCGGTAGAACGCCGCCGCGTGGCTCGCGTCAAGGAGGACCGACCGCACCCGAACCGGGCGGGCCCCGAGGGAGAGCAGGCCTTCACCGAGACGCTCCACGCCTGTGCCGAGCAAGGCGTCTGGCAGCAGGACGACGACGGCGAGGTCGTCGGGCCAGTCAGACTGCCGCATGATCCTCCGCTCCGGTCGTCGGCGTGGCCTTCTGCAACAGCTCGCGGCGGGTCTTGAGGGGCGGTCCGGGTACCGCGGGCCGGAAGTGATCGTGTTCGACGGACGAGACGAAGTCGTGCATGGCCCGGATTACCGTCTCGTACTCGTCGGACCCCACGCTGTCGACGACGTGGGACTGGAACTCCCGAACCAGGGCGCGGGATTCGGGCGAGTAGTCCAGTCCGAACTTGCCCGCGGCGCCGAGCACAGCGATGTCCTCGGGGGACTCGGCCAGTGCTACCCGGATGGAGTACTCGCAGGCGTGCCTCCAGGCCTCCTGGCTCCACGGCGAGACCTGCTGGGTGGCGAGCAGGGCCTGGACTTCGTCTCCGTGGGCCTGCAGGGAGCCCAGCTGCTGCTTGATGGCGTCGAAGCCGTGGTCCAGAGTCCCGCGCCGGGCGATGTAGGTGTCGACCGAGTATTCGAGCATGGAGTGCGCCCAGCCCCGGCGGCTGTCATTGGGCACCGGTGTGGGAGCCAGGCCGCGTTCGTGTGCGAGGGCATAGAATTCCTCATACCGTCGCGCGACGACGCCCATGTTCAGATAGGCCCATCCCCGGCGTCTGGCCGGTTCCGTCAGGTTGTCGCCGAAATGGATCCACCAGTCACCCGCGATATGGGACCGGATGAGCCGACTGTCCGTGTCGCCCTCTTTCTCCCAGGCCCGGGTGTAGGCGAAAGCGTGGGAGTCCGCGAAATCCGGCACCATGAGGGCACGGATACCGCTTTCCTGTGCGTAGTCCCGATCGACTGACGACAGAGCCCTAGTCAACAATAAATGCCCGAGGACATACATAAGACCTACCCACCAATGGTTGCCGGGCGCATTCCGGCAATCGTTACGGCATTCTCCGCGTCGAGAAGCCCGGCTTCGATCAACCGTGCGTCGCTGGCCAGCCGAAGCGCCGCCGCGAGGTCTTTGTCGTGCGCGGCGAGCAGTGCGTCGTCCGGCCTGAAATCGGCCCAGTCCTGATAGTGGAACGAGAACTCCGACGCGGTCAGCTCGGGCAGCGCCGCCACCAGCTCCGGTCCGAAGTTGCCGGCCACTCGAACGGTGACGCCTCGCAGGCGGGCGACCTCCACGATCCGGTGCACGAGGTCGAGGACCGCCGGATGGCGGTAGTCGTGCAATGCGGTGCTGCGGGCGGCGCCCAGGGTCAGTCCGGTGAGGTCGTTCATGCCGACGACGACGTAGGTGACGCCGGTGTCGAGGATCCGCTCGATGCGGGCCGCGGCGCTCGGGATCTCCACCATCACCCCGAGTGCCCCCGCATACCCCGCCGACCGCAGCGCGTCCGCCCAGTCCGCGACCTCCTGTTCGTCCCGGACGAACGGTGCCAGCAGCCCCAGCTGCGGCAGGTCCCGGGACAGCGCGGCCATCGTGCGCAACTCGTCGGGCAGGTCGGAGCCGGCCGCCGCGCCACGGCGCAGCGCACGGACTCCGATGATCGGGTTGTCCTCCCTGACGAAGGCCGATCCGCAGGAGTCTCGCAGCACGGCCACGTCCCGCGCCTCCAGGTCGCTGAAGCGGTACCAGAGCGGCAGACCGCCGGCACGGCCGTACAGCGCGTGGAGGTAGTCCGCCACCGAGCGGCGGGTCGACTCACCGGCCCAGGACGTCCCGGCGTGCCGGACCAGGTACTCCGAGCGAATGAGACCGACTCCGCCGGTCCGAGCAAGGAAGTCCGCGGTCGGCAGTTCTCCACTCAACGTCACCGACGGCAGGCCGGTTTTCTTTTCCGGCATCGACTCATTCACCCCATTTCACGCAAGATATTGGTTGGTGCAGGGGGCGCACCAATCGATGCATTGCACGCCCCCTGCACCAAGAAAACGAGGATCAGGCGTCGCTGCGCATGACCGCCTTGCGGTCGACGGACGTGACGGTCGGCTTCTTGTAGGCCTTCACACTAATCACCTCCCCCCTCTGATTCGTTCAATTCAACTTAACCGTGGATTCCACTCGACCGCAAGCCTCTTGGCGAATTTCACAGGATCGGCTTTCGGTTGGAATCCAGGCATGCGGAAATCTGGAATGCGGACAAGCGAAAACACCTTGGCGTCCGCCTTTACATCTCTCCATTTATTCGGTCATGGAGAGTTAATGGCCGTGCTCGCGGAGCGTGGTGGAACCGGGTGGCCGCTAGACCGTGTCCAGGACCTGACCGACGTACCGTTCCCGACTGTGCACAGCCGCCCTCACCAGCGGCCGCACGAGCAGGGCGGCCACGAAGAAGAGCGCGGACAGGATGACCCAGCCGGTGACGCCCAGGGCTGACACCAGCGCCAGCGCCGTCACCGGCGTGAGCGCCTTGCCGATCTGGGCCGCCGAGGAGAACAGGCCGAGGTACTGGCCGTGCAGATGGTCCGGCGACAGGGCGGTGGCCGCGCCCCAGGAGCCGCCGGCCAGGGCCATCTCGGCGACCACATGGGTCACCGCCCCCACCACGAGCAGCGCGATTCCGGCGCCGACGCCGACATCGGCCGCCGCGCCGAAGAACAGGCAGGTCACACCAAGCCCGATGGCGCAGACCACGAGCGACCGCGAAGCGCCGCCCAGCGTCTCGCCGGCCCAGGCGACCTTCGTCTGGAACAGCACCACGAAGACCGTGTTGATGACGATGATCCCGGAGAAGAACGACTCCTGGATGTCCGTGCGGCTGACCAGCCAGACCGGCAGGACGACGAACAGCACGCCCTGGTTCATCGCCAGCACTCCGTTGACCAGCACCAGTCCCAGCACCGGCAGATCGCGATGGCCCTTGGCGGTGACCTGGGAACGGTCCGTCTCCGAGGCCACCTCGCGGAACCGCAGGCACACCAGCGCCCCGCCGATCTGCATCAGCCCCGCACCGAGCAGCCCGACCACGAAGGACGTCCGGACCGGGTCGAGCAGGACGAGGGCGCCCAGGCCCGCGCCGACGGTCAGGCCCACGTTGTTGGTCGCCCGCATCAGTCCCCGGGCGCCGGCGCGGGTAGCGCGCGGTAGCACCTGGCTGACCAGGGCGCCACGCGCGGAGGTGGCCGCGGCCTCCGCGACTGCGACCGCGCAGGCTGCGACCATGAACCAGGGCACGCTCGTGACCAGGGCGTACGAGGCCGTCGCAAGGCCTTGCGTCATACCGGCCGCCACCGTCATGGTCCGGGCACCGAACCGGTCCGCTGCCACCCCGGCCGGATAGGACACCAGGAGGGCCAGGAGCCCGGCGATGGTGAGCCCGATGCCGAGCTGGGCGGGCGACACCTTGACCACGGAGACGAAGTAGAGAGTCGTCAGAGACAGCACCAGGCCTGTGCCGACGGTGCGGACCAGGTTGCTCAGGCAGAGCCGCCGCACGTCGGCGTCCCGCAGCAGACTCCGAATGGTGGGCCGGTCGGTCGCATCCGTCATGCCGCCAACCTCTCCTCGATCATGTCCTGATTGACGGCGCCCAGTTCCACCAGGTAACGCACGCAGGCCCGTGAGTCCTGCAGCAACCGCCCCGCGGCAAATACCTCGCGGAACCCGCGGACCGTCTCGGCCGCCCGGTCCGGCCTCATCCCGGCCTCAGTCAGGCAGTGCCGTTCCATCGCCTCGTCCTGGCCGAGGAACGCGACGATCATCTCCGGGATCAGCGCGCCGAGGACGGCCCGGTCACGCATGCCGAGGGACCGCCAGAAGTGCGGCAGCAGCGCCCGGAAGTACGCGTGGTGGCGCCGCTCGTCCTGACCGTGGTCGGCGACCACCTCGCGGACATAGGTCGGAAGCCGCTCGTCCCGCGGCAGCATCAGCAGCTTCGTCGAGATCAAGGTCTCGCTGACGTACGTGATCAGCAGGTCGAACGCGGGGCGCAGGGTCGGCTCAATCGATTCCCGCAGTCGCCCGCGCACGCGCTGGAACTCATATGTCTCCGGCAGGCATGGCGGCACGCCCGTCTGGTCGGCGATCCTCTCGATCAGATCGAAGGTGAACTGCCCATGCCACGCCTCGTCCGTGGTGATCGCCATCGCGTCGCGCCGCATCGCGATCGGCAGTTCGAGCCCGGACCGCCCGGTGCCCAGCAGGGTGGTCACCGGGAGGACGACGAGCGACTCCAGTTGCACGGTGAAGTCGAGGTACGCGTACAGATGCAGGGTCAGCAGCCGTCGCACCTGCTCGGGGCCCAGTGACGACCGGAGCACCTCGTGCCCGGTCACCAGTTCCGGCGGGTAGTAGAAGTCCCTCGCCTCGGTCGCCTCCCGCAACGGCTTCGTTCGCACACTGGCCTGGCTGTCCCACCGTACGAAGGCACTGCGGTACTCGTCGACGCTCAAGAACGGCTCCTCTCCTGAACAAATCCCGCCTCCACCAGACTGGCGACGGCCTCGGAGATGTCGGAGCGAACCTCGTCGGGAGTGATTCCGTACTCGGCGGCGACGGCCTCGGCAAGCTCCTCGACCGTCACCTGAGCGGCGAGTCGGTGCCACAGGAACTCGGCGGTTTCGTCGAGGGCAATGTCCCGGTCGTCCAGCGTCAGGTGGAGCACCCCGTCGACTCGCCGTAACCGGGTCCGCAGCGTGCGCCTGAACTGCCCTGCCATCGCGGTCACAGCTCGATCGACGCGGCGATGTTCTGACAGGTCACGAGCACGCTCTCGATCCAGGCCTCGGGGTCCTTGTGATAGTCGCGCAAGGTCTCGACCGCCCAGTACTCGTCCAGGGTGAACTGGGTCGGCCGAGCCTCCTCGACCCGGCGGGCGCGCCACTTGCTGGACGCGCTGAACTCCCCGCACACCGCCAAAGCCGCGTCCACCGAGTGCCCGTGGGCGCGCAGCGTCGCGAGGGTCGCGCTCTTGATATCACCGGTTTCCAACTGGCCGACAGCGTCCTCGACCGCGTTGTCCGACAGCCGCAGGCATCGGTCGGCCATGACCTGGCGGGCGTCGGAGGCGTGCAGGCGTCGTTGCCACCGCGCGACGTTGTCCCCTCCGCTGATCGGCTGACCGTGCCAAAGCCGGCCGAGGAAGTCGACCTCGTAGTTCGTCAGCGTGACACCCACCGCACGGTTCTCGTGCACCTCACTGATGTGCATGGCCGAAAACAGCGACTCCACCTGCGTCTCCCGCCACACCTGCAGGTCCCCGACGTCGTCGCCGTCCGCCAGCGCACGCCGGTAGAAGTGGCCGTCGGCCGCACCGCACGGAATCTTCGTGAACAGCCCGTCGGCGGGCTCGTGAACCTGCGGCAAGATCGCGTACAGGTCGCGGTCGCTGTGCTGGTTGGCCCAGCCGCGCACCGTGGACCCGCCTTCGAAGACCGTGGGCGGATCCGGCAGGTCCGTGGCGAATACGGTCAGCGTCTGCTCCAGTCGCCCGGTCATCGGAGTACCTCCGGACACTGGAGCAGGCCACCGGCGATCAGTTCGTCGACCTGCAGCTCAACCCGTGTCCGCTCCGGCCCCGCGCACCCGTCGACCAGGTCGGAGACCGACGTGGTCTCCACGGCCCGCTGCAGCAACTCCACAATCCACCGCTCGTCTTCGTCGACGGTGTACTCGATCGTGCCGTCGACGATCACCAGCGTCACGTTGTCGTCGGACCGCGCGAAGTCGACACCGGGAGCGGTCCGCACCAAGGTGTCGACACCGCCCAGCAGGCCGAGGAACACCGAGTGCCTGGACGTGTCGAGGTCCGTCTCCACCAGCGCGGGCTCCTCCGTCGAATAGGCCGGCGGATCCAACTCGTACTCCGCAAAGCCCGAGGCGACGATGTCGTCCAGCAGCGCCATGTTGACCAGGCGCAGCAGCAGATCGACGTCCACACCGCGATCGCCGTCGACGGCCCGGCCGACGGCCGACACGATGGCGTCCGGCCGCAGGTGCTCCTTGCCACCGACGCTGTCCAGGGCGCGTTCCAGCAGGGCCCGGCGTTCGCCGGTCAGCATGGCGAGGGTCTGCTGTTGCACGAGCCCTTCACCGACACCGCGGTAGAACGAGATTTTCGGGCGATCCGCAAGACCGCTCGGCAGGACGTCCTGGAAGGCCTGCCGAGCGATCGCCTTGTCCCACAGCAGCTCCGCATGCCGCGCGCGCGGAATGCGGCCCAGGAGTTCGATGATCCGGTGGTCGAGGAACGGCACCCGTGCCTCGACACCGTGCATCGCCGCGACGCGGTCCTCGTGCCAGTTGTTGTACTGCTGGATGTCCTCGTACTTCGTCCGCACGAAGTCCGCGTAGTGACGGGCCCCGTCGCCCTCCGCCACCGACCGCAGGTACGAGCCCGCACCGCCCTGCCATCCGTTGAGCCGGCCGTCGGACAGCAGGCGCGTGTTCTGGCTCATGCTGTGCAGCGCCTGCTCGAACATCGGCCAGTCGTCGGCGTTGGCGATCGCAGTGGCGTATCCCCCGTTGAACTCGTCCGCCGCCTGGCCGAGCAACATGGCCTTCAGAGCCGGGTTGGTGCGCTTGGCCTCGATGTACAGGTTGTGCTTGAACCACTGTTCGGGCCCGCAGAACGGCGTCTCCGTACCGGCCAGCAGCTGCAGCCACTCCCCCGCGGTCGGGTACAGACGAGGCGGCAGGGCCACCAGGCGCAGGTCCACCCCGAGGCTCGCGGCCAGCCGCTGAGCGGCCTCGGCGTCCCCGTTCATCAGCGTGCCGGGCGTGACCGCGCTGAACGCCGTGAAAGTCTTGCCCGCACGCGCGGCGAGCGCGGCCACGACGGCGGAGTCAAGGCCCCCGCTGAGCAGGAGACCGACGTCCGCGTCGGCCGTGGCGCAGTCGGCAACCGCCGCGGCCACCAGCGCGCGATACTCCGCTGCGAAGTCCCGGTCGAGGTCGACGGGCACGTCCAAACCGCCGAAGTCCGGGAGTTGCCAGTACCGCCGGGAGGTCATGGCGCCGCTGCGCAGGTCGATCGTCTCGATGGTCGCGGCGGGGGTGGCGTGCACGCCGACGACGAACGAATCCAACCTGTTGCGCGCGAGCGAGGGTTCGGCCGCCAGTTGACGGTTGTGCAGAGCGGCGTCCCAGTCGAAGCGCATGTCGATCCGGGACGAGCGGGCGACTGCTTTCAGCTCCGAGGCGAAGACCAGCCGACCACCCGAGACCGCGTGGTACATCGGTTTGATGCCGAATCGGTCCCGCGCGAAGATGACTTCATCGCGGCGGCGATCGTGAATGACCAGCGCGAACATCCCGCACACATCGTCAAGAAAGTCCAGCCCCCTCCGCTCGTACAAGTGGAGCAGGATTTCGCAGTCCGATTTGGTGCGCAGCCGAATATCCGGCAGCGACGCCTCCAGCTCGCGATGGTTGTAGACCTCGCCGTTCGCCATGAGGACGATCTGGCCGTCCGCAGACACAAACGGCTGATCGCCGTCCTCGGGTGCGACCAGGGCGAGTCGAGTGAATCCCATGATCGCGGAGCTGTCGCGCACCATGACCCGTCCGTCGGGGCCGCGGCGGCTCAGCGCGTCGAGCATGGCACTGACCGCTTCCAGTTCATGGTCGGTCGACCGGGAATCCACCGATCCGAGAGTCGCCAATCCTGCTAGACCGCACATCTTCGTTCCACCCTTCGGCCCGGTTGTTCCTCGCTTGCTCGGCAATCGCGGCACGCGTCCGCTTCTTGACCTCGGCAAGATGGTCCAAGTGCGGGATATCGGCGTACGCCTCGCCGAGCAGCCGCGGCAGGTCGGAGTAATGCACGACACACGTGTCGGCGCCGCTCCGCAGCGCCGCCTCCATCAGTGGCGGCGTCAGGTAGCCGGCCACGTGCATCTGGTAATCGTCTGCGACGCTCGCCTCGCGGACGAGGCTCAGCGCCCGGGCCAGCCCCGGACCCAGTTCGGTGTTGACGTCCGGCACCCGAGGTCGTGCCGCCAGCAGGCTGCCCAGGTCGTTGGTGCCGACAACGACGTGTCGTGCACCGGCGGCGATGAGTGACGCGGCGTCCAGCACGGCGGCCGGCGTCTCGATCATCGTTCCCACTCGGCAGTCCGGCCCCACTTCCGTCAGCACCTTGTCCCGGAACCACAGGTACTCGTCCACAGCGGAGACGAAAGGGGCGATGACGATCAGGTTCGGGTGGCGCCGGTGAATCTCACGTAACACCTGCAGCTCTGCCGAGAGACTGGCCGGATGCCTGATGTGACGGCGCACTCCGCGCACGCCCATGAGCGCGTGGACATCCTCGTGGATTACCTCTTCGACGCCCTTGAGGGTGTTCGCCTCGGCCGCCGTGACCTCCATCGTGCGATAGACGACCGGCCCCGACGAGAGCATAAAGAGCTCGTCGAGATAGGCGAACAGCTGTTCCTGTGCAACTGGATGCGTCGGATACAGCTCCAGCGCCCGGAAAACATACTCACCTCGTACGAGACCAATCCCCGTGAAACGTGAGACTAGTTCACGAGTCGGTCTCTCGCCGGACAACGCCAATGAAAGAGAATCCGACTTCTGATGATTCTCCGGACTGCCTGCACTCACCAGAGACACCCGACGATGACGACCACTCCCCGAAATGCTCGCACTCGCTCGAATATGTTCTTACTGCTTACCCAGGCGGTCGAACAGATGAGAGAGCACAGGCTTTCAAGTAAAGGGGTACTGCGGTCGCACAACTAGTGCCGACCCTTACCCCGAACCCCCGGTTCATCCCCGTTCTGCCCCCGCTTGACCGTCGACGGTACCTGATTACCCACAGGACCTGTCAACCACTCAACTACAGCACGTCCCGCACCGCTTGTATGACTACTCGACCCACTTCGCCGGCAACCACAGCTATAAACCGCATCCTCGAATATGGCGAGAAATCTGCGGTTGCGCTCCACCGAGCGGCGCGGGGATCCGGCCCCCACCAGTTTGCCGGAGACCCTGTCGGCGGGGTGTCACCCGAACCCTGCGGTCTCACCCGGGATCGCATATGAAACACCGACGCGACCTGCGGAATCCTTGGCCTGGTCTCGTCACGTGGCCGGGTCGGACGCCACGGCCTGCGCCCACCTTGCCGAGTGTTCCCTGCCAGTCACGGCAACGGAATCATTGACCAAGGCCAGTCGGCAAATTTCGGCCCTCGTGGCGTGAATCGACTGACCGATTATCATCAACAGCGCCCGAGGTCACGGACGAAGCCGCCTTCAGGAATCCTCGCAGAAGTGGCCGACGCGCACTTCTCGGGCGGTACGGCCCCTTTCTTTATGAAATCCATCCCCCACGCGCGGTGTGGGTCAGGATCCAGTGCAGCTCTTCCGGATCCGGGGAACCTCCCACGAGCTCGTCACACGATCTTGTTGGGGTGCGCTCGGGCCATGTCGACCTGTGGATCGCGAATTCGCTATGCAGCAGGACGGTCAGTGGGGCCCCCGGGTGGGCGAAATACCGGCGTCCGTCACATTCTGTCCGCAAGCCGGGACAGACTGCGGCCGAGTCGAGTGCTCACGGTTCGGCAATGGTCTGCAGGGACAGGCCTCGTACCCCCGCCAGGCAGTGGGCCACGCGGCAGGACAACGCAAGCACGCCCGTACATCCGAGAAAAGGACATCGGAAACTAGACGCCGCTGTACGCGCCGACCAGCAGCCCCGCGAACGCTCCCGCGATCAGGAACGGTCCGAACGCGATCGCCGTCTTGCGCCCGGCCCGCCGTACGACGACGAGCGCGCCGCCGTACAGGGCGCCGAACAGGAAGCCGGCGAAGGTGCCGAGCAGCACGGTGGGCCAGCCGTACCAGCCGAGGGCGGCGCCCGCGCCGAGCGCGAGCTTGACGTCGCCGAAGCCCATGCCGCCGGGGTTGATGAGGAAGAGGACGAAGTAGGCGCCGCCCAGGGCGAGGGCCGCGTAGAGGGAGGTGAGCCAGTCGCCGGCGTGCTCGGGGAGCAGGGCGGTCACGCCGAGGAGAGCGAGGGCCGCGGCGGCGAAGGGGAGGGTGAGGGGGTCGGGGAGGCGCTGGACGCGGAAGTCGACCACGGCGAGCAGCACGCCGACGGGGGCCAGCAGCAGCCAGACGGCGAGTTCGGGGCGGGTGCCCGTGGCCAGGGCGAGGGCTGCGCAGACGAGGGCGGTGGCCAGGGCGAGGGGGGCGGGTGCGGGTGCGGGTGCGTGGGTGGTTGCGGATTTGGTGCTCCCACCCGCATCACCCGTGCGAGTTTCGTTGTCGGGTGCGGGTGGCCCCTGTGGGGCGTTCTCGCCGTCGGCGGCCACCGGTTCGTCGTCGGGGGTGGGTGCGGGTGCCTGGGCCGGGGAGTCTGTCGGGCAGTCGCGGCAGTGTGTGGGGCCCAGCCAGCCCCTGATGGGGTGGCCCGCCGGGCACGTCTTTCGCCAGTCCTCCCCCGCCGGGGCCGAGAAGCGGTACGCGGCGCGGGGCAGCAGGGACCCGGCCGCTGCGCCCCAGAGGGCGGCGGCGGCCGGGAGGGCGAGGTCCAGGGCGGTCGTCATCCCGTCGCGGCGGCGCCGTCGCGCCAGGTCGGGAGGAGCTCGTCGAGGAGGGCCTCGGTGCGCGGGGGCAGGCCGCGCGCGCCGCTGCGGGTGACGAGGTCGGCGGCGAGGGCGCGCAGCCGGTCCGGGTCGCCGGTGGCGTGCGTGGCGCGCAGCAGCTCGTTCCAGAGGCGCTCGTCCGCCGAGGCGGTCCGCAGCGCCGCGCCGAGCGCCTCGATCGCCTTCTCCGCGCGGTCCTTCTCCAGGTGGAACGCGGACAGCGCGAGGCCGATGTCGGCGACGAGGAGCGGGAGCTGGGCGTCGATGATCTCGTGGGTGAGCCAGCGGTAGCGGCCCTCCGCGCGGTCGGCGAGCAGCGGGCCGCGCACCAGGACGAGCGCGTCGGTGAGGAGGCGGCCGCGGACCGCCCGGCTGTCGACGCCCTTGCCCTGGGTGGCCTCGTGGTACAGGGAGCGCAGGACGTCCAGGTCGGAGACGACCGACTTGGCGAGCGTGAGACGGCCGGCCGCGTCGGAGCGCAGCCGGGCGCCGCCGTCGGGGTCGGTGCCGAGCCAGCCGCGCAGCCGCTCCAGGAGGGCGTCGCGGACGTCCTCCGGCACGCCCCGCGGCCACAGCGCGGACGACAGCACGCGCGGGTGCACGCCCTCGCGGTGCAGGAGGAGCAGCGCCAGCGCCTCGTGGAGGAGGGCGCTGCGCTCGCCGTCGGGGGCGTCCAGGCCCATGATCTCGTACGGCCCGACGAGCCGCGCGTACACCGCGGGACGGCCCTGTTCGCTGATGTCGACGAGGAACGGCGGGGTGGTGGTGGGGCCGTCCGGGTCGCGCTCGGGGTCGGCCTCCACGAAGAGTTCGACGACCGCGCGCTGCTGGACGGCGGGCAGCAGCTGGGCCTGGAGTTCGAGGCCGAGGAGCGGGGCGAGGAGCCTGCCGTCCGGGGTGATCTCCATCGCCCAGGCGGCGCCGGCCAGGTCGTCGCTCTCGGTGCCGACCAGGTAGCCGATGCCCAGCCGGCTGGCGTCCGCGGCGAGTTCGGCCAGGCGCAGCGCGTCCTCGGCGGACGGCTGGGTGGCGAGGAGGACCAGGTTCGGCGCCCAGCGGGTGTGCTGGGCGGGCCCGGTCCGGCCGGTGAGGACCGAGTGGTGGTCGGCGGCGCCCAGCGCGCCGCGCCGCTGCCGGGTCTCCGCCTCCATCGTCTCGAACAGCGCCTCCACGTCGTCGAGATGGCGCAGCCGGTTGGGGGCGAGCGGGGTGAGGTCCGCGCCGAAGCCGACGAGCGTGATGGTCATACGGTCCGACCAGCCGTTGGTGGCGAGTTCGGCGGCGACGGAGGCGAACACGGCGGCCCGGTCGGCCTCGCGGCCGCTCAGCGAGACGATGCCGGGCACGGCCTCCAGGTTGAGCAGCAGCCGCGAGTCGTCCATGGTGCCGAGGCTGACCAGACCGGGGTACGGGGCCGCGGCGTCGGTGTCCTCGTAGCGCTCGGCGTCCGCGCGGGACAGCGTCCAGAACGTCTGGTCCTGGCCGAGCTGCCAGGGCGCCGGGGGTTTGCCGGCCGGCTGGGCGAGTTGCAGATGCAGATCGCCGTGGCTGAGCCAGGCCGCGTAGACGACGGGCAGCGAGCGGGACTCGGCGGTGAGGGCGGCGGCGAGTGCGCGGAGCGACCGGTCGAGCAGCCGTACGCCCTCCGGGTCCGCGCCGACCAGCAGCGCGTCCTGTACGTCCTGGGCGTCGCCGGTCGGGATCGGCGGCTCCATGCCGCGGCGGCCGCCTACGGCACCGAGCGCCGACTGCCACAGGGCCTGCCGGCGCCGGAGGCCGAGGGCGGCCAGCAGGCCGGCGGCGAGGAGGGGGGCGCCGAGGAGGGCCTCGGACAGACCGAAGGAGGAAGAGGAGGACGAAGCGGAGGAGTGCGCGGAGGTCCCGTGTGCGGCGGGGGTGCCGGTGTTGTCGCCGGCCGGGCGCTGGCTCGGCACGGTGATCTGGGCGGTGGCGCCGTCCTGGTCCGCGTGCTGTCCGCCGCCCTGCTCCTGGTGCTGCTGCTGGTGCTGGGCGTGGTCGCCGGTCTTCGCGTAGTCGCCGATCTGCTGCTGGACCTCCGGGGAGACGTGCGCGTCGGGGTTCTCGACGAGTTCGCCGCCGTGTGCGTCGCCGGGCATCTCCATGATCCAGCCGGGGCGGATGAGGCTCGCCTCGGAGAGCCGGGAGCCGTCGGGCTGGATGCGGTCCTTGTTGAGCTCGTAGATCTCCTTGTACCGGCGGCCGTCGCCGAGGTGGCGTTGCGCTATCTCCCACAGGGAGTCGTGGTGGCGGCCCTCGGGCGGCTGGATCCGGTAGTACTTCGTCGCGCCGTGCGCGGCGGTGGAGCCGTGCTCGGCCTGGGCGGAGACATGGCCGGCCTGCTCGGCGAGGGCGGCGGCGGTGCTCTTCGCCTGCGCCTGCTGCTGGGCGAGGATGCCGGGGGTCGCCTGGGCGGCGGCCACCGTGCCCTTCTGGTTGCCCTCCATGCTGTGGCCGAGCTGCGAGAGGCCCGGGGTGAGGCTGGCGGCGGTGGCGCCGACCAGCAGCAGGGCGGCGACCAGCTGCCGGGCGAGCAGCTGGCTGGGGCCGGCGCCGGGGACCCGGCCGGGCAGGCCGACGCCGGAGACGGCGGCCTTGACCTCCACGAGCACGCAGGCCGTGAACTGGGCCCAGGCCAGCCAGACGACGACCGTCAGCGCGTACAGGAACGTCTCGACGCCGATCGGCTGCGACAGCCAGTCCATGCTGGGCGCGGTGCGCGGCAGCGGCCAGCCGACGGTCACGGCGAGGGCGCCGGGGACGCCGACGACGAGGACGAGCAGCACCACGAAGGCGAGGAACGCCTTGACGACGTCCCCGAACGTACGCCGCCGCAACCGCACCGGCTGCGGGGTCCGGTTACGCGGACCCGACGGAGCGGTCCCCGTCGGTCTTCCCGTCGAGCTTGATGTGCTGCGTCGCGCCATGGCGGGTGTCCCGGGGTCGTGTGTGGAAGGAGTGGGCCGGGGGCGCACCGAGCCTGTCGAGGTCCCCCTGACGATCCTATTGACTGGGACCGACAGCGTCGAAGGGGAAGAACGGCGAACGGCCGCCTGAATCATCCCCTTTCACCAACCGGTGCACCATTGACCGGAGTTGCCACCACCCGGCCCGTACACGCCCCCTCCACACACCCCGCACAATCCCCCGCCATCCCCCGGTTCGCGGTCATCCGCCCCCGCCGGCCTCGTTTTCAGCTGCACACCCGGAGCGACGACAGCAGGAAGCGGGTGAGGGCCGAGGTGGGGAAGCTGATCGCCGCCACGCCCTCCTCCGCGCGCAACTCCACGACCGTGCGCGACGGGCCGTACGGGCGCACCTGCACGTTGCCGAGCGCGGCGGGGCCCTCCAGGCCTTCCTCCAGCAGGGCCCGCGCGAAGGTCCAGGTGACCTCCTCGCCGTCCAGGGAGATCCACGGCGGGAAGACGAAGTGCACGGCCTGCGGGTCGGCCGAGGTGTAGCGGAGGGTCGCGGGGACCGCCACCTCCTGTTCGTCGGCGGTGAGCAGGCGGGCGCCGGTGGGCTGCTCCAGCGTGATGGGCACGGGTCGTCTCCGGGGGGGGGTGCGTGGTGGGCCGTCGTACAAGTGAGAGCGCCTGGCGACGGGCTCATTACGCCGAAAACACAAGTGACTTGAGTGACATGTGTCACTTTCCGGTGGGCTTGAAACTTTGCTTGAAAGTTTCGTCATCTACTCTGACAAACCTTCTCCCGCCCCACAGCCGGCAACTGGAGCGTTCCGCCATGCACGACGGTTCCTCTGCAGTGATCAGCGCCACCGCCTATGCCCGGATCTACGAGGAACAGCAGCCGCGCCTCGTCGCGTACGCCCGCTCCCTCACCCGGAACGCCTGGCTCGCCGAAGACCTCGTCGCCGAGGCGCACTTCAGGGTCTGGCGGCGGCTGGCCGAGGGGCACGGGATCGACAACGTGTCGGCGTACCTGACGACGACCGTCCGGCATCTCGCGTACGCCGCGAACGGTGCCGCGCGCGAGACGCCCCGCGACCCGCACGCCGACGAGCAGGCCGAGTCCGGCCACCACGGCGACGACCCCGCCGAGCAGGTCTCCGCCGTCGACCTGCTCGTGCGCGTCCTGGCCCAGTTGCCCGAACGCTGGGTCAAGGCCCTGTGGCTGGCCGAGGCGGAGGGCCAGCCGCTGGCGCAGATCGGTCCGCAGCTGGGCACCAAGGAGGGCGCCACCGCCGTACTGCTGCACCGCGCCCGGGAAGGGATGCGGCAGGCCTTCCTGCGTACCCAGACCGGAGCCCCGGACGACCCCGCCTGCCAGGTCCACTGGAGCCGGATGCCCGCGTACGTGCGGGGCGCCGCGACGGAACGTCAGTCCGACCGCCTGCTGGGCCATGTGGACACCTGCGCGGACTGCCGGACCCGGCTCGCCGCGCTGATGAGCGCCAACGACCGGCTCCCCGCCCTCGTCGGCCCGGCCCTGCTGGTCTTCGCGGTGGGCGGCACGGCCGGCAAGTTCCTGCTGACCCTGACCGCGGCCGGGGCCGCGGCGGGCGGTCACGCGGGCGGGGGCGCGAGCGGGCTGCTGCACGGCGTACGGCAGGCCACCGGTGTCGGCGGTACGAAGGCGCCGCTGGCGGTCGCGGCGGGCGCGATGGCGGCCGGTGCGGCGGCGCTGGTGCTGATACTCGGCCCCGGCCAGTCCCCCTCGGTCCCCGCCCAGCGGACACCGGTCGCCGACGCGCCGGTGACACAGGCACCGGTGGCCGAACAGCCGGTGGTCCCGCAGGACGAGCCCGCCATCCGGCCGACGACGGCACCCGGACAGGGCGAGGGGGAGCCGGTACGGCAGCAGAACGCGGACGACGGCGGTACCGCCGCGGCCGTCGTCTCCCCGTCCGAGCCCGCGACGCAACCGCCGGCGTCGAACGGCAGCGACGGCGGCTCGACGGCGGATCCCGGCGGGAACACCCCAGGGGGCGACGGGAACGGCGACGGGGACGGGAGCGGCACTCCCCCGGTGACCACCGAGCCGACACCGCCCGCCGCGCCCACGGACCCGGAGCCCACTCCCCCGGCACCGCCGACCGAGCCGACGCAGCCGACCGATCCCGCTCCCCCGGCGGACCCGGTGTACCCGACTCCCGTGGACCCCCCGCCCGTCACGGACCCCGCCCCGGCACCGGCCGACCCGGATCCGGTCACGCCGCCCGACGACGACTGCCCACCCCAGCACGGTCACGGCAACGGCAACGGCAACGGCAACGGCAAGGACCGTACCCACGGCCACAGCAGCCGCACCGCCTCCGACGCCTCCGACCCCGAGGCCTGAGCGCTCCGCTGGAAGTGCCGCGATGTGCCGTCTGCCGTCTGCCGTCTGCCGTCTGCGGCGTCGTCGTGGCTGGTCGCGCCCACGCGGCGGTAGCCGCATATCGGATACGGCCCCGCGCCCCTTCGGGGGCGCTGTCGAACCGCAGCAAATATCGACGGACCCGCCTAGCCGACCTCGTTCTCGGCCGTCGCCTGGCCGTGTACCACGATCGCGCCGCCGTAGAACATGCCGGTGAAGACCGGTTCGTACGTCAACTGGACCTCGACCTGGACCTGCTGGGCGTCGGCGGCGACGCAGTGCGTGCCCGCGATGTCGGCGGTGGACATGTCCATCTCGCGGGCGAAGGTCTTCACCCGGGCGTCGCAGTCCTGGAAGTTGATCGGCGCGTCGCCCTGGTTCTCGTACAGCTTGTCCAGGTCGATGTCCTGGGCCGCGTAACGGGCCGCCTGTTCCGCGATGTCGGCGGCCCGTTCGCGCTTGGAGATGGACAGGCCGCCGTCGATGACGAAGGCGGACAGGGTGAGGAAGACCAGGGCGAAGATGATGACCGCACCGGCGCCCGAGCCCCGGTCGTCGAGCCGGAGCCGGCGCGCGGTCCACCAACTGCGCAGCACCGCAAGGCTCATGCCGCCCTCCGGAGCGGGTCGAGGGGCGAGGAGAACGTCGAGGAGAGGGTCGTCGGGATGTCCAGGCCCAGCATCGCCAGACCCCTCACCTCGCAGCTCACCTCGACCGTGAAGATGGTGCCGGACTGGAAGCCGGCGCTGGTCTGTACGACGGAGACCGGCCCCGAGCAGACGTCCGACAGGTCGGCCTCGGCGGCCTTCTGGGCCTCCGACATGGCCGTGGCGTGGTCCTTCTGGATGGACCCGGCGCGGGCCGCGTCCCGCGCGGCGCCGTCGATCGCCCCACGCCCGTCGACGAGTTGGCCGAAGGCGACCAGGACGAGAATGAACAGGATCATGACCGGGGCGAGGATGACGACCTCGACGGTGGACAGCCCCCGGTCGTCGTCCAGAGCTCTCTTCTGCACGGAGGACATCTAGTTCCTGTCCTCCACGAACCGCTCCACCGGTCCCGACGACTGCGCGTGCACCGTCAGGTCCAGGCCCGGGAACACCGTCGGCACGCGGGCCGTGATCTCGACGCCGACCGTGGTCTGTTCCGGCTGGAGCATCTTCACGTCGGGCGACAGGACCAGCTGCGGCCCGAGCTGGCTGATGTAGGAGTCGACCACGTCCTGGGCCTCGCCGCGCCAGGCGCCCGGCTCCGCGTCGGCGGTGGCACGGGCCTTGCGGGCGCCGGCCTGGGCCGCCGCCTGGGCCACGTGGTCGGCGAAGAAGTACAGCGCGAACTGCACCGTCGCGAAGATCATGAAGAACAGGACGGGGGTGAGGAACACGAACTCGATCGCCGTCATGCCCGAGTCACCGCGCGCGGCGGCGGCACGGCGGCGTACCCAGCCGCGCAGGCCACTGCTCACGCCCGCAGACATCCCCGTCACCCCCGTCATCCCGTCATCCCCGTCGTAGTCGCGCTCGTCCGCTCAGCAGGTTCCGCTGGCGTTGGCGCCCTTGATGCAGTCGCCGACCTTCTTGGCGCCGTCGCTCAGCGCGGCGTTGATGATGGCGGCCACCACGCCGACGATCGCCACGACGACCGCGGAGATGATGACCCACTCGACAGCGGAGGCGCCGCGGTCGAGTTCGCCGGAGCGGGCGCGCTGCACCCGGCCCTGGAGGAAGGTGACCAGGAAGTCCACCGCCGGGATCCCGGTGCTGAAGTTCCGTGTGTTCATGATGACTTGTCCTCTCGAAACAGCAGTAGGCGAAGGTTCTCGAATCAGCTCACGTCAGCTCACACCTGGAACACCCGCATCGCCGCCGGGAAGATCAGGAAAACCAGGAAGCCGGCGCACAGCAGCAGCTGGGCGACGAGCATCGACTGGGACTTCTCGCCCGCGCTGCCCTCGATCTCGGCGAGTTCGCGGTGGCGCATGGTCTCGGCGCGGGAGGCGAGGGACTCGCGGACCTTGGCGCCGTCGTCCGCGACCAGGGCGAGGGAGGCGGAGAGGTCCTTGAGCTCCTCCACGCCGAGTTCCTCGCCGAGCGCGCCCAGCGCCTGCCACTGGCTGACGCCGGTGATCCGGGCGTCGGCGAGGGCGTTGCGGATGCGCTGGTTGGCCCAGCCGTCGGAGACCTCGGCGGCCGCCATCAGGGCCTCGGGCAGGCCGCGGCCGCCGGCGAGGCTCATCGACACCAGGTCGAGGTACGCCCCGATGACCCGCCTGAGGTCCCGGCGCTTCTCGGCCGCGTCCCGTCGTACCTCCAGGTCGGGCAGGAAGAAGAACAGGGCCGCGCAGGCCAGGGAGAGCCAGACCGGGATGACCGGGCTGTGCCCGAAGCCCATCGTGTAGACGACGGCGAACAGGAACGGCCCGAAGATCAGGCCGGCCGTCGCGAGCAGCACCTTGGTCGCCAGGAACTTCTCCCAGCTGCGGTCCAGGACGGCGAGGTCGGCGCGGAGCGAGCGCTGTTCCCAGCCCTGCTCCCGGTAGAACTCGGCGACGCGTGCGCCGACTTCGGCGCGCAGGGAGCCCAACCGGCCGGTGTCCTGCGTCGGCCGCGCCGACTCGTAGGCCGCGCCGCGCGCCCGCATCGCGTCGATCCGGGCGACCTGTGCGACCGCGCTGCGCCTGGACGGCATCAGGGCACGGATCAGGGCGTAGACGCCCAGTCCGAGGATCACGCCGACGACGATCGGCATCGTGAGGTTCACCGGCGTACTCCTTCCTCGGTGGGCAGCGACTGCTGACCAGGCGGACCCTGCTGGCCGGGAGCGGTACGGGGCGGTCGTACGAACTGCACGGAGGACTGGTCTCGGACCAGGAACCGTTCCGGGGTCTCGATGGTGGACAGCTTGCGCAGCCACCAGAAGCCGAGCGCGAACAGCCCGCAGACCAGGGCGAGGACGAGCTGGCCGACGGCGGTGCCGTACGGCGAGACGAAGTCGCGGTTGAAGACGGCGAGGCCGAGGACGAACGCGACGGAGACGGCGACGACGATCTGCACCGAGCGCCGCGTGGACGCCCGCTGGGCCATCACGCGCTGGCGCATGTCGACCTCCTCGCGCGCCGACTTGGCCAGGGCGCCCAGCACTTGGCGCAGACCGGGGCCGCGGAGGCGGGCGTTGAGGATGAGTGCCGCCACGATGATGTCGGCGGACGCGTCGTCGATCTCGTCGGCGAGGTGCTGGAGGGCGTCCGGCAGCGGGGTGCGGGCGCGCAGCCGGTCGACGAGGGCGTCCAGGTGCGGCCGCAGGATGGGCGCGGCGGCACGGGCCGAGGCCGGGATGGCCTGCTCCAGACCGACCGCGCCGGCGATCGTGTCGCGCAGCGACTCGGTCCAGGAGGCGAGCGCCTCCACGCGCTTCATCGCGGCCCGCTCCTCGGCGGCGCCGCCGAACAGCTTGTCCCAGAAGAAGACCAGGACGCCGGCGGCGATGCCGGCCACCGCCCAGCGGGTCATCAGCAGCACGGCGAGCCCGATGATGGCGGCAAGGGAGCCGCGCTGGCCGGCGAACCGGATGAGCTCGGCGGCCCGTTCGTTGGCCTTCTGCTTCTCGTGGTCGGGCTTGGCGGGCAGACCGCGGATCGCCAGGATCAGCAGCGCGAGCCCGCCGCCGGCGGCGACTCCGCAGCCGAGCGAGTAGAGGACCTCGGTGGAGAAGAGCCCGCCCATGGAGCCCAGGGAGTCCAGGTTCATGTCACATCACCCCCAGGCCCCGTGCGGCTGGTAGCCGTAGGCCATCAGGTCCTCCAGGCAGGCTATGGGCGCATGCGGTACGACCCGGCCGTCGTGTGCCTCCGCGAACACCTCGCTGGACAGCACCCGGCCGTCGACGCCGTTGACCTCACGGACCGAGGTGACCATGCGCTGGAGGCGGCCGCCGGTCTGGTAGTTGTTGCGCCGCTGGATGAAGACGACGAAGTTCACCGCGCCCGCGATCAGCATCTGGCTGGCCTCGATGGGCAGCCGCTCGGCGGCCTGGAGCGCGTACGTCGAGATGCGGTTGAAGACTTCGCTGGAGCTGTTGGCGTGGATCGTGGAGAGGGATCCGTCGTTGCCCTGCGACATCGCGTTGAGCATGGTGACGATCTCGTCGCCGAGGACCTCACCGACGATGACCCGGGACGGGTTCATACGCAGCGACCGGCGGACGAGTTCGGCCATGGAAATGGTCCCCTGTCCTTCGGAGTTGGGCAGCCGCTCCTCGAACGCCACCACATTGGGGTGCAGGTCCTGGAAGGTGTCGAGCCCGAGCTCCAGCGCGCGCTCGACGGTGATGAGCCGTTCGTGCGGCGGGATCTCGTTGGCGAGGGCACGCAGCAGGGTCGTCTTTCCGGCGTTGGTGGCCCCCGCGATCATGATGTTCTTGCGGGCGCGGACCGCGCAGGCCATGAAGTGCGCGACCTCGGGCGTCACGGTGCCGTTCCCCACCAGGTCGGAGATGAACACCTTGCCCATGCGGGCGCGGCGGATGGACAGCGCGGGCCGCCGGGTGACGTCCATGACGGCGGAGAGCCGGGAGCCGTCGGGAAGGCGGAGGTCGAGCTGCGGATTGGCCGAGTCGAACGGACGTGACGACAGACCCGAGTAGGCGCCGAGCACCTGGATCAGCTCGATGAGCTCCTCGTCCGTCTCCGCGACGGGATCCCCGATGGCCTCCCGTCCGTCGCTGTACCCGACGAAGACCTGGTCGCAGCCGTTGATGTCGATGTTCTCGACGTCCGGGTCGTCGAGCAGCGGCTGCAGCCGCCCGACACCGAACAGCGCGGCGTGCACGGCGGCCGCGTACTGCTCCTCGGTCTCCGCGTCCAGCGGGGTGCGCCCGGCGTTGATGTCCGCGCGGGCGTACTCCTCCAGGATCTGGGCTATGACCGCGCGGGCGTACTGCCGTTCGTCCTCGTTGGACATCGGCGTGACACCGGACGTCTGGTCCTGCCGGCGCTGCTCGGCGATACGGTCGCCGGCGTCCTGCCGGAACCGCTTGACCAACTGGTGGTCGACAGCCGTCATCGGCCGGCCCCCGCGTGGGGCGCCTGCGTCGGTACGGCCCAGGCGGCGCCGTACTGCTGGTGGAGGTCGGCGGTGACCTTGCGGGCCGAGCGGATGAGCAGGGACTTGTCGAGGCGCCCGCGCTTGCGGCCGGCCAGCTGGTCGGCGCCGGTGGGGTCGTCCGCGATGGTGCCGACCACCCGGGCACCGGTCTGGGCGTGTACGAGCATGTCGTTGACCTGGTTGACCAGCTTGCCGGAGCTCGACGGGTCGGCGACCAGGACCACGCCGATCAGCGGGGTGGCGAGGGCGGCGGCACCGCGCGGACCGCCGTGCAGCTTCTGCGCGAGGGCGGCGGCACGGTCCCGGACCCGGGCGAGGGCCTCCGGCTCGGTCCGCGAGACCAGCAGCACGAGCGCCGCGTGCGGGAACAGCTCGACGGCCGGGGTGTCGCCGCTGACCCGGCCGCAGTCGGCGATGACGTCGGCGGGCGCGTTCGGGGAGTCGGCGAGGGAGGCGAAGGCGTGCCCGAGGGTGGGCCACAGCCCGGCGAGCCCGGCGGCCTGCTCGGCGATGCCCAGCCCGACGAGGACCTCGAGCCCCCCGCTCAACGGCTGGACATGGTCCCAGAGTTGATCGGGAACGAGGCCGCGTCGAGCCGTGGCGGCTATGGACAGCATGCCGGTGTTGGGGTTGAGCGGTCCGCCGTGCGCGGCGGCACTGCGGTAGACCAGGTCGCCGCCGGCCGGGTCGGCCTCGGCGAGCAGGACCCGGCGCGGCCAGACCGCGGCCAGCGCGACGGCCGCGGTGGTGACGCCGGGGGAACCCTTGTCGGCGGCGATTGCGATGAGCGCCATGGGGTGGAAGCCGCCTTCTAGTTGCCGGTGCCGGGCACGAGGACGAGGGCGACCTCGCCGCCTGACGCGGCGTCGGCCAGGTCGGCGGCCTTGTCGCTGTCGACGGTGAGCGTGATGGCGTAGCTGGTGCTGCTGACGAGTTCGCCGCTGCTCTTGTCGTCCGGTACGGCGCTGACCCTGGCGTTGCCCGTGATCAGCGAGTCGGTACCGGAGGAGGACGACGACGAACCGCTGGAGGACGAGCCGCCGGAGGAGCCGCTGACGCGGTAGGCGGCGACGGTGTCGCCCACCTCGATACCGCTCGGGTACTGACCCTCCTTCAGGGCCAGGCCGACGGTGGACTTGCCGGCGGGAAGCTTGCTGCCGCTGCCGAACATCTCGCCGACGGCGACGGCACCGGCCGGGATGGTGCTCAGGGCCTTGAGCTTCTTCAGGCTCTCCAGCTGGGACCACCTGACGTAGTGGATGCTGGAGTCGTCGGCGACCATGACGGAGGTCACGTTGCTCCCGTCCACGGACGAGCCGGCCGGGATCTCCTGCGTGATCTTTATGACCTCGATGCGCTTGCCGGCCTGCAGCACGAGCGTCGTCGCCCCCAGCGCACCCAGCAGGATCAGCAGCACCGCGAGCGCGGCCAGCGCGGGCTTGCGCTCACGGGGCGCGCTGGGAAGCCGGTCACCGACCGAAGGCTGAGCCGGACCGGCGGAACGACCGGCGCCCGCCCCCGTACGCTCTTGGATCTTCACGCAACCGCTCCCCGTTACAGCCAAGAAAACTGTCTGCCGAACACTCGAACACTCTGTCAACGCCGTAAAAGCGGACACTCGACACCAACCGCCCGATCCGGCCGAGTACTCGGCGACATGGCGAGAGTCAAGCGATCGCACCGTATCAGCCGCACATAAGCCCCTCAAGGCGCGCCCGGACTCCTTGACCTCACCGAAATCGTCGTTGCGATCTGCAACGGCGTTGCCCTGTGCGGCGGTTGTGATTGGGGGGACACCAGGGGACACCGGGCTGTGCGCCGGCGAATCCAGAACACCCTGTTCGCGGCCGGGCCGCCCCCGACGCCCTCACCGCGCACCCATGAGGCCTGCACGAAGTGCTCACGTCGGCCGGGCGGGCACCGACGGCGGCCCGAGTACGATCACCCGGCCGGACGAAGCGTTCACCGCAGCGAAAGACGGCTGACGACCCCGACGACCGTGAGGATGCCAGACCGTGACCGTGCCTCAGCGGCATTCCTGGCAACCCCCGGCGGGCGAGGAGCTCGTGGCGCGTGCCCTGGTGTCCTTCGCGACCGGCGCGGCGCACCGCGTCCAGGGCCGGCGCTGGTTCCGCGACACCGAACGGCGGGACATACAGGACGAGTTGGCGGGCTGGCCGGCAGGCCCGGCATACCGCCTCAGGTCGAGGATCGGCCCGGTGGTGTGGACGGTGCTGACGGCCGTGTTCCTCCTCGGGGTGTTCGTCCTCGCCGTGCTCTCCGGGGGCAACGTGCCGCCGGGCAGCGGCCCGGGCGGTTCCGGCCCGCTGGGCAAGAGCGAGGATCCGGAGAACGAGGAGACGGACTTCCCGGTGCTGTGGGCGGCCCCCGGCACGATCGCCCGTACCCTCCCCTGGGAACTCGACCCGGCCCGCCGTCCCGACACGGACCTCACCCACCTCGTCCTGACCGACCGCCGCCTGCTGGTCCTCGGCGGACTCCGCGATCCCAGGGAACCCTGGGAGGAAGTCCTCTGGGAGACGGACCTGAGCACGGTGGCCACGGTCGGGCGGCGCCCGTTCAGCGTCGGCGGACGGGACTTCGGGATCACCTTCACGGACGGCTCCTGGTGCCGCCTGACGTCCCTGGAGGGCGAGCCCCTCGTCCGTCACCTGACCGCGGCCCGACCGTAGCGGGAGCGCTCGGCTAGGCCGTGACCCGGACGGTCCGCGCCAGTTCGTCGGTCAGCTCGCACAGGGCGTCGGTGTGGGCCGGCGCCTGCCAGGACGTCAGCAGGACGAGCCCCCACGTCTCGTCGGCCCGGATGCCGTACGCGCACGTCTCCATCACCGTCCCCAGCCCGTCCCGGCCCACGTCCTGGACGTACGCGTGCCGGACCCGCACCGCCGGGCCCGCGGGAAGGGTACGGAGCTCGGCCTCGGGCGGACGGTAGGAGACGGGGGTGGGGGCGGCGAGGTAGCGCTGGAGGAGGTCGACGGTCATGGCCGGGTACGTGTCGTCGGCGACCAGCGCGGACAGCTCGATCCGGGCGAGTTCGCCGAGACGCGGCTCGGGGACGTACGACAGCGCCGTGATCGGACCGCGCTCACGGGAGTCGGCGGCGGCCTCGCGGAGTTCGGCGGCGAGGACGTCGAGCAGCTTCGGGTCGGGGTCGTCCGGGGCGACGTGGCGCGCGGCCGCCTCCGCGGCCCACGCACGCAGGTCGACCCCCGCCACGCGCACCGGCAGGGACACGGCGTCCTCGGGCACCTTCATACGCACCGTGGACGCGGCGAACTCGGGCATCAGGCCATCCATTGCAGAGTGCGGGCAACGGCATCGAAGAGACCGACCAAGGCTTCCGCCAGCGGCTCCATCGGCGTGGAGAAGGAGAGCAGCAGCCGCTGGTCGCTGTTCGGGACGGCGAGGTAGACGTCCAGGTGCGTGACAGCGAGCTTGTTGCCGTCGGGGTCGTCGGCGGCGGGCCGGCGGAGGTAGCGGTGGCGTACGGCGGGGCCGGCGGGGAGGCCGACAAGAGTGACGTCCTCGGCGGTCGCGCGCAGAGCGAGGGAGCGGGCGATGTCCCCCAGGTCGCCGGTCTCGGTACCGGGAGCCGGCCGAAGCAGGGTGACGACCAGGCCGGCGGAGACCGGGACCTGGCCGAGGAGCTGGTTCATGACGTACATCTCGACACCGCCGTTGGCGTGCGCCGCCTCGGCCTGCTCCCGCATCCGGTCGGCAAGCGCGGCTTCGAGCTGCGGACCGGCCTTCGTACGCCGTAGACCGCGCTTGACGACCTTGTCGATACGGTGCGCCCACTTCTCGGGATCGAGCACGATCCGCTCCCAGCCCTCGGGAACGGCGAGGCGGTAGTCGGAGGGGGGTGCCGTGGCCGTACTGGCCGTCCCGCCGTTCATACCGCCGTCCCGATCGCCTGGTCGTACCGCTTGCGCCGCCCCATGGCCACGACCGTCACCGGTGCCAGAACAAGCACCGCGGCGGCGCCCAGGCAGACGTAGCCCTCAAGGACGCCGCCGATCCCGGACTTGGTGCCGAGGGATGGCTTGTAGTGACCGGCCGGGTCGATGACGGCCGTGGTCGTCTGCCCGACTCGGTCGGCACAGTTCTCCTTGTTGTCGATCACCTCGTGGACGGACCCGTCCCGCAGCCGGACCCTGCAGTACGTCTCACGGGTCCCGTGCGTCCATTGATGGGTCGGCGTGGCGATCGTGACCGTCTGCTCCACCCCGCGCAGCTGCAGGTACCAGGCGTTGGCGAAGTACGAGCCGACCAGGACCAGTACGAGATAGGCGGCCGCGGTGACATACCGGGCGACGGGGGCCCCTCGGGAGTCACGGGTCTTGAAGGCCACCCAGATCACCGGCAGCCCGAGCAGCAGGCCGACGAACGCCGCCGCCTTGCCGATGAACAGGCTGGAGAGCAGACAGACGACGACCGATACGGCGGCCACCAGGAGCAGCCGGGCCCACGGCCATACCGGCGTTCCGCCGCCGTAACCGGTCCACCCGGCCCGCGCCGGCCGAGGATTGGCGGTGGCCTCGGAGAACTCGGCGAGGATGGTGCGTACCCGCCGCATGCCGTCCGGGCCGGCCTCGATGCGGCGCAGCTCCGGCAGCCCCAGGCCCACTTCTTCCAGCGACCGCTGCCATTTCTCCGGCAGTTCCGCGAACAGTTCGTCGACGGACCGCTCGTCCTCACTCGCCACGTGATCCTTGCTCTTTCCGCTCTGGGATTCCTGACAGCCGACCGGGTCAGCCGCTGGTGCTCCAGTGCCAGTTGTAGAACGGTGTTCCGCCGGCCCCGATGCCCGGAATCTCCTTCGCCCCCTGGAGGGCGTTCGGCCCGGTGACCCACGGCTCGTCGGAGTGCGTGTGTGCCAGGTTCGACCAGCCGGCCAGGAGCGGCAGCACCTGGCTGCCGTAGTACAAGGCCTTGGCCTGACCCGCCATGCTCTTGAACGAGGAGTCCGCGATCTCCGACAGCTCGGGCGCCGATTCCGCAAAGGCCTTGGCCGCCCGGTGCACTGCGGGGGCATCGCGGATGTCGGTCGCGTACGCCTTGAGGTTGAGCGACTCCTTGACCACCGAGCGCATCCGCGGCAGGAGTTTCGTGGGCCCTTCGGACAGCGCCTTGCCGATCTCTCCGGGCTTGACCCCGTTGAGCGTCTCGGCGAGTTCGCGGGCCGCCGTCGGATTCAGCCCGATCTCCCGGGCCAGCTGGAGGTCCTTGACCGCGGAGGCGCCCCGGGCGGCCATGGCCGCCTCCTTGGCCGTCGTTCCCAGGACCCGTCCGGCGCCGAAGGACAGGACGCCGATGGCGTCGATGGCGACGTCCAGCCAGGTGCCCTTGCCGTCCAGCGCCGAAACGGTGTCGCAGACCAGAGCGACGACCGAGGCGATGAGTGCCAGCGCGCCGAGCACCTCGCCGAGGACCGGCACCCAACTGAGAGCGAGGGCGAGCACGCCCAGAACAGCCGCGGCAACTCCGGCCCAGTGCCCGATGTCGGCGACCCAGTCCTTCCAGTTGTCCCACCAGTGGTGCTTGGGATCCTTCAGACCGTCGTGGTCGATGGCGTCCCGTATCGCCTTGGCGGCGTACCCGGCCTGGGTGTCCCGGTAGTCGAGCGCGGCCCGAAGCTCCCGTTTCGCGGCGTCGAGCTCCCCGTCCGAGGCCTCCTTCTGCCGCTTGAGTTTCTGCTTGTCCGGATGACTGTCGTCACCGGACGGATGCTGATCGATCTGCTTCTGGTAGTTACTGCTGTCGGCATCGGCCGCGGCGGCCTTCTTCAGCGCCGAGCGCACGCGGTTCTGGGCGTGGTTGAGGGCGGTGGCCCAGTTCTCCCGGACGGTGTCAGCGATGGGCTCGTACGGCACGGAGGACCCGAGGGCCGCCCCGGCCGCCGCGTACCGCTGATGCGACTGGCTCAGCAGCTTGACGGTGTCGCCGGTCTTCTTGGTGAACTCCCTCCCCGCATCGGAGTCCCACCCGTTCCCGTCGACGAGGTTGTTCAGGTTGCCGGCCTGCTCCTCGATCAGCCTGGCGGTGTCGGAGATCCGCTTCCCGAGCCGGGCGACCTCGTACGGATCCCCCGGCGTGAACTCCCTGTCGTCGTACCGGGCCGTCTGCCAGTCGACCCCGGAGAAGTCGTCGCTCACTTGTCCCCCGACTGGGCCTTGAGCAACGCGTCGGCGAGATGCTGGTCGACCCCGTCGTAGGCCTTCGCCGCCTCGCCCGCGGTCTTCCCGAGGAACTCCAGCCCGTCGCAGAGCTGTTTGCGCTTCTTCTTCCAGTCGTCCGCGAAGTCGCCGAGGGCATCGGCCACATCACCGGACCCGATCTCGGAGCCGTACGCGTCGACGAGATCCTTTGCATGTTCGAAGTTGGACTTCAACTTGGCGACAGACCGGCTGATCTCCCGCAACTCGGTCGTGGACACCCTGACGTGATCCGCCACTACTACCCCCGTGAACACCTGCCTACCCGGCCGCCCCGCGAGACGCAGGGGACCAGGGTCACTGTGTGTCGAGGGTTTTCGGGGCTACAACCAACGGACCGCAAAGGGTGCTCAAAGGAGCAGGCCACCGCCCGGGCGGACCACACCGCCTCCACCCCGCATCCACGCGCCCCCCACAACCGGCCCGGCCTGCCCACCACCCCACACCACTCTTCATTCTCACGGGGGATCCACTGTGGGGGACGGCAGTTCCGAGAGCGGCGACAAGAGCGCGGGGACCAACGCGGGTGGATCGGCCTCTCCAACGGTCTCGAACTCTGCCCCGGCTGAGAGAAACGCACCGGCCTTCGCCTTCCCGTCGGACATCGAGGCGGTCGTGGAGCGGACTTCGACCGGGAACGCCACGAAGGACACGATCATGAGGGACACGATCACGAGGGACGCGGCAGAGCTGGAAGAAGGCGGACAGGAGGTGTGTGCAGGGATGAGGGCTCCGGGGTCAGTCGAGCGGTACTTCCTCCACCACCTTCTCGGCGAAGCGCCATGACCCTCGATTGCCGGATGCCTCCGCACGAAGACCCAGTTCCCAGGCGATCCGAGCCGCGCGCTGCCGGGTCACGTCGGGGTACTGCTCAGGTGGCACCTTGATATAGCCCCGGCGGTCGGCGGGATATGTACGCAGCGCCTCGCGGAGCTGCTCTTCCTGCTCCTCCGGTGTGGCGCCCGAGCCGCGGGTCCCGACGAGGTTCCGGTTCGCGCCGTGTGCCTCGCCGCCACGGCTCCTCCGCCGGGCCGAATCCGACCCCTGCCAAGCCGTCCACCCAACCGCACCGAGGGCGGCGAGGGCGAAGCCCAGCGACCCCAGTTCCTCACCTGTCGCATCCGCCTGCCCCGGAGTCCTCGGCCGGAGCTCGCCGCGCGGATCCTCGATGACCGTCACCTTCTGGCCGACGGCATAGAGATCGGTCAGAGTTCTCATGGCGGGCCCCGGCACCTTCGTACCGTCCTGCCGCTCCAGCGTGTAGTTGTAGTCACGCGCCTTGCGGCCCTCCGCCGCGTCGCGCCACTTCTTCACCACGGTGGCCGTGACCCGCTCGCCGCGTTGCTGCAGCGTGAGATCGTCACGCGCCATGTCTGCCACGTACACGGACATGACCGAAGTGGCCACGATGAACAACATCGTGTACGTACTCGACGTCTTCGCCCCCAGCTTCCTGATGAGCACAACGAGGATCACGGCGTGGACGATCCACACAGGCACGAGGAGTGCGGGGCCGAAGTCGCCCGCCAGGACGAACAGGCCCACAATGGCCGCGAGCGCGTAGCCCCCGATGACGACCGCGAGAGCGACGGGGTGCCGCACACGCCTCCCGCGAGCCTCGTCATAACCGGTGTCGCCGCCGTTCATGTCTGTCTCTCCGTTCCTTCGGCCCCCGGATTCCGATCGCCTGGTCGGCGCTCGTTCTCCGGCTCGTCCGTCGAAAGCGACCTCATGATGCCGCTGAACATGTCGAGGTACGCCGACCAGTGGCCGGGGTCGGTGTCCTGCGTGGTGAAGACGAAGAGGGCGGACCCCGGCCCGGTCCGCAACGGCACACAGAACTGCACCTGGCGAACCGTGACGGGGACTGGGTCGCCCAGCCCGAAGACGGCCCCGGGAATGAGGATCGCCTGGTCACGTATGCAGAGAGCGGTCATGCCGTACGGCAGCATCACGAGCCCGACCTCGGCATCCGGATACAGGTCGCGCCACTGCACGGCCGTCCGCTTGGCCGAACTCTGTCGGTCCTGGTGCTTCGGACCCGCCGCCGGCCTCTCGACGAGGACGCACAGGGTCGCCTGGGACAACTCCCCGTCGGGCATTCGCACCAGGCAACTCGACACGTGCTCGGCGTCCGCTGCGATCATGGTCTGGAGGACGTATTCACCCGACACGATCAGACTGAGCTTCTGCTCCGCCGTTGCGGTGACGCCGAACATGACATCGGTGGCCTCGGCCATCCGCAGCATGCGCGACTCGGGATCCTCGTCGAGCCGGAACGGGGTGAAGCCCGGCGGAAGTTCGAACCACAGGTCGGGCCCGACCGCGTCATCCGGCAGGCCACCGGTCACCACGCCGGCCGTCGCCGTCTCTTCGTAACCGGTCATCAGTCCGTCAGCTCCCAGGCACCCAGCCCGATGGCGCTGCCGACGGCCACGAGTCCGCCGAACTTGCCACCGCCGGTTCCCATGGTGGCGTTGCCCACCCCGGTACCCCAGGTGGCTGCGTCGTACCGCCCGGGGGTCGTCTGGTAGGCGTTGAAGGCGGTGGGTGCGGTCCAGGCGAGAGTGGCGGCAGCCTGCACCCCCTCCGTGACGGTCAGGGCGGTACCGCGCGAGACGCCGAGCTTCGTGGCGACGGCCATGACCGGCCTGTCGATCACGGCAGAGACGGGATCGGCGGCCTTCATGATGTTCTTGGCCGTGACGCCGGCCGTCTTGAGACCCACGCGGGTGCCGGCGACCAGACCTTCCGCACCTCGCCCCGCCTCGAAACCGGCCGTGATCCCCGACTTGGCGGCGCCGACACCCGGCACCATGCCCAGCGCGTCTCCGCCCAACGTGAGCCAGTTGCCGATGTTTCCGCCCGTCGGCGGCCAGAGTCCGTCGACACCGTAAGACGCCGCATGTGCGAAGAAGGCGAGTGCGCTCAACCCGATGGCCAGCGGAGCCAGCGCCGGGCAGAAGATCGCGATCACGCCGACCACAGAGGCGGCCACCGTGATCCAGTCCGTATGGCTCTTGATCCAGTCTCCGAGGTCGGAAAGGAGCTTGCCGACCTCTCCCGGCAGATCGGCAAGAGCCTTGCCCAACTCTTCGAGTGCATTACCCAGCCTGTCCCAGATACCGGGCAAACACCGCGCAGTCAGCCGACAAGTCACTCATTCCGCCCCGTTACTGCCGTGCTCGGACCATCCGCACGAGCAAAAGACCCTAAGACCGGGAAAGGAGCGCACGACAGGGACGCCGGGCAAGGGAGACGTAAAAACCGCACGCGAGAAGCAGGCAGAAGGCAAAAATCCAGCAGAACACCGAGGCAACCGGGGCAAAGGAGGGAAGAGTTCACGCTTCCCTCCCGACGGTTCCGTTCCACACACAGGCAAGCCCGACCTGCCACACCCGGTTCGCCGCCTTCGCCATCCCACGCACGAGGACACAGCCGGACACAGAGGTGGGTGGTTGACGCACCTTGAGCCGGGCTTTCCCTTATGTCTCACAGGTTCGCGCTGGCGAAACCGTGAACCCCGCCGATAGCGTCTGCATCCTCGACGAACTTCATTCTCACGGGGAGTCCACAGTGAAGCGCCGCAGATTGCCCGTTGTCGTCGCGCCGGCCGCGACCGCAGCCCTGCTACTGACGGCCTGTGGTGGCGGGGACGGCAATTCCAAGAGCAACGAAAAGATCGCGGGTGCTGACACCGATGGCACCAAGACGCCGGCATCGCCGAGCGCATCGGACGCCGCTGCGGGCATCGACCGTCCGGCGATGACGTTCCCCTCGGACTTCGAGATGGCGTTCGACATCACCAAGCCGTCCAATGCCAAAGAGGCAGCGGCTCTGAGTGACGCAGAGAACTTCATCCGGGCCATCAACTACGGCATCATCCGGCAGGACCCGGAGGACACGGCGTACAAGTTCTACTCCACGGCCGGCGACACCGCTCAGGCCTACGCCAAGAAGCAGATCAAGCAGTACGTCGACGGCGGCTGGACCGTCACCGGGGTCCAGCGTTACTCGCAGGGCAAGGTCGATTTGGCATCCGACGGCAAACGAGCGTCCGTCTCCTTCTGTGACGACGACTCGAAGTTCTACGGCAAGGAGGTCAAGTCCAAGAAGATCCTCAAGACCAGTCCCAGCCTCAAGGACTACTACCACTTCGAGATCGTCATGACTGCCTCTCCGGAGGCCCAGGGCCTGTGGACCGCCGAAGACATCGAGGTGCAGACGGAGGCCGCACAGTGCAGGGCATGAAGCGTCACACGATCGGCATTGCCGGTTTGACCACCCCCCTGCGGCATCAAGTACCTGCGGTCGTCAGGTGACGGTGCATACAAGCTCCGGGCCACGGTCACCTGGGAGATCACCTGGACCGGACCCGAAGGCGCGCATGGCGACCTGCCTGACGAGACCTTCGGCAATGGCCAAGACATCGAGGCCCAGGAAACCCAAGCCGTGAACCGCCGAACTGGAAAGCCTCCGGAAATGAGCACGAAGAGCCTGGCCGGGCACATACAGAGCCGTCTCGGTGTCCCGGCCGAGTCCGCCGCCTGGTGCAAGATCGGCAAGATCCCTGCACCCCCGAAGAACGTGCACCGGGCAGCCGGCGACGGACCGCTCAGACCCGCACTCATCAGGCCGCTGGGTGCGCTCGGCATGGTCCTGATTGGGCTTCTCTCCCCGCTGATACTGCTTCTCTACCTTCTCTCGAAGGTTGCGGACGCGGAGGAGTGGCTGAAGGCCTCGGCGTCGGAGCGCGCCACGGCCCGGACCAAGGCGCGCGAGGCCAAGGAGGGCAAAGCCACTGTCCGCGCCCAACGCCTCGACCAGGTCTTCGACGGCGACTGGAACAGGTCTGCCGGCCAATTTCTGCTCCACTGGTACAGCCAGTCGTCGCACCACACCCGCGTCCTGGCCCTGACCCAGGACCGCATCGTCCTCGCCGCCCCGCCCAAGCGCGTATCCGTACGGCAGGAGAGGCGGCTTCAGGTCGTTGCCAGCATTCCGGCAACCGAGGCCGTCGTGGAGGATCCCCTCGACGGGTTGCACAAGAGCGGCCTGTTGCGCATCCGGTTCCGCGACGGCTCCTGGCTCACGGTCCTCACCGAGGAGCTGCGCAGTGAGGTGCACAAGCACCTTATGAGGCAGACCAGGTCGGAGGGCTGAGCACGCGCCCGCAGAAGCACGATCAGGAAACGGACGGGCCACGCAGTATCCGGTTCACACCATATTGCCCACGTTGACAAAGAAGTTCGCGCTGGCGAATCGAGAACCCCGCAGATAGCGTTGGTGTCCTTGCCAAACATCTGTCTCACGGGGGAGTCCACAGTGAAGCGCCGCACCTTGCCCGTTGCCGCCGCGCTCGCCGCGACCGCAGCTCTGCTGCTGACGGCATGCGGAGGCGGGGACGACAGCTCCAAGGGCAACAACGACAAGATCGCGGGGGCCGGCACGGAAGGCTCGGCTTCCCCTTCACCGTCCGCCTCCGCCTCGGCCGACAAGAACGCGCCGAGCTTCGACTTCCCGTCGGACATCAAGGTGACAGTGGATCGAGAGTCGACCGGGGACGCCACGAAGGACGCGATCCTGCGGGACGTGGCCTACTCGACCCAGGCCAATATCGAAGCCTTCGCCAAGGGAGTCGGCCAGACCCCCAACATGAACCGCTACTTTGCGGCAGCCGCCCTCACGTACTGGGCCAAACGCGTCGAGACGGTCAAGAAGGACGGGCTCACCGTCACCGGCGACTACCGGTATTACGACTTCGAAGTCACGGATGTCGTGAACGGCAAGGCCGCGGCGGCCCGTTACTGCGAGGACCAAAGCAAGGCGTTCGGCAAGGAGATCAAATCGGGGAAGGTGCTGCGTACCAAGGCCAGCGACAAGAGCTTCGTCCTCTACACCCTCCAGGCTCAGAAAGACGCGGCCGGCGACTGGCAAGTGACACAGCAGAACTGGAAGAAGGGGGCTGCTTCGTGCGTGCAGGGGTAGGGGCAAGGACTGTTCGTCCCGCTGCACGGGTGGCCACCGTAACCGGTCTCGTCCTGGCGCTTTGGACACCGTTCCCGGCCTACGCGGACGACATCCGAGGTGATGGGAGCGGTACGGGAACCGCTGCACCGCCGAACCAGCCCGACAAGGGCACCGAGTCCGGTGGGGATTCCGCCCCCGGCTCCATCGGTGCCCACATCCGTATCAACCAGAGCAAACCTGCCTCGAGCAGCTCCACCACCACGGCGACCTCTTCCAACGCCAACTGGAAGCCCCCCGTCTGCTGGTACGAGCCCATGTACACGCCGGACGAGTACGAGGAGTTCATCAAGTCCTCGTACAAGGGCGCCCAGGAACCGGCCGCGAGCTACGCGAAGAAGCGCGCCGACGAGGACTACCACAAGGGCGACAAGGGCCTGTGGTGGCAGGTGCAGTTCCGGAACGACAACTACACCGACGCCTGTCCCGTGACCCCGGCCAACTGGGAGATCTGGGTCCCGCCCGCCCAGCCGAAGACGGACCCCAACCAGCTGACTCCGGAGATCCTCTCCGAACTCGCCTACAACTCGACGAAGTTGCCGAAGCCGCCCGTGGTGCTGAACCCGAGCCCGGACCGGCTCAAGGTGAACCTCGGTACGCGGGTGAAGTTCGAGGGGAACTTCGACCGGGTCTGGACGACCGCCAGCATCAACTACAAGGGCGTCCAGATGGCCGCGACGACCGTCGCAACCCCCATTGCCCTCAAGGTCGAGGCCGGCACCGCGGACGCCGACCCGGAGTCGTGCACGTACGACCTGGTCAAGGGCGACAACGGCTACACGGTCGACAGCAAGGACGCCGGTTGCAACGTCACTTACCTGCGTTCGTCAGGTACCGGCACCTACCCCTTCAAGGCGTCGATCACCTGGAAGGTGACCTGGACGGACTCGGCCGACCCCGACGGACCCGCACGGCAGCCGGGCCTGCCCGACGGCCTGTCCACGTACGAGCAGAACGTGACCGTGAAGGAAATCCAGGCGGTCAACCGCTGATGAGACGCGAGCGGCCCGTGGAGTTCTGGCTCCGGGCCGCTCCAGGAGACCGGAATCCGACATGAGTGACCTGCGCCTCGAAGACACGATCTTCCAGGACCTGAAGAAGACCTTCTCGTCCATCAGCGACCGCATGGAGACCACCCGCCGCACGCTTCGCAGCGCGGACGCCTCGGCCGTCGGCGAGAAGCAACTCGTCGAAGACGTACAGGACTTCGCCGACGACTGGGGCTACGGCATCAAGCAGCTCGGCAAGCACACCCAGGGTGCCGTGAAGATGATCAACAAGATCGGCGAGAGCTTCGGCAAGCTCGACCTGGACCTGGCCGAGTCCCTCAAGGCTCCGCAGCAGAAGGGCAAGTGACGTGGCTGGGCAACGGCCGGCCTTCCCCCACATAGGCTGGGACCCCACGCCGGGGAGCGTGGAGGACACCCGGGACCTCGCCAAGCAGCTCGGCAAGCTGGCCGGCGAGTTGGGTACGGCGCTCGGAGAGCTGGAGCGCATCGAGACCGGTGCCTGGAAGGGCAAGACCGCGATCGCTTTCAGCGAGTATGTCGGCCAAGACGTCACCCCGCTCATCCGCAAGAGCCACGAGTCCTTCGACAAGGCATCGCGTGCTCTGCATCGCTGGGCCGACGACCTCCAGGACTTCCAGGACCGCGCGGACCGTCTGGAAAAGAGCGCCGGGGAAAAGCTCGACGCCAAAGCGAAGGCCCAGGCCAAGGCCGGCAGCGACGGCAGTACGGAACTCGGCGAGGCGTCCAGCGCCGTGGACGGCGTGATCCAGAAGGTCCACGAGCTGGAAGAGGACTACCGGGCAGCCGCCCGCCAGGTCAGCAAGGAACTGGACAAGGCCGGCGACATCGCCCCCGACGAGCCCGGCTTCTGGGACAAGCTGGGGCACGGGATCGCGAACGCGTGGGATGCCACGGGTGACTGGCTCAAGGAACATGCCGACCTGATCAAGGAAATCGGCGACATCCTCAGCGACGTCACTGCGATCCTCGGCGTGCTGGCCATCATCACTCTGCCCTTCGAGCCTCTCGGCGCGATCTTCGGTGCTGCGGCGGTTCTCACCAGTGGAATGGCGCTGCTGGCGCACTCGGTCGCCAAGGCAAGCGGTGCTGACGTCAGTTGGCTCACCATGGGCACGGACGCGCTGGGGCTGCTGCCAGGTATCGGCCTCCTCGGAAAAGGCGCCAAGGTGGCCAGCAAGGCAGCCGCGGCCGAGAGGATCGCGGAATTCGGCAGCGGCTTCAAGGTGTCCGGCATCGAGCGTGCCTTCAACGTGATCGCAACGGGTGACATGGCAAAATCGGTCGAGGGTGGTATCGGCCTGCTGGGCAGGCGGATCGTCCTGGGCGGTGCGGGGAAGGACCTCGGACTGCTGTCCCATGAGAGTGGTGCGATGAGCCGCCTGTCCGGGCTCGCCGAGGCGGGGTATCACCAGGGCCAGTGGCTCGGTACCAAGGGTCTGGCGCTCGCGGGCGAGAAGTTCACGGTCGACCCGTTGAGCAAACTGGGCAGAGGGATCGACGTGGCAGGCAAGGTGCTCCCCAAGGGCATCAGCATCGGCCTGCACAGCGGTGACTCGGCCAACCCGGGAGACAGCCTCCAACAGTCCGCCACAGCACATTGAGGCACGAGAAGATGACAAGATGGCAGCCTGACCCCGACGAGACCCTGCTCGCGCGCTGCGGAGTGAGTCTCGCCACCGGCGTCGCCACCCCCGTGTCCGGGATGCGCTGGTTCCGGGACACGACGCGACGAGACATCCAGAACGAGCTGCCGGGCTGGCCGGCGGGTCCGGAATTCACCGCCCGCACCAAGAACGAGAGCCGCCTGCGTGAGGCGGGCAAGCTCGGCGCTCGCTCTCTGCTCGTCGCGACCCTCGGGGTCCTTGAATCGCTGGCCGGGTCGGGCAGCACAGGAAACGTCTCGCGGCTCGGACAGCCCGAGGAGCCGGAGAACGAGGTCGAGGACTTCCCCGTCATGTGGGCGGCTCCAGGATCCCTCGCCCGTACCCTCCCGTGGCAGCTCGACCCCGGACGCCGTTCCGACACGGATCGAACCCATCTGGTGGTGACGACCCGGCGGGTCCTCGTCCTCGGGCTGCTGGACGACAAGAACGATCCCCATGACGAGGTCCTGTGGGAGACCGAGCGGTCCAACATCAGCACCGCGAAACGGATGAAGTTCAGCCAGCACAAGGTGGACTTCAAACTTGTGTTCGCCGACGGATCATGGAGTCGCCTCGCGGGTTGGAACACCAATTGCCGTGACGATGTCACCCGGCCCCTGGCCACCAGTCCTGAACTGCTGTCCGACGGCGCGCTGACAGAGGGGCAACAGCGGACCGTCGCGGAGCTGCTGAAGCGCCAGAAGGGACCCGGCGATCTCGTGATCAGTCGTCGACCGAGCGGCCACTTCCTCGCCGACTATCTGAGGACCGGCACGATCGATCCCGACTACGGAATCAGCAGCGACTTCTGCCTGATGGGCGTCAACGGCGAAGACGTTCCGTTCCAAGAGGGCGACCTCTAAACCGGATTGGAAGCGGAAACCCAGTGACCACGCCTCTCATAACGGTCGAAGCGGATGTCCCTCCCCTGACGTTCGACGTCCCCGAAGGCTTCTTCACCCTCCCGCTGGCAGCCGAGCCCGAAGCGCGGGCCGCACTGTCCGACAACTTCGTTCGGGACCTCTACTCCCAGGGCGCCGAAGCACTGTGGACCCCGGCCGCCCCGTACTATGCGGCCCTGGCCGAACAACTGGCCCTCAGCGGTGTTTCGTACTCGGCCCTGGGCTTGTTCTCCACCGAAGACGAAGGCGTCGTCCAGTGCGCCTTCACTGTGGCAGCGGTCGAAACCGATCATGCAGATCCGGAAACTGCGGCACACGGCATCCTGGTCGCCCTGTCCCGTGATCCGCACCACGACGCACGCTGGATGGATCTTCCCTGCGGCCCGGCGGTTTCCTGCGTAACCATGCGCGAGGTGACGCTCTCACCGGAACTCACTGCCGATCACACGGAGAAACAACTCCTGACCGGGCAGATCCAGATCCATATCCCGTTCCCGACGGGCCCCTACACCGCCGTTTTCACGCTCCACACTGCGTCCACCGAATACTGGAACGAGTTCTGCGACGGAACGGTGGCGATCCTACAGACGGTGTCATTCCCCGCTCCTGAAAACGACACGGACTCAGCAGAACAAGGCAACAGCGGATCCGACGAACCGACCCTGGGGAACTGAGCCCCATGGGCTGGTAGATCCGGTGCCGCCGTACACCGAGGTCCGCCCACGCCGGCATCCGCCTCGCCGAGTGCCGGGGCATGCGCTTGGGCGTACCGGGCGATGAGAAGAACCGCGAAGGCACCCACACGCGGGCAACGCAGAACGCCGGGGGGCGAGCTATGGGCCTGAACGCGAGGCGGCGAAGGAGTGCCGTGCCAGCTGCCAACGGCTCAGAAGCCCACCGTCAACGTCCGCGCGATGCTGTCCGCGGCGTCCTCGATCTCCTCGTCGATGCCCGGCACCGTCCAGGACACCAGGAGCACAAGGGCGTTGTCGGTGCCCTTCGGGAGGACACCGTACGTGACTGTCTGGAGCAGCACTCCGGGACCGCGGCGGGACATCCCCTCCGCTGCGAAGTTCTGGCGGAGGCGCACGGCGGGGCCGATGGGCAGTTCGGGGTGCGAGATCTGCGGGGGCCCGAAGTCGTGTGCGCTGAAGGTGTCCGCCAGCCAGTCGAGAGAGAGACGGGGGATGGTGTCGTCGGGCCGGACGACCTCGACCTCCAGAAGGGCCAGGGCGGTGTCGAATCCGTCGGGATAGAAGGCGAAGCCGTACAGCGGACCACGGCTGCGGCTGTCCTCGGCCCAGCCCCGCAGGTCTTTTCGCAGGGCCGTGCCGTCCAGCTCGTATCCCGCCGCGCTGCTCCGTTCACAGAGCTCCGTCGCGGTGCTCTTCGCCCAACTCTTGACGTTGTCCGCCGGATCGAGCGGGAGCGGAACCCAGTCCGTCGGACAGACGATGCCGCAGGTCTGGATGTCACTCATGGGTGGCGTCACCGTCCAGCCAGGTGAGCGAGCCGGCGACCGCGTCGAAGAGCTCGACCATGGCGTCGGCGATCTGCAGGAGCGGGGTGGAGAAGGTCAGCAGGAGGTGCGCCTCGGCGCCGGGCACGGGGAGTTGGTAGTCCACGGTAACCGACGGCAGCACCTCGTCCGGGCTTCCGGCTGCCCCGGGCGGAGCGGGGGTGTTCGGTTGCCCCGTCACCCGGCGGACACGGACCGCCGTGCCCGCGGCCAGCTCCGTGACCGTGGTCTCCCCCTCCATCCCGGCTGAAAGGCGCCTCGCCAGTTCGGCCGTGTCCGGCAGGGCTGTGCCAGGTGCCGGCCGCAACAAGGTGATCAGGAGGGAGGCCGGAATCGTCAGGGGGCCCGCCTGCTGCAGACTCAGATACAGCTCGATTCCGCCGTCGCGGTAGGCCTCTGTGGCCTGTGTCAGGAGTTCGTCGCGCAGTTGCCGTTTGAGGTGGGGCGCGTTGTCGACTCCTGCGAACTTGCGGTCGACCAAGGCGTCGACCGAGCGCTCGCGCCCCTCCGGGTCGATCCGTACCCGGAACCAGCCGTCCGGCAGCAACAGCCGGTAGTCGGACGGGGATGCGGTCGTCCGGGGACTGCCCGCGTTCGCGGTCACATTGGCTCCGGTGTCGTCGGTCCGGCCGGTGGCGTCACGCATTCTCATGCGGCTTGTCGTAGTGGAAGCGGCTAATCAGCGACCTCGTCGCGGCGGGAACCCATTCGGCCACGATGGTCAGCGCGGAGAACAGACCTGCCAGGCGCGCCGGGACGCCGTCGCCGAAGAGTCCGGCGAGCAGCAGGAGGCTGAAGAGGGGAATCAGCAGCAACTCGTTCCCGCCGATCACGGAGCTGTGCCAACTGGTCGCGGCCCGGGCCTCCTTGGCCGGCAGGGGCGACATCGTCCGGGCGTCCGCGGCGAGGGGGTGGCCGTTCCACCAGGGTTCCGTGTCCCCGCCGGGCCGCTTGGGCCTGCGCGTCTCCTCGTCCGCTGCCGGGACCGCGAGCGCCGAGACCAGGTCCTCCCATTGATCCTGGCCCTGCGGACCGGCGAACCAGTTCCGCCACGGAAGCAGCGCCCGAACCTCGCCTCTGCCGTCGCGGAACTCGACACCCAACGGCTGCCGGTCCCCCGGAGACACCAGGCGCACCAACCGCGCGACGCCAGGCGCGCCGTCGCGTCCGAGCCAACGCTCACGACCCACGGTGTCGGTGATGACGACGTCATGAGGCAGCACATGTACGGACGCCGTCTGCAGGAACCTGGGCGTCGCTCCCGCTCCGGCCGCCGGATGGGGCGTGAACAGCACCGCCTCGGCGAAGCTTCGGCCGTCCCGTCGCCTGCGCCACCACGCACTGACACGCACCACCAGATCGGCTGCCGGTACGGCGAACAGAGCACCCGCGGCGATCGGCAGACACCAGTCCACGTCAGCCGCGAAGGCGACGATGAGAGCGATGAACCAGCCCAGGATGCCGAGCCCTCTGATCCAGCTGTGCCAACGGGGCAGTTCGCCATGGAACACGCGGTCCGGAGCGCGGTCGGACGCCGATTGTGGCTGGTCCCGTCCACCGTCCGGCGTTTGCGGACGATCCTCCACCGGAATGCCGAGCGTCGCGGCCAGGTCCCTCAGTCCGGTGCGGTCCAGGCATTTCGTCGGCTTCAGGTCCAGAATCCCCACGGCGTCGGCTTCCGGCAGCCATTCGGCGAGCGGCACCCTCAGGACCTCATGCCCGTCCTCTTCCTCGAAGACGAGCACACCCCAGCGCTCCGCGGGCCGCTTGCTCACAGCCTCCCAGGCGTCGGGGGGCGGCGGGACGAACACGGCCCGCCGAATGCCTCCGGCGCCGACCGGATACCGGCGCTCACGCAGTCTCCGGTCGCGTACGACGAAGGTCTTCCCGTCGGCAAAAAGACGCGCCCGACGTACGACGCCGACGTTGTGCGGGCGCATGCCACTGGGCCGCACCACGGCAGCCTGCTTGCCCAGCGCTTCCTCAGTTGCCCATGACTCGGCCTTCACCCGTCTGCTCACCCGTCACTCGTCGTCGTCGCGTCCTTGACTCCGGTCGCCGACCAGACTCCGTCATCCAGCCCGCTGATCCCGACACGATCGCCAATCCATCCCGTGATCTCGCCCTTGTCAAGAAGGTCGGTGGCCGAGGCGACAAAGGTCGAGCCCGCCCAGATCCGGGTCTGGGTCCTGAACACGCTGCCGGCCGCCTTCACCGCATCGTCGGCCCGCAGGGACTCGGAGATCTGTCCCATGCTCTTCTCCAGCCCCGCGATGCCGGTGTCCCCGAGCCGTGGCCGAACTCCCGCCCAGGTGGAACTGTCCCCCAGCTGACGGAGATTGTTCCACCCAAGGTCCTTGACTCCCTTGAGGCCTTCCCACGTCTCCTTGCCGATCGACTTCGGGCTGAAGGCTTCCCTGAGCCGGGCGGTTCCGGGGTTCCAGCCCTTCGGCGCGCCGGCGATGGCCTCGACAGCAGCCTTGCCGCGCGGCGCACCGCCGCTGAGCACGTTGGCTCTGCGCCATGCCTGGTTCAGGGCCCGCTGGTAGGCAGCCGTGCCGGGCTTCGCTCTGATGCCGGCCCTGAGCGCCCGGCCCGCAGCAGTCCTCGCGGAGGCTTTGGCGGCCAAGGACGCGCCCTTGGCCCCTGCGATGGCGCCCCGGCCGATGCCCAGGGTGACGAGGCCGACTACGTCGAGCGCGACATCGAACCAGCTACCGTCACCGGACAGCGCCAGAAGGAGATGACCCACGAGCGACACCAGGGTGGCGAGAAGCGCGATGGTGCCGAGGATTCCGGCGAGTGCCTGGCCGATGACCGGGATCCAACCCACCAGCAGGGACAGAGTTCCGCAGACGGTGGCGATCCAACCGCTCCAGGTCAGGATCGTCTGGATCACCCCGGCGTGATCGTGTACCCACCCCTTGAACTTGTCCCAGCGGCTGTCCTTGAGACCGTCGTGGTCGATGGCGTGGCGGATCGCGTCGCGGGCTCGCTTGGCCGCCGCGTCGCGGATGTCCTTCGCCGTCTCCAGGTCCTTCTTCGCCCGCTCCAGCGCCGAACTCGCCGCCTCCTGGCGCTTTTGCAGCTTCTTGCGGCTCGGATCGTCGTCGGGGGTGTCCTTGGGCAGCTTGTCGAGGGCACCGCCGCTCGCCCGGTGCTCGTCGTCGGCGGTCCGAGCGTCCCGGAGTGCCTTGTCGGCCGTCTGCTGCGCCCGGTGGAGCTCCGAGGCGTACTCGGTGGAGGACGAACCGTCCAGGACCCGCTCGCCCAGCGCGTCGGCCGCGGCGTCGTACCGCTTGAAGGCCTTGCGCAGTTTTCCTTCGGCCTCTTCCGCCTGCTGCCGGAATTCCTCCGCCGCCTTGCTCTTCCACGCTTCGACCGAGGACAGGGCCTTGATCTCGGCGGCCTGCTTCTTGATGGATTCGGCGGTCTTCCGCAGTTCTCTGCCGAGTCTGGCGACTTCGTCCGGATCGCCGGGCACCGGATCGGCCGATTCCCCGATCACTGCCCACTCGTCAGCCCGGGGCCGCGTCACTTCGCCCCTCCCTCGGGCCCGGCCGGCTTGGCATCCGTACCGCGCAGGGCGTCGGCCAGTTGGCGATCGATGTCCTCGTAGCCCTGCGCCGCGGCGGTGAGGATCTTCGAGAGCTTCTCCAACTCGTCCAGCAGACGCCCACGGTGAACCCGCCAGTTGTCGCCGAAGTCGTCGAAGACATCGACCAGACCCTTTTCGCCGAAGACGGGCACCCCCAGCCCCTTCGCCGGATTCGCGTTTCCGGCGAACTCCTTGTGGATCCTGGAAAGCGAACGAGCACTCTCCTTGATGCGTGAGAGATCAGCAGTCTGATCCGACACAACTACCCCCGTCGAGGAAACTTGTGAAACATCCGCACAAAGCCCGCCGGTGCGATGGCCGACCGCTCCACCGCACCGACGTGACTCGTCGCATGCCGAGGTGATTAGCCCTTGGCCTGCTTCGCCAGCTGGTCGTCCAGCTGCTCGTACGCTTCCTTGGCCTTCTTCAGGAAGTCGGACAGCCCGTGCAGGCCCTGGATCGTCTTCGTCGCGCCCTTCGTGAAGTCCTTCATGGAGTCGTCGTACGCTCCCGAGGCCTTCTGGGTGGTGAAGCCGTTCTCCACCAGTGCGGAGACGCGCTTCTCGACGTTCTTGATCTTGTCCTCAAGCTCGTGCATGTCCTTGATCAGGTCGCCCGCGACCTTCTCCATCTCGGCATATGTGAGATCCGTGTCCTTGCTGGCCATGACGGCTCCCTCCCGTTGGTGTGGCCTCAGGGCCTTCCCCCGTGGCACCGATCGCGCGGATCCTTGGCCATGACATGGCCGTCCGCACGAGCAAAGATCCTACGGGGGTGACGCGTTCGACCGCACGGTGCTTGTGCGGCGGAATCGTGAACCCCGCACATCCCGTTGCACCCGGGAAAGGGCGGGCGGCTAAGGTCGCTTCCACTGTGTTGGGTGCTCTCGGTGTGTTGGGGGACGGAACGTGCGCCTGAGTCTGACCGTCGTCGACCCGGTCGGCGGTGCCACCGCCGACGTGGTGCTCGACGCGGATCCCGAGTCCACGGTCGGTGACGTCGCGCGGGAGTTGGCCCGGCAGGTCGGTGTGGGATATCCCGAGAGCCAGGGAGGGGCCCAGGTCATACCCATCGGCGCCTCAAGGGGCGCCGCCCCCTTCCAGGCCGCCGGACCGCACGCCTACGTCGACGGGTACGCCCTCGACCCCGCCGCCACCGTCGTCGGCTCGCCCCTCCGGGACGGTGTCGTCGTCAGTCTCCACGACCCCGCCGGGTGCCTGCTCGGCGAGCCCACCGGCGTCGTGGAGTTCCGGGTCGCCGGCGGCCCCGCCGCCGGCGCCGTGCACCGGCTCGGAGTCGGCCGGTACGACATCGGCACCGGGGCCGCCTCCCACCTCCGCGTCGAGGACCCCGAGCTGCCCGCCCGCGCCGCCACCCTCACCATCGCCATCGACGGCACCTGCAAAGTGCAGACCCACGTCGATGGCGTGCGGTTGGACGGGGAGGAGTTCCAGGGGGACGGGGACTGGCCCCTCAACTCCCAGCTCGCACTCGGTAACACCCTCCTAGAGATCACCGGGTACGCCCCGCCCAACGCCGCCCTCAAGTGGTCCGACGACGGTGCCGGGCTCGACTACAACCGGCCCCCGCGGCTGCGCCCCGCCGACCGGCAGACGCACTTCTCGCTGCCCAACCCGCCCGGCGACTACGAGGCCCGTCCGCTGCCCTGGCTGATGGCGCTGCTGCCGCTCGTCGGCGCGGTCGTGTCCGTCTTCATGTTCCATCGCTGGTACTACCTGGTGATGGCCGTGATGAGCCCGATCATGCTCTTCGGCAACTACTTCATGGACAAGAAGCACGGGCGCAAGTCCCATGCGAAGCAGCTGAAGGAGTACAAGGAGCACAAGGCGCGGATCGAGGAGGAGGCGCAGGAGGCGCTTGTCGCCGAACGGTCCGAGCGGCGGGGTGCGGTGCCGGATCCGGCGGCCGTGCTGACGTACGGGACCGGGCCGCGGACGCGGCTGTGGGAGCGGCGGCGCACCGACGCCGACCACCTGCTGATCAGGTTCGGCACCGGGCGCGTGCCCTCCGAGGTCGAGCTGGACGACCCCGAGCAGGACGAACACAAGCGCAAGGTCCGCTGGTACATCGAGGACGCCCCGGTCGGTCTGTCGCTGCGCGACCTCGGGGTGATCGGGGTCGCCGGGCCGGGGGATTCGGCACATGCGCTGGGGCGTTGGGCCGTCGCCCAGACCGCCGTCCTGCACAGCCCCATGGACGTGCAGTTCTACGTCCTCACCGACAACGACGCCGGCGCCCGCTGGGACTGGATGCGCTGGCTGCCGCATGCCCGGCCGGGCGGCGGCCAGGACGTGAACGTCCTCATCGGCACCGACTCCGAGACCGTCGGCGCCCGCGTCGGCGAGCTCACCCAGCTCCTCGACGGCCGGCAGAAGGCCTTGCAGCAGGGCGGCCGCAGCAAGGTCGACGGGCCCGCCTTCTCCGACCCGGACATCGTGGTGGTGTGGGACGGGTCGCGGCGGCTGCGGTCCATGCCCGGTGTCGTACGGCTGCTGAAGGAGGGGCCGGGCGTCGCCATTCGCTCCATCTGCCTCGACGAGGAGGAGCGCTTCCTTTCCGGGGAGTGCCAGGGCGTCGTGGTCGCCGAGCCGCGGTCCAGCAAGGAGGCGGCCGCCCAGGCGACTCCGGTGGCACAGCAGGCCGCCGGCGGCTTCCCCTCCTTCCAGGCCTGGCATCCGCAGCACGGCGGCGGCGAGGAACAGGCCCCGCAGGACCTGGAGTTGCGACTGCGCGTCGAGCAGAGCGGGGCGCTGCGCAAGCTGGGCGTACGGCCCGACTTCGTCTCCGCCGCCTGGTGCGGCCGGCTCGCCCGCTCGCTCTCCCCGCTCCGGGACATCAGCGGCGAGAGCGAGGACTCCGCACTGCCCGCCGCCAGCCGGCTGCTCGACGTGCTCCAGCTGGAGCCGCCGACGCGGGACGCGATCGCCGCGCGGTGGCGGATGGGCGGGCAGTCGACGATGGCCGTCATCGGGGAGTCGTACGACGGCCCGTTCGGCATCGACCTGCGACGCGACGGGCCGCACGGGCTCATCGCCGGTACCACCGGTTCCGGCAAGTCCGAGCTGCTGCAGACAATCGTGGCCGCGCTGGCCGTCGCCAACACCCCCGAGAACATGACCTTCGTGCTCGTCGACTACAAGGGCGGCTCGGCGTTCAAGGACTGCGTGAAGCTGCCGCACACCGTGGGCATGGTCACCGACCTCGACGCCCACCTCGTGGAGCGGGCCCTGGAGTCGCTGGGGGCGGAGCTCAAGCGGCGCGAGCACATCCTCGCCGCCGCCGATGCCAAGGACATCGAGGACTACCAGGACCTGGTGAAGAGGGATCCGTCCCGGGCGCCGGTGCCCCGACTGCTCATCGTCATCGACGAGTTCGCGTCGATGGTGCGCGATCTGCCCGACTTCGTCACGGGACTTGTCAACATCGCTCAGCGGGGGCGGTCCCTCGGGATCCACCTGCTCCTCGCCACCCAGCGGCCCTCCGGTGTCGTGTCCCCCGAGATCCGCGCCAACACCAACCTCCGGATCGCGCTGCGCGTGACCGACGCCGGTGAGTCGACCGACGTCATCGACGCGCCCGACGCCGGGCACATCGCGAAGAGCACGCCGGGCCGGGCGTACGTCCGGCTCGGGCACGCCTCGCTGGTCCCCTTCCAGTCGGGGCGCGTCGGAGGAAGGCGGCCGGGGGCCGCGGACCCGGCCACGCTCGCGCCCTGGGCCGGGGCGCTGTCCTGGCAGGACCTCGGGCGGGCCGCGCTGCGCAAGCCCAAGTCCGAGGCGAAGGAGGACGACGAGATCACCGACCTGAAGGTGCTCGTCGACGCCGTGCGCGAGGCCAACACCGCCCTCAGGATCCCGGCCCAGCACTCGCCGTGGCTGCCCGCCCTCGACGACATGCTGCTGCTCGACGACGTACCGGCCGTGCAGGCGCAGGGCGCGCTGCCCGCCGCCGCGTACGGTGTCGAGGACCTGCCCGCCGACCAGGCCCGGCGCGCGGTCGCCGTCGACTTCGCGACCTTCGGGCATCTGATCATCGCCGGTGCCCCGCGCACCGGACGGTCCCAGGTGCTGCGCACCATCGCCGGTTCGCTGGCCCGCACCAACTCCTGTGCCGACGTGCACCTGTACGGCATCGACTGCGGCAACGGCGCGCTGAACGCGCTGACCCGGCTGCCGCACTGCGGTGCCGTCGTCAGCCGTAACCAGACCGAGCGCGTGGAACGGCTCATGGCCCGCCTCTCCGGTGAGCTGAGCCGCCGTCAGGAGCTGCTCGCGGACCGGGGGTTCGCCGACATCGGCGAGCAGCGGGCGGCCGTGCCGGAGGCGGAGCGGCTGCCGCACATCGTGCTGCTCCTGGACCGCTGGGAGGGCTGGCTGCCCACCCTCGGCGAGCTGAACCACGGTGACCTCACCGACAAGATCATGGTGATGATGCGGGAGGGCGCGAGCGTCGGCATCCATCTCGTCCTCACCGGCGACCGGCAGATCCTGGCCGGCCGGATCTCCTCCCTCACCGAGGACAAGTACGGTCTGCGGCTCGCCGACCGTGCCGACTTCTCGATGCTGGACATCAACTCCCGCAAGGTTCCCGAGGAGATCCCGCCCGGCCGCGGCTTCCGCAGCGAGACGGCCGCCGAGACGCAGTTCGCGCTGCTCTCCGCGGACACCACCGGTCAGGGGCAGGCCGCGGCGATCGTCGCGATCGGCGAGGCGGCCGAGGTCCGCGACGCCCAGGTGCCTCGCTCGCGGCGGCCGTTCCGGGTGGACGTGCTGCCCGGCCGGATCTCCTTCGAGGAGGCCTGGGCGATGCGGGACCCGGCTGCGGCGGCTTCTCCGCTGTGGGCCCTGGTGGGTGTCGGCGGCGACGAACTCACCGCCTTCGGACCGGACCTGGCGCAGGGCGTGCCCGCCTTCGTGATCGGCGGTCCCGCCAAGTCCGGCCGCTCCACGACCCTGTTGGGTTTCGCCCGCTCCTACCTGGCCAACGGCGTGCGGATCGTGGTCGCCGCGCCCCGGCAGTCGCCGCTGCGCGAACTCGACGGCCAGGAAGGCGTGCTGAAGGTCTTCACCGGCCGGGACGTGGACGAGGACGAGCTGACGGAGGTGCTGGCGTCGGCGTCCCCCGCCGAGCCGATCGTCGTGCTGGTCGACGACGCCGAGGTGCTGGACGACTGCGACGCCGAGGACGTCTTCAAGCGGATCGTGGAGAGCGGCACCGAGGAGGGGCTGGCCGTCGTCATCGCCGGTGACGAGGACGAGATCTGCGACGGCTTCTCCGGCTGGCAGGTCGATGCCAAGAAGGCCCGCCGGGGCATCCTGCTCTCCCCGCAGGAGTCCGGCTCCGGCGAACTGATCGGCATCCGGACCACCCGTGCGATGGTGGGCGGGCCGATCCAGCCCGGCAAGGGCATGCTGCACCTGGGCAGCGGGGAGCACGTCACGGTGACGACCCCGCAGTAGCCGTACGCGAAGCAGTCCTGCGACGGGGGCCCCTGAGGATCCTCAGTCCCCCGTCTTCGACATCACCGCCACCGGGTTCCCCTCCGCCGAGCTGTCCGACGTGTAGACCAGGTCGCCGTGGCTCGGGGTCAGGTAGACCGTGTTGGTGCCGGGGTCGCAGCCGTCGTGGTTGCCCTTGGCGCCCTTCGAGGAGGCGACGAGCCTGGCGGCCGTCACCGATCTCAGGGTCAGGATGTCCGTGCAGACCCCGCCCAGCTGGTCGGTCTGCCGCAGGCGGCCCAACTCCTTGCCGACCGCCGCCTGTTCCACGGTGACCCGGAAGGTGCCGATGGGCAGGTTGCCGGACAGGGCGGTGGCCGAGCCCTGCCAGGTGCCGAGGTAGGCGGCCGGGATCGCCCCGCCGCCGGACGCTGACGACGCGGACGCCGAGGGCGACTTGGCGGCGGCTCCCACGTCGCTGTTCGATCCGCCGCTGTCGGACCCGAGGAACGGCTTCACCAGGAACCCCACGCCGACGGTGACCACCGCCAGCGCCGCGGCCACCGAGAGCGCGACCGTACAGCTCACCCGGCGCCCGCGCCCGTTCTCTCCCGGCACGGCGGTCGCGGCCACGCTCACGGACACCTTCCCGGCCGCCGGCGGCAGGGCGTCCCGCGGCTCCGGTACGACGGCGGGCGGCATCGTCGGCAGATCCGGTACGCCCGCGGGCGGCAGCGTCGGCGCCGGCCCGAACTCCCCACCCACGGACGGGGTGCCGAACTCCACCGGCCCGGACGCCAGCCCGGACGCCGGCCCGGACGGCGCGGCCTCCACCACCTCCAGGTTCAGCACCTCCACGGCGCTCCGGCTCACCCGCTCCACCAGCGCCCCCGGCAGCCACCCGCCCGCCACCAGCGGCGCGGCCCCCTCCGGAGCCAGCCGCCGCGCCACCTCCGCCGGGCCGGGCCGCCGCTCCGCCTCCTTGGTGAGACACGCCTCGGCCACCTCCCGCAGCTCACCGCTCAGTACGCCGAGTTCGGGTTCCTCGTGGACGACCTTGTAGAGCAGGGCGGCCGAGGAGTCGCCCGGGAACGGCGGCTCCCCGTTCGCCGCGTAGGCCAGCACCGCGCCCAGCGAGAACACGTCCGCGGCGCCCGTGACGCCCTTGCCCAGGATCTGCTCGGGCGACATGTATCCCGGTGACCCGATCGAGACCCCCGACGACGTCAGCGAGGCGGTGCCGTCCGTGGCCCGGGCGATGCCGAAGTCGATGAGCAGCGGGCCGTCCAGGGTCAGCAGCACGTTCGACGGCTTCACGTCCCGGTGCACAAGACCCAGTTCGTGCACCGCCGCCAGCGCCTCGGCCAGCCCGGCGCCGAGCGCCCGTACCGTGTGCGCGGGCAGCGGGCCGCCGTCGGTCACGGCGGCCGTCAGGGAGGGACCGGCCGCGTAGGCGGTGGCGACCCAGGGCACCGGCGCGTCCGGGTCGGCGTCCAGGACGGGGGCCGTCCAGGCACCGCCGACCCGCCGGGCGGCCGCCACCTCACGGCGGAAGCGGGCGCGGAACTCCTCGTCCAGCGCGAAGTGCGGGTGCACGATCTTCACGGCGACGGTCCGGCCGCCGGTCGAACGGCCCAGATAGACGCGGCCCATGCCGCCGGAGCCGAGCCGGCCGAGCAGCCGGTACGGCCCGATGGCGGTAGGTTCGTCGCCCGCGAGCGGCTGCATGCGCCCTCACCCCCCAGAGAGTCCACACAGCAGCCTAGGGCCTGCCGGTGCCTGCCGACGCGTGTCACGGCGTCGGCAGGTCGTGTCACGGCGCCAGCAGGTCGACCTTCACATCCGCCGCGAACCCGGTCGTCGGGCCCACCCGGCGGGCGAACTCCGCCACCGCCGCCAGCTGTGCCGCGCCGAAGCTGAAGTCGAGGGTGGTGAAGTACTGGGCGAGGGTCGCCTCGTCGAAGGCCTCCCAGCGGGCGGCCTGTTCGGCGACCTTGGTGACCTCCTCCAGGGAGAGGTTGCGGGAGTCGAGGAAGGCGCTGTGCACCTCGCGGGTGATGTGCGGTTCGCGCTCCAGGTAGTCCCGGCGCGCCGCCCACACCGCGAAGACGAACGGCAGGCCCGTCCACTGCTTCCACAGTGCGCCGAGGTCGTGGACCTGGAGGCCGTAGCGCGGGCCGTCCAGCAGGTTGGCGCGCAGGGCCGCGTCGCCGATGAGCACCGCCGCGTCCGCCTCCTGCATCATCAGGCTGAGGTCGGGCGGGCAGGTGTAGTAGTCGGGCTGGACGCCGTAGCGGTCGGCGAGCAGCAGCTGGGCGAGGCGGACCGAGGTGCGCGAGGTGGAGCCGAGGGCGACCCGGCGGCCGTCCAGCTGGTCCAGCGGCACCTGCGAGACGATCACGCAGGACATCACGGGGCCGTCGCAGCCGACGGCGATGTCCGGGAAGGCGACCAGGTCGTCGGCGTTGCGCAGGAACTCGACGAGGGTGATGGGACCGATGTCGAGGTCGCCGCGCACCAGCTGCTCGCTGAGCTTCTCGGGGGTGTCCTTGGTCAGCTCGAAGTCGAGGAGGGTGCCGGTTCTCGCGAGCCCCCAGTAAAGGGGCAGGCAGTTCAGGAACTGGATGTGGCCGACGCGCGGCCGGGTGCGAGAATTGTCCACATCGCGAGACTAGACCCCATGGGGTACCGTGCTGGGACCGCCCCCGCCCCCGCCCTCGGTGCCTCGACCGCCCGTACGGTCAACCCGCGTTCGGGGTCATTCAAACGTCCGGGTGACGTGATCTTGGCCTCTGTTGCTTTCGGCTGCCCACATGCTAGGCTCGCCGCAAGTTGCAGTTTGGTTTCCCTTGCAGTACAGAGCCTGCGGAGCATGTAACCGCGGGCTCTCGTCGTTTTCAGACATATGCAGTTGTGCGGCACTTAGTTTGTTTTCACACTTGCAGGTTCTGGAGCAGGGCGACCCTTTTGAGCCCAAGGAGGGCTTATGGCTACCGGAACCGTGAAGTGGTTCAACGCCGAAAAGGGCTTTGGCTTCATCGCCCAGGAAGGCGGCGGCCCCGACGTCTTCGTCCACTACTCCGCGATCAACGCCAGCGGGTTCCGCTCCCTCGAGGAGAACCAGCAGGTGAGCTTCGACGTCACGCAGGGCCCGAAGGGTCCGCAGGCGGAGAACGTCACCCCCGTCTGATCCCAGACAAACCAAGTCTGATCGCAGACTGAGTGCAGTACCCAAGGAGCCCCGCGCCGTCAGGCGACGGGGCTCCTGCCTTTTCACCGCCGCCTCAAACGTGCTGCATGACCAGCACGAACGTGGTGCCGGGCAGCAGCGCCTCATAGGAGTGCGGCACGTCCCCGCGATACGTCAGGTAATCCCCGGGATTCAATTCGACGGTTTCCCCGCGCGGCCCCGCCTTCACCTGCCCGCTGCATACGACGAGATGCTCGACCGTTCCCGGAATGTGCGGCTCGGACTCCCGCGGCGCACCCGGCTCCGTCCGCAGGTGGTAGATGTCCCGGCGGGCGCCGGGCGGGCAGGACGACAGCAGGGTGGCGGCGAAGTCGGCCCGCTCCGACGCGACCGTGGGCCCCTCCCCGGCCCGGATCACCTGGACGCCGGACACCGGCGGCTCCACCAGCGCGCTGAACGGCACGCCCAGCGCCACGCCCAGCGCCCACAGTGTCTCCACGCTCGGGTTCCCGCCGCCGGCCTCCAGCTGGGACAGCGTGGACTTCGCGATGCCGGCCCGCTTGGCCAGTTCGGACAGCGAGAGCCCGACCCGGGCCCGCTCCCGCTTCAGGGAACCGGCGATCCACTCCATCGGAAGCCGGTCCGGCTGTTCTGACCGGTCCGGCCGGTCGGGTGCCTCGGACATCTGATTCGTTCGCTCCATCGGTACGATCGTTCGCCTTGACGAACATCACTCTGTACGTTCATTGTAGAGAACATGCGTTCGCCACACCGAACCACTCTTCCGCCGGGCACCCGGACGGGTACCTCGCTCGTCCGGGACAGTTCACTCGTCTGGCTGGCCGGCGGGATCGTCGGCGTCTCCTTCGGCGCCGTCAGCGTGGCCGGTGGCCTGCCCGTATGGGTCCCGGTCGTGATGTCCCTCGTCGTCTACGCGGGCTCGGCCCAGTTCAGCGCGGTGGGCGTGCTGCTCGCCGGCGGCGGCCCGCTGGCGGCGGCGGCCACCGGCCTGCTCCTCAACACCCGTACGGCGGCCTTCGGCCTCGCCGTCGCCGACCTCCTCGGCCCCGGCCGCGCCACCCGCCTGCTCGGCGCCCACCTGGTCACCGACGAGACGGTCGCCTTCGCCCTGGCCCAGCCGGACCCGGCGCGCCGCCGCACCGCGTTCTGGATCTCGGGCCTCGGCCTGTTCGCCGCATGGAACGCGGGGGTGCTGATCGGCGCCCTGGCCGGCACGGCCCTCGGCGACACGGCCCGCTACGGCCTGGACGCGGCGTTCCCGGCGGTACTGGTGGCCCTGGTCCTGCCCGCGCTGCGGGCGGACGCGGGGGTACGCCGGGCGGCGCTGCCCGGCGCGGTGATCGCCCTCGCGGTGACCCCGGCCGTCCCGGCCGGAGTCCCGGTCCTGCTCGCCCTTCTGGGCCTGTTCGCGTTTCCGGGGGTACGGCGATGAACGCGACGGTGGTCATGATCCTGGCGCTCTGCCTCGGCACGTACGCCTTCCGTCTGGTGGGCCCGGCGCTGCACGGCCGGGTCGAGATCCCGGCGCGGGTCCAGGAGCTGGCGTCGGCGGGGGCGGTGGTCCTCCTCGTGGCCCTGCTGGCCACCGGCGCGCTGACCGAGGACGGCGGTTTCGCGGGCTGGGCCCGCCCGGCGGGGGTGCTGGTGGCGGGCGTACTGGCCTGGCGGCGGGCGCCGTTCGCGGTCGTGGTCCTGGCGGCCGCGGCGGTGACGGCACTGCTGCGGGCGGCCGGAGCCGGCTGAGCGCTCCGCGGGAAGGGCCGCGGTGCGTCGTCGTTCGACCGCGGCGCCGTCGTGGCTGGTCGCGCAGTTCCCCGCGCCCCTTCGGGGCGCTAGGGTCCGCGGGCATGACCGCCGACTTCCTCACCGCCACCCGCACGTTCTACGACGCGATCGCCGACGACTACGCCGACCACTTCCGCGAGGACATCTCCAACCGCCCTCTGGACCGGGCCCTGTTGGCCGCCTACGCCGAACTCGTCGGCGCCGGCGGCACGGTGGCCGACCTCGGCTGCGGCCCCGGTCGCGTCACGGCCCGCCTGGCCGGGCTCGGCCTGTCCGTCTTCGGCCTCGACCTGTCCGCGTCGATGCTCGCCGTCGCCCGCCGCGAGAACTCCGGCCTGCGCTTCGTCCAGGGCTCGATGCTGGAACTGGCCGTGGCGGACGGCGCCTTGGACGGGGTGGTGTGCTGGTACTCGTCCATCCACACCCCGGACGACCGGCTGCCGGTGCTGTTCGGGGAGTTCAGGCGGGTGCTGCGGCCCGGGGGCCGGCTGCTCCTCGCCTTCCAGGTGGGGGACGCGGCCCGCCGGTTCGAGGACCCCTGGGGACATGCGGTGGCGCTGGACTTCGAGCGGCGGCGGCCGGAGCTGATGACGAGGCTGCTGACGGAGGCCGGCTTCCGGCTCCACTCCAGCACGGTACGGGAGGCGGACGCGGGGCTGGGAGAGACGAGTCCGCAGGCGTATCTGATCGCCTCCTTGTGACCGCCATGGAGACCGCCGTCCCGGTTCGCGCGTGACACGGGCGGGCTAGAGTCCGGTGGTGACCGACGAACCGATCGACGTGGTGATCGCCGACGACCAGGAACTGGTGCGGGCCGGCTTCGAGATGATCCTCGACGCCCAGCCGGGCATCCGGGTCGTGGGGGTGGCCGGAGACGGTGTGGAGTGTGTCGAGCTGGCCCGCCGGCTGCGGCCCGACGTCGTGCTGGTCGACATCCGGATGCCGCGGCTGGACGGGCTGGAGGTCACCCGGACACTGACGGGCGAGCGAGGCGGCGGGCAGGGTGACGGTGACGGGCCGAACGTCGTCGTCATCACCACCTTCGACCAGGACGACTACGTACGGGACGCGCTGCGGTACGGCGCCTGCGGGTTCCTGCTCAAGGACGCGTCTCCGGAGCTGCTGGTGGAGGCGGTCCGGGCGGCCGCCCGCGGTGACGCCCTGGTCTCGCCCGCGGTCACCGTCCGCCTGCTGGGCGAGCTGCAGCACGGCCCGCGGAGCGGGCGGGACGCGGAGGCGGCCGGGCTGAGCACCCGGGAGACGGAGATCGTGCGGCTGGTGGCCGTGGGCCGCACCAATCAGGAGATCAGCGAGGAGCTGTTCCTGTCGCTGTCGTCGGTGAAGACGTATCTGGCCCGGATCCAGGCCAAGACCGAGGCCCGGAACCGGGTGGAGATCGCGGCCTGGGCGTGGGAGCACGGCGTGGTCACTTCGCGGTCCTGGTAGCACCGCGTACCGATCGCGGTGGGTGCGGTGGCGAGTCCGGGGACCGGGGCACGCTGGCCCGGACCTCCCACTGGGCGGGGTCGACGGCACCCGCCCAGAACTCGCCGTCGAGCGCCTCGACGCGCTCCCGCAGCCCGATCAGGCCGAGCCCGCTCTGTCCGCCGGCGGGACTGCCGATGCGGCGGTGCGGCAGGCTGTTGGCCACCGTCACGTGCAGCCAGTCCGGGTCGGCGTCCAGCCGTACGACCACCCGCTCGCCCGGCGCGTGGCGGTGCACGTTGGTGAGGGCCTCCTGGACCACCCGGTACACGGATGTCTCCACCTCCGGGCTGAACCTGCTGGTCCGGGCCGCCGCGCCGGCCTCCAGGCGGGCGGCGGGGGCCTCGGGCCGGCCCCGGGAGAAGCCGGCGACGAGGTCGCCGAGCCCGGAGAGCAGGTCGGCGGGGCGCAGCGCCTGGTGGTCGTCCTCGCGCAGCACGCGGACCAGGCGCCGCATCGACTCCAGGGTCTCCGTCCCGGACCGGGAGATCGCCTCCAGGGCCGGGTCGACCTTCTCCGGCGCGATCGCGTGCACGGTCCGGGCCGCGTTGGCCTGCACGATGATCCCCGTCATGTGGTGGGCGATGAGGTCGTGCAGGTCACGGGCGAGGGCGAGCCGCTCGGCGTAGCGCACCTCCTGGACGGCGCGCCGGCGGCGGGCCTCCAGGGCGCGCAGGGAACAGCCGATGAGGACCGCCAGCGCGAGGGCGACCGTCAGCACGTACTGCCCGGCCACGAAGCTGAACACGGTACGGCCGCGCAGCGGCATCATCAGCACGGCGGCGACCAGGGCGGCGGCGGTCCATGCCGTGGTGCGGTCGGACGCCGTCTCGGCGAGCACCCGGACGATCAGGAAGAGCAGGGCGAGGAGCTCCAGGAGGCCCCAGTCGCCCACCGGCCGCGGGTCTACCAGGCATACGCAGGTCAGCGCGGCGGACATGGCGGCGATGCCCAGCGACCGGGCCGTGAGCGAGGGCGACCAGCGGGTGTCGGGCAGGGCCAGCACGGCCAGCGGACCGGTGACGAACACCGGGAGCCAGCGGATGGGTGAGCTCGCCTCCCCCGGGTTGTACACCGCGAGGATGTCGACCACCCAGGTGAGGGCCAGGGCCAGCAGTGCGGCGGCGGTGATGAGTCGCCGCACTCCGGGCGAAAACGGAAGTTTCCAGTCCACGCCTACCAGAGTAGAAAACCGACCCGCTCCCGTGGTGTCGGCCAGATGACCGACACGGTCCGGCGACGCCCGTACCAGAGGCTGACGCGGCCGGGGTTCGGCCCGGCGCAGCATGGTTGTGGGGCACGGGCGTCTCCCCGGCGCCGGTGCCCCGCCACCGCGCCCGTCGACGACGACAGGCCGCGCATGCCCGGAGCACCGCCCCGTGCGCACGGTCCTCGACCCCAGCCGCATGTGTCTCCGCCCCCACCCTCGTTCCGACGTACGGAGTCTCTTTTCGTCATGGCTACTTTCCTGCACCGGATCGGTCGCCGCGCCTTCGAGCGCCGCTGGCTGGTTCTGCTGCTCTGGGCGGTCGTACTGGGTGTCGCGGGCGCCGCGGCGGCCGGCAGCAGCGGAGGCGGCAGTTCCAGCGTCACGCTGCCCGGCATCGAGGCACAGAAGGCGTACGACCTGCTCGGCAAGAAGTTCCCGGCCGCGAACGCGGAGGGGGCGAGCGCCCGGGTCGTCGTACGGGCGCCCGGCGGGCAGAAGCTGACCGGCGGCAAGCCGAAGGCCGAGGTGAAGGCGCTGCTGAAGGACCTGAAGCAGTCCTCGCCGCGGGTGGCCTCGGTCACCGATCCCTTCACCGCCAAGACCGTCAGCGCCGACCGCACCACCGGCTACGCCCAGGTCACCTACTCCGCCAAGGCGGCCGACCTGACCGACGCGGACCACAAGCACCTCGACAAGGTGCTCGAGGAGGCCCGCGGCAAGGGCCTGACCGTCGAGGCGTCCGGCACCGCGCTGACGGCCGCCGCAGCCGGTGGTTCCTCCGAGGCGGTCGGTTTCGCGCTCGCCGCGCTCATCCTGGTCATCACCTTCGGCTCGTTCGCCGCGGCCGGCATGCCGCTGGCGACCGCCGTGGTCGGCGTCGGGATCACCATCTCCTCGGTGACCGCGCTGAGCGCGGCCCTGAACCTCAACAGCAGCACGTCGGCGCTGGCCACCATGCTCGGTATCGCGGTGGGCATCGACTACGCGCTGTTCATCGTCTCGCGCTACCGCTCCGAACGGGCGGCCGGTCACGACCCCCGGGAGGCCGCCGCGCGCGCCAACGGCACCGCGGGCTCCGCCGTGGTCTTCGCCGGACTGACCGTCGTCATCGCCCTGGTGGGCCTGGCCGTGGTGAACCTGCCGATCCTCACCGCCATGGGCATGGCCGCCGCCGGTGCCGTGGTCGTCGCGGTCCTGGTCGCCGTCACCCTGGTCCCGGCCCTGCTCTCCCTCGCCCCCGAACGGGTCCTGGGCCGCGCCGGAGGCCGCCGTACCGCCCGCACCTCGCGCACCGGTGCCAGGACGCCGCTGGGAGAGCGCTGGGCGGTCTTCGTACTGCGCCGCCCGTGGAAGGTGCTGCTCGTCGCGGTCGCCGGCCTGGTCCTGGTCGCGCTGCCCACCGCCAAGCTCGAACTGGGCCTGCCCGACGACGGGTCGAAGCCGCCCTCCACCACCGAGCGCAAGGCCTACGACATGCTCGCCGAGTCCTTCGGGCCCGGCTTCAACGGCCCGCTCACCGTCGTCGTCAACGACACCGATCCGGCGGCGACGAAGAAGGCCGTCGGCGAACTCACGGACGGCATCACCGGTATGAAGGACGTGGCCGCCGTCAGCCCGGCCGTCTACAACCCGGCCGGCGACACCGCGATCGTCACCGTGGTCCCCAGGAGCGCGCCCACCAGCGAGAAGACCAAGACCCTCGTCCACGACATCCGCGACCGGGCCGCGGACACCCACGCCGCCACCGGCGCCGAGGGCCTGGTGACCGGCACCACCGCCCTGAACCTCGACGTCGCCGCCAAGTTCGCCCAGGCGATCGTGCCCTACCTGCTGCTCGTCGTCGGCCTGGCCTTCCTGGTCCTGATCCTCGTCTTCCGGTCCGTCCTGGTACCGCTCAAGGCGGCGCTCGGCTTCCTGCTGTCCGTCCTGGCCGCCTTCGGCGCCATGGTGGCGGTCTTCCAGTGGGGCTGGTTCAAGGACCTGTTCGGCCTGCAGACCACCGGCCCGATCATGAGCCTGGTACCGATCCTCACGGTCGGCATCGTCTTCGGCCTCGCCATGGACTACCAGGTCTTCCTCGTCACCCGCATCCGCGAGTCCTACGTCCACGGCGCCGGCTCCCGCGAGGCGATCACCGAGGGCTTCCGGCACAGCGGCAAGGTCGTCACGGCCGCCGCGCTCATCATGACGGGCGTCTTCGGCGGCTTCATCGGCGGCGACGACTCCATGATCAAGTCGCTCGGCTTCGGCCTCGCCGCCGCCGTGCTCTTCGACGCGTTCGTGGTCCGCATGACCATCGTCCCGGCGGTCCTGGCGCTGCTCGGCGACCGCGCATGGTCACTCCCCGGCTGGATCGACCGCCGGCTCCCCCACGTCGACATCGAGGGCGAGAAACTGACCCACCCCACGCCCCCGACCACCGCCACCACCGACACCACGGAGCCCGATTTCACCCACGCCGGCTGAACCCGGCCCCCCGGGAAGAGGCACCCATGCGCAAAGGTCCCGCGCTTCTCGCCCTCGCGGTCGTCGTCGCCCTGCTGGCCCTGTCCCAGCACGCCCGGAAACAGACGGCGGAGCTGCCGGACCTTCGTGGCAAGACCCTGCGCGACGCACAACTGGCCGCCCGGGACGCGGGGTTCCGTCAACTCGCCGGCGAGGACGCGCTCGACCGGCACCGGATCCCCGTCCTGGGCAGCAACTGGCGGGTCTGCTCACAACAGCCGCCACCGGCACGCCACACCCTCACCACGCCGGTCACCGTACGCGTGGTGAAGACGGGCGAGGCGTGTCCGGCCCCATGACGCACGGGAACTCCCGCGGCGAGTGCCAGGCCCTAGGTCAGCCGCTCCTGCAACAGCCGGCGCATGGTGACGGGTGCGCGGCCGATCAGATTCGCCAGGGAGGGGTCGGTTGCCGCGAACTCGCCTTCGCGGGCGGCGGTGAAGATGCCCAGGAGCTGGTCGGCCGTCTCGGCGGGTACGCCGCCGGCCGCCAGGTGCGCCCGGAACGCGTCGTCCGGTGCGGTGGTCCGGGTGACCGTACGGCCGGTGAGTTCGCTCGCGAGGGCGACGAGGTCGGCGAAGGTGAGCGCCTCGGTCGCGGTGAGCGGGGGCGTCGGCCCCTCGAAGCGGTGGCGCTCGTCCGCCAGGATCACCGCCGCCGCCTCCGCCAGGTCGGCGTGCGACGTCCAGCAGACCGGGCCGTCGGCGGGCAGGGCCACCTCCCCGGCGGCCAGCCCCGGGGCGAGGAAGTCGAGCCCGCCGGCCGCGTGGAAGCCGTTGCGGAGGGAGGTCCAGGGGACGCCCGAGGCGGCGAGGGCCTCCTCCGTGGCCGCGTGGTCGCGGCAGGCCTGGAAGCGGGAGGCGGGGCTCGCGCCCATGTGGGCGGTGTAGACGATACGGCGGGCGCCGGCCGCGACGGGCGCGTCGATGGCGCCGCGGTGCTGCCGCACGGCCTCCTCTCCCATCCGGTCGACGGAGACGATCAGGATCCGGGCGGCTCCCTCGAAGGCGTGCGCCAGGCCGGCCGGTTCGGTGAAGCTGCCCTGCCGCACCCGCACGCCCCGGTCCGCGAGGGCCTGCGCCCTCTTCGGCTCACGGACGCTGACGCCGACCCGGTCCGCCGGTACGCGGGCGAGCAACCGCTCCACGATCTGACCGCCGAGTTGTCCGGTGGCTCCGGTCACGATGATCACGATGTCCTCCAACAACGACACTGATAACGCCGGAAACACCTTCATGATAACACCGATACTAACGACGGAAGCAAGAAGGCGATATCGTTGATACATGGCACCCGGACCACGTGACACGACCGCCGCCACCACCACCGCCGGCACCGCCGCCGACACCCGGCAGCGCGTCATCGACGCCGCCATCGGGCTGCTGGAGCACGAGGGCCGGGACGCCGTCACCACCCGCGCGGTCGCCGTCGCCGCGGGGCTCCAACCCGCGGCCATCTACCGGCTGTTCGGCGACAAGGAGGGACTCCTGGAGGCGGTGGCCGAGCACGGCTTCGCCACGTTCCTCGCGAGCAAGCGCGTCGTCCCGGACCCCGAGGACCCGATCCAGGACCTACGGGACAGCTGGGACCTCGCGGTCCGGTTCGGCCTGGAGAACCCCGCGCTGTACCTGCTGATGTACGGCGACGTCGCGCGCAGCGACTCGCCCGCCTTCCGGACCGGGCTGGAGATCCTCAGGGGCCGGGTCCGGCGGCTCGCCGTCGGCGGCCGGCTGCGGGTCGGCGAGGCGCTCGCGGCCGACGTCATCCACGCCACGGCCCGCGGCGCCGTCCTCACCTGGCTGTCCATGCCGGCGGCCGACCGTGACCCGGCCCTGCTGACCACCCTGCGCGAGGCGATGGTCACGGCCGTCACCACGGAGAAGCCCGCCGTACGCACCACCGGCCCCGCCGGCGCCGCGCGTGCCCTGCGGGCCTCCCTCCCCGACCAGACGACCCTCAGCCCGGCCGAACAGCACCTCATGAGCGAGTGGCTGGACCGCCTGGCCACCGACGCCTGAGACACCGGCGCCCGAGACGCCGGCGCGCACCTGAGACACCGGCGCACGCCGGACGACCCGGCGTCACCTCGTGGGCCGGGTCACCCAGCACACGGCCTACCAGGCCACCGGCAGCTCCAGGGGGAAGCGGCGGATGGTCTCGGTGTCCCAGCGGACCTCGTCCGGGCGTACCGCCAGGCGGAGCGCGGGGAAGCGGTCCAGGAGGCGGCCCACCGCGACCTCCAGTTCGGCCATCGCCAGGGGGACCGCGATGCAGCGGTGGCCGCCCCAGCCGAAGGTCATGTGCTGAGCCCCGAGACGGCCGGGCACGATCTCGTGGGGGTCCGCAAAGCGGTCCGGGTCGCGGTTGGCCGCCAGGTACGAGACGTGGACGAAGTCACCGCGCCGGATGACCACCCCGTCCATCTCCACGTCCTCCAGCGCCACCCGGGGAATGCCCACGCCCTTGCGGAAGGGGATGTACCGGAGCAGTTCGTGCAGGAAGTCCGTCAGGTTCCCGCGCTGCGTGCGGGCGTACTCGACCAGTTCCGGCCGGGTCAGCAGCAGATACACGATGTTGCTGATCTGGCAGGTCGCCGTGTCCTGTCCGCTGAGTGTGAACGTCAGCGCGAGGACGGCCAGTTCCTTGTCGTCGAGCTGGTCCTCGCCGTCCCGCGCCTCGGCGAGCACGCTGATGATGTCCGTACCGGGGTTGTTCCGGCGCTCGGCGACGAGCTCGGTGAAGTAGGCCGTCAGGCCCTCCTTGGCCGCCCGCGCGACGTCCCGGCTGCCCGCGCCGAGCACCAGCAGGCGGTGGACGTCCTCCTGCATCCGCGGCCACTCGGCGCGTTCGATGCCGAGCAGGTCCAGGATCGTGTGCTGGGGAAGGGTGTCGGACAGATGGCGGACCAGGTCGGCCGGCGGTCCCTCGGACTCCATCTCGTCCAGGAGCCGGTCCGCGAGGAGCGTGATCCGCTCCCGCATGTGGTCCACATGGCGCTGGGTGAAGGCCTGGGTGGCCAGATGCCGGATCCGGCTGCTGTGCGGCGGGTCCATCACGTTGATGGACTCGGGGGAGACGATCGGCTCCGCCGTGAGACGCGGATAGTCGTGCCGGATGATCCCGGCCCGGCTGAAGCGGTGGTCCGTGGTCACCCGCTGCACCGACTCGAACCCGGTGACCAGCCAGGCGTCCGGCCGACCGTACGGCAGGTGGATCCTGGCGAGGGACTCGCGCTCCATGAGACCGGCCAGGACCGGGTCGAAGTCGAGGGCCTCGCTGAACGCGAAGGGGCAGGTGACCGCCTGGTCGCGGTGAGCCGTCATCAGCCGGTCACCCCCGCCATCGGTACCACGGCGGTGGCGTGGACGGCCTCGCGCAGGACCTTCGCGAGCCGTACGGCATCGCCCGTGCCCCAGTAGTGGACGAAGAACAACCGCGGCTCGTCGGTCAGGTTGTGGTGATGCAGTTCCACGAGTTCCACCCCGCCCTTGCGCAGGATCCTCAGGACCGGCTGGACCTCGCTCGCGGTCATCACGAAATCCCCGTTGGTCACGGCCCTCCCGCCGCCCACCGGCTGGAAGTTGACCGTGGTCGTCGCGCCGAGGCCGGGCGGCAGGATCATGTCGCCGTCCAGGATCCGCTCGGTGCGGACCCAGGTGCTCTTGTAGATTCCCTCGTCCTGGAAGCCGGCGACGCCGAACACACCGTCGATGCCCTTGGTGTCCAGGGCGAGCGGCGGCGGGGCGGTGGGCGGCCGGTAGGGCGGGGTACCGGTGCGGCCGAAGGCCGCTCGAAGCCCCTTGGCGACCGGCACCGGGTCGTGGGCGTGGGCGTGCAGGTGCAGCCACCAGACGGCGGGCTTGTGGGCGAGCAGATGCTTGTGCACGGCGGTGATCCCGATGCCGTGCTCCAGGAGTGTGTCGCTGAAGCCCTGCAACTCCTGCTCGGTGACCACGGCGTCGCCCATCAGCAGATGGGCGCCGTCCTCGTACCGCACGAAGGACACGTGGGTGCCGAGGGCCAGTGCGGTTTCGATCCGCACGCCCCGGGAGACGACGTCGAGGTCCCGGCGGGGCAGGCCGGTGTGGTACATGTACCGCTTCATCTCACCCGGCCGGCCAAGGGCCTTGGTGACCTCGGCCCAGTCGGCGAGCACGGTCATCGTGGGTTTGATCAGGGCGCGAGGACGTTCCCGGGGCAGTGCGCGGGCGTCCGGGGTCGCCGCGCCCACGAGTACGGGGGCCACGGCGCCCGCGGTGAGCAGGCCGCGCCGGGTGGCGGTGGGTCGGGTGAGGATGGTCCGCTGTCTGTTGTCAGCCATGGTGCACCTCCATCCGCGATGGAAGCACGGGGGATATCCGCGACCGGTGATTCCGCCCGCCAGTGAGGCCAGCTGGCCTAACCAGAGCCGACGCCGTGTGACCTACTTCGCGTACAGGCTCTCGATCTCCGGCGTGAAGTCCTTCATGATCACCTCGCGGCGCAGCTTCATCGACGGGGTCAGGTGCCCGGCCTCCTCGGTGAAGTCGACGGGGAGCATCTCGAAGCGGCGGATGGACTCGGGACGGGAGACCAGTTTGTTGGCCTCGTCGACGGCGCGCTGCAGGACGGCCCGCAACTCCATGTCGTCCATGAGGAGTTCCGGCGGCACCGGGTGCTTGCCGTTCATCTGGCGCCAGTGGGTGAGGCCGTCCCGGTCGAGGGTGATGAGGGCGCTGACGTAGGGCAGCCCGTCGCCGACCAGCATCACCTGGGAGATGAGGGGGTGCGAGCGCAGCCAGTTCTCCAGCGGGGCCGGGGCCACCGACTTGCCGCCGGCCGTGATCAGCATCTCCTTCTTGCGGCCGGTGATGGTGAGGTAGCCCTCGTCGTCCAGTTCGCCCAGGTCGCCGGTGGCCAGCCAGCCGTCCCGGGTGGCCGGGACGACCCCGCCGGCCTGCGGGTCCCAGTAGCCGCGCAGCACGTGGTCACCGGCGACCAGGATCTCCCCGTCGGCGGCGATCCGGACCTTGGTGCCGGGCATCGGCCAGCCCACCGTGCCCAGGCGGGGTTTGAGGGGCGGGGTGCAGGTGGTCGCCGCCGTGGTCTCGGTCAGGCCGTAGCCCTCGTAGATCTCGATGCCGGCCCCGGCGTAGAACGCGGCGAGGCGACGGCCCAGCGGTGAGCCGCCGCAGATGATGTGCCGGACCTTGCCGCCCATGGCGGTGCGGATACGGCGGTAGACGAGCGGGTCGTAGAAGGAACGGGCCGTCTTCAGGGCGCGGCCGGGGCCGCTGCCGGTGCCGGTCTGCTTGGCCTCCAGCGCCTCGCCGTACCGCTGGGCGACCCCGGTGGCCCGGTCGAAGACCGAGACCCGGCCGCCTGCCTCCGCCTTCGCCCGCGCGGTGTTGAAGACCTTCTCCAGCATGTACGGGATGGTGAGGAGACAGGTCGGTCTGAAGCCGGCCAGGTCCGGGAGCAGGTCCTCGGCCTTGAGGCTGGGGGCGTGGCCGAGGCGGACCCCGGCGCGTATGCAGGCGATCGCCACCATGCGCCCGAAGACGTGGGACATGGGCAGGAAGAGGAGGATGGAGACCTCATCGTCGTCGCGCGACTTGAAGATCGGGTAGAGGAGTTCGATCGCGTTGTCGACCTCGGCGAAGAAGTTGCCGTGCGAGAGGGCGCAGCCCTTGGGGCGGCCGGTGGTGCCCGAGGTGTAGATGAGGGTGGCGAGCGTGTCGGGGCCCAGCATGCCGCGCCGTACGCCCACCTCGGCGTCCGGCACCTGCGCACCGGCCTCCGCGAGCCGGTCCACGTGCCCCTTCTCCATCACCCACAGGTGCCTGAGGTCGGGCAGCCGGTCGAGTTCGGGGCCGAGCGCGGCGGCCTGCGCGGTGGTCTCGGTGACCAGGGCGACGGCACCCGAGTCGTGCATGATCCAGCGGGTCTGGAAGACCGAGGAGGTCGGGTAGACCGGCACGGTCACCAGGCCGGCCGCCCAGGCGCCGAAGTCGAGGAGCGTCCACTCGTACGTCGTCCGGGCCATGATCGCGATCCTGTCGCCCGGCATCAGCCCCTCCGCGATCAGGCCCTTGGCCACCGCCAGCACCTGCGCGGCGAACTCCGCGGCCGTCACGTTCTCCCAATGGCCTTCGCCCTCGCCCGACTTGCGGCTGAGCACCACGGCGCCCGGCTCCGCCTCCGCGTTCTCGAACGGCAGGTCGCCGAGCGACCCGTGCCGCACCGGCGGCGCGAACGGCGGTACGTACGCCTCCCGCACCACCCCGTCCAGCCGCTGGACGAGGGGCTCGACCAGGATCGGCTTCCCGTCGTAGTCCGTGGCCTGGATCGCCGCGCCCGAGGAGACGGGGGCGGCGCTCGGATAAGAGGACGTGGACACGGGGCGGCTCCTCGGGCGTGCAGCGGTGAACTGCTTGCTGCATGACGTACGTGCCTCGCGCACCGAGGCGTTCACCGGCACCGGCCCTCGGAAAGGGGTTACCGGCGGTTCAGGCTGGAGATCGTACGGGGCCGCTGTGGCGGGCTTGTGGGTATTCGGGGGTTGTCCGGGGACGGGCCTGTGCAATCCCGGAGGTTACGTGAGGGTCCTTCACGTTCGGTCCGTTTCCCGGCACTTGACAGCTGTGACATAGACTTACCTACGGTAACCTTACTCCAGAGTCAGGAATCGGGCGACATGGGGGACGGAAATGACGGACCGCTGTCCGAGCTTCACCGCCACGGCACCCGGCCGATTCCCCACCCCGCTGCAACCGGCCCTGTCGGTGCGGCCGCCGCAAGCGCCGTCCCCGGCCGGTGAGGTGCCGGGCGCGCCAAAAGCGGAAGCAGGGCACTTCCACCGCCGGCTGGAAAGGCGAACCTCGTGATTGTCCTCGACAGTGCACCCTCGCTGGGGCCCCTCCTCGCCCGCGGTGCATTGCAGTCCCCCTTCAAACGGCCCACCCCCGACGCCCGCTTCCCCCGCACCTGTCTCCTCCTCCCCCAGGTCCGCCCCGACCTCGAAAAGCTCGCCGCCTACGAGCGTGTCTGCGGGTTCGCCACCGGCGACGACGGGCTGCCGATCACGTACCCGCATGTGCTCGGGTTTCCGTTGGCCATGCGGCTCATGAGCGCGCGGGACTTTCCGCTGCCGTTGCTGGGGCTGGTGCACACCTCCATCGAGATCGAGCGGTATGCCGAGCTGCCCGGGGACGGCACGTACGACATGGCCGTCCATGTGGAGAAGCTGAGCCCGCACCGGCGGGGCACCGAGGCCACCGTCGTGACCGGGGTGCGGGTCGGCGAGGACGTCGTATGGGAGTCGCGCAGCACGTATCTGGCGCGGCACCGTACGCGGCACTCCGGTGAGACGGCCCGGAACGAGCCCGGGCCCCTGCCCGTCGTCGAGGAGTGGCGGATCGCCGGGGATGTCGGCCGGCGCTACGCGGCCGCCTCCGGGGACCGCAACCCCATACACCTGCACCCGCTCACCGCCCGCCTCTTCGGCTTCCCCCGGGCCATCGCGCACGGCATGTGGACCGTGGCCCGGTGTCTCGCCGCGCACGGGGTGCCGGCGGCGGCGGAGGTACGGGCGGAGTTCCGGGCGCCGGTGCTGCTGCCGGGCACGGTCGAATACGCCGCCGAGGACGGTCGCTTTCAATTGCGGAGTGGAGACCGGCTACATGTGGAGGGCAGCGTGCGCCCACGCGTTGCCCGGTGATCTGCTAAGAATGCACAAAGACTGTGTTTCGCCTTTCTGTGCGACTCCTGTCATGCCGTTGCGAATCCGCAGGTGGCCGCGGTGGCCGGAGGTCTCCTCACACCGGACACCCAGCTCGTCCAAGGATCCGTGAAGGAATCCCTAATGCTGCGCCAAGAATGCGTCCTTAGCCTCTGCTCACTTTTGTGATCCATTGCACGAAGGGCACTGAGCATGCCTCCCAGACGCGTCGCAGTAATCGCCGACTCGGACACCCGCTGGAAATGGGGTGCGTCGGTGGCCCGGCAGATCGCCCCCGAGCACGCGCTGGACGCGTACTTCCTGCGGGGCCGGTCCACGCCCACCGAACGGCAGCTCGCCGAGATCGGCATCGAGCCCGACACCCGGCGCGAGGTACGCGCCACCGAACTGGTCGACGACGAGGAGCTGGCGAGCGCCGACATCGTCGTGCTGGCGGTCCTCGGCGGCACCGTCCTGACGCTAGTCCACAGCCTGGGGATCGCCTGGGAGGGCCGGCTGCACCGGCCGATCACGGTCAGCGGGTACGTCGGCGTGGTCTACGAGAAGATGGTCGACGGTCTCATGACCCGCGCCGGCACGGATCTCGTGCTCGCCAACTCCGACCACGACACCCGGCGGTTCCGCTCCGTCTTCGCGAGCGTGGGTGCCGACCCCGACTCGGTCGTCGAGTGCGCCCTGCCCTTCCTCGGCGGCGCCCCCTACCGGCCCTCCTCCGAGCGGCCGTTCACCGTCACCTTCGCCGCCCAGCCGTCCGTGCCCAAGGACCGCGCGTCCCGGCTCAGGCTCCTGGAGCGGGCCGCCGCCCACGCGCGCCTGCAGCCGGATCGGCTCGTGCTGGTCAAGCTGCGCAGCCGGCCCGGCGAGCAGACCACCCACGAGGAACGGGACCCGTACCAGAAGCTGGTCGAGACCCTCGCCGAACCCGCGCCCGCGAACCTCCAGCTCGTCTACGGCAACATGGCCGAGGTGCTGGACCGCACCGACCTGCTGGTCACGGTGAGCTCGACGGCCGCCCTGGAGTCGATGCACCGGCGGATACCCACCGCGATCCTCACCGACTTCGGCGTCCGCGAGGCCCACGGCAACCACTACTTCGTGCACTCCGGCTGCCTCGCCTCCTGGGACGACATCGACGCGGGCGCGCTCCCGCAGCCGGACCCGGCATGGGCGGCGGCACACGGCATCGGCAGGAGCGACCCGTACACCGCGGCCCGGGCCCGCATCGCCGCGCTGCGCGCCACCGACCCGCTGCAACCGCTACCGCCGCTGCGCCCGTACTACACGCCGCAGAACGCCGGCATCTACCTCGACGGCATCCTCCGCAACAACGGCTTCGACGAGCAGGGCCGCCCGCTGCCGGTGCCGCTGGGCGGCGGCGGCCGGGGGCGGGTGAAGAAGGCCGTCCGGGCGGTCGCCGGGCGGGGTGCCAAGAAGCTGTACCGCGTGGGCCATCAGCGGCTCGCGCCCGCCCTGCGCCGCTGGGGTTCCGTCTGACGGGCCGGGCCGGTCACGGCGGGGACCACGGCCGGCCCTCCATCAGGTTGCCCAGGCCCGCCCAGGCGAAGTTCATCAGGGTCGCCGCCGCCTGACGTGCCGTTACCCCTGGTGTGGCGTTGGCCCAGGCCGCGAGGGACTCGGCCGCGCCCACCAGTGCCTCGGCGAGGCCCGCCACCTCGCCCTCCCCCAGGTCGGGATCGCGGTGCGCCTCGCGGGCGGCGGCGACGATGAGCTGGGTCACGAACGCGACGATCTCCTCGCGCATCGCCGCGACCTCGGAGGCGAACCGCTCGCCGTGGGTACGGGCCTGGATGTGCAGCACCGACCAGCCGTCGGGGTGGTCCGCGGTGTACGTGAAGAACGCCCGGAGTCCGTCCCAGAGCTGACGGTCGGCGGGCAGTTCGCGGTCGACGCCGGCCCGGACCGCCTCGGTCAGGGCTCCGGCCTCGCGGCGGATGCACGCCGCGAACAGGTCTTCCTTCGAGTTGAGGTACAGATACACCAACGGCTTGGAGACACCGGCCAGTTCGGCGATCTCGTCCATCGACGCGGTCATGTAGCCGCGCTGGCCGAAGGTCCGCACGGCGGCGTCCAGCATCTGCTGCTCACGTACCGCGCGCGGCATCCGCTTGGTCTTGACGGTCCCCATGGGACAAAGCCTAGTTGGGGCCGGAGAGCGGGGAGCCGCTCAGGAAGAGGTCTGGGCCTGCCCCGGGGCCTGGGCCTGGGCCTGGTCCGCCTCGTCGACCGCCGCGTCCTCCTGGCTGCGGTTGGCCTCGATGTTGGCCTTCATCCGGTCGACCCGCTGCGAGACCTGCACGGAGGCGCGGTCCCGCTCCTTGCGCAGCACGACGAAACTGATCGGCGCCGACAGGACGAGGGAGAGCAGCAGCACCCAGAAGGGGTTGGAGTCGCCGAAGCCACGCGGGAACGCTCCGGCGTAGACGAGGCCCCAGACGACGAGGAGGCAGCCCGCGAAGATACCGAGGCGCATCAGCGTGTAGCGGAGCATCTCAATCCAGTCTTCCGATGACGAAAAGGGGCACCGTCCAGTGAAGCACGGCGTGGGGTCGATCTTGCACCGGGGTCCGGTCGGGCCTTCAGGCCAGCGGGAGCAGCATGGTGATGTCGTCGCGGTCGTCGCCGGGTGCGACGCGGATCGCGGCGGGGATCCGGCCGACCTCCTTGTATCCGCAGGAGCCGTAGAACTCCTCCAGGCCGAGGCCGCCGCGGCAGGTGAGCCGTATCGCGTCGATGCCGTCGAAGCCACGGGCGGCGCCGGCGGCGGCCGCGAGCAGGTCGCGCCCGTATCCCCGGCCCTGGTGCCTCGGGTGCACCATCACCGTGTACAGCCACACCCAGTGCTTCATCAGCCGGTGCGTGTTGAAGGAGAAGAAGGCGGTGGCGGCGACCTCGCCCGCCTCGTCCTGCCCGACGAGGAGGCGGTGACGCCCCTCGGCCATCGCGGTGAAGTGCCTGACCAGCTCCGGGCGGATCTCCTCGGAGGTCACGGGAGCGACGAAGCCGACGGCCCCGCCGGCATTCGACACGTCCGTCCACAGGCCGAGGACACCGTCGCGGAGGGCGGGGGTGACGGCGGGGTCGAGGGTGAAGGTAAGGGGCATGGGCGGATCGTATCTATTACAGCGAGGGGTGTGGAGAGGCTTTTCGCCGTGAGGGGTTCGGCACTGTCCCGGCTGCGGGTCGGTGGGGGCTGGTCGCGCCCACGCGGCGGAGCCGCAAATCAGATACAGCCCCGCGCCCCTTACGGGGCGCGGGCGGCCATGGCCTCGCCTTTTTGCCCACCGAGTCGGGTGGTGGGTGGGCGAGGGTCCCGGGGGGTCCGGGGGGCGGAGCCCCCCGGGGTCTCACACCCGCATCGGCTGCGGGGACTCCCTGCGGGCCGGGTCCGGGCCGTCGTACTCGCGGATGATCTCGTAGCGGGTGTTGCGTTCCACCGGGCGGAAGCCCGCGTCGCGGATGAGGTCCAGCAGGTCGTCGCGGGTCAGCTTGTTCGGCGTGCCGTAGTTGTCCGCGTCGTGGGTGATCTTGTACTCGACCACCGAGCCGTCCATGTCGTCGGCCCCGTGCTGGAGCGCCAGCTGCGCCGTCTGCACCCCGTGCATGACCCAGAAGACCTTGACGTGCGGGACGTTGTCGAAGAGGAGCCGGGAGACCGCGAAGGTCTTCAGGGCCTCCGCGCCGGTCGCCATCTGGGTCCGCGCCTGGAGCCGGTTCCTGACCTTCCCGTCCTTCATGTCCACGAAGTCGTGCTGGTAGCGGAGCGGGATGAAGACCTGGAAGCCGTTCGTCTCGTCCTGGAGTTCGCGGAGGCGGAGGACGTGGTCCACCCTGTGCCTCGGCTCCTCGATGTGGCCGTACAGCATGGTGCACGGGGTCTTCAGACCCTTCTCGTGCGCCAGGCGGTGGATCCGGGACCAGTCCTCCCAGTGGGTGCGGTGGTCCACGATGTGCTGCCGGACCTCCCAGTCGAAGATCTCCGCGCCGCCGCCGGTCAGGGACTCCAGCCCCGCGTCGATCAGCTCGTCCAGGATCTCCGACGCCGACAGCCCGCTGATCGTCTCGAAGTGGTGGATCTCCGTGGCCGTGAAGGCCTTCAGCGAGACGTTCGGGAGGGCCGCCTTGAGTTCCCGCAGCGACCGGGGGTAGTACCGCCACGGCAGGTTCGGGTGCAGGCCGTTGACGATGTGCAGCTCGGTGAGGTTCTCGCCCTCCATCGCCTTGGCGAGCTTCACCGCCTCCTCGATGCGCATCGTGTACGCGTCCTTCTCGCCCGGCTTGCGCTGGAACGAGCAGTACGCGCAGGACGCGGTGCACACGTTCGTCATGTTGAGGTGGCGGTTGACGTTGAAGTGGACGACGTCGCCGTTCTTCCGCGTCCGCACCTCGTGAGCGAGGCCGCCGAGCCAGGCGAGGTCGTCCGACTCGTACAGCGCGATGCCGTCCTCGCGGGTCAGCCGCTCACCGGCCCTGACCTTCTCCTCCAGCTCACGCTTGAGCCCGACGTCCATGCCCACACCTCTCTACGACAACTCCGACAACGTTACGCCCCCGCCCTTCGGGCGGGAGGTGCCCCCAAACGGCGCTGAAGGCGCCTAAGCCTCTTCGGGAAGTTCCCCGACCCGGTTCTCCCACTTCGTGGACAGCACGATCGTGGTACGGGTCCGGGAGACGCCCTTCGTCCCGGACAGTCGCCGGATGGTCTTCTCCAGGCCGTCCACGTCGGTGGAGCGCACCTTGAGCATGAAGGAGTCGTCGCCGGCGATGAACCAGCAGTCCTCGATCTCCGGCAGGTCCCGCAGCCGCTGTGCCACGTCCTCGTGGTCGGCCGCGTCCGAGAGGGAGATGCCGATGAGGGCGATGACACCGAGGCCGAGCGAGGCCGCGTTGACGGTGGCGCGGTAACCGGTGATGACCCCGGCCGCCTCCAGCCGGTTGATGCGGTCGGTGACGCTGGGTCCCGACAGTCCGACGAGGCGGCCCAGCTCCGCGTACGAGGCCCGGCCGTTCTCCCTCAGGGCCTGGATGAGCTGCCTGTCCACGGCGTCCATGCGATCGAAGCCTTCCGCTGAAAGTTCCCGAAGTAGATGAGAGGTGGTGCAGAGGTGGTGCCGGGGGTGGTGCTGGGGGGCGTGGTGCTACTTGTTCGCGCCGCCGAGGTCCCCTTCCCAGCGGCGGTAGAGCCGGTGCCCCACACCGGCCGCGTCCAGCACCCGCCCGGCGACGAAGTCGACCAGGTCCTGGATGTGGGTCGCGCCCGCGTAGAAGGCGGGTGAGGTGGGGACGACGACCGCCCCCAGGTCGTCCAGGGTGACCAGATGGCGCAGGGTCTGGCCGTTCAGCGGGGTCTCGCGGACGGCGACGACGAGCGGCCGGCGCTCCTTCAGGGTGACACTCGCCGCCCGCTGGAGCAGGTCCTTGGAGAGGCCGAGCGCGACCCCGGCGACGGCGGCGGTGGACGCCGGCACGATCAGCATGCCCTTCGTCGGGTACGACCCGGAGGACGGCCCGGCGGCCAGGTCCCCGGCACTCCAGTACCGCACCCGCGCGAGGTCCGCCCGGAAGGTCCCCGGCTTGCCGTCGGCCCCCCGAGCCAGCCATTCCCCCAGGTCGTCCTTCCAGTGCGCGTCCCGGAAGGAGATCCCGGTCTCGTCCAGCAGGGTGAGCCGCGAGGCCCGGCTGACCACCAGGTCGACGCTCTCCCCCGCGTCCAGCAGGGCACGCAGCACAGCAGCGGCATACGGCGTTCCGGACGCCCCGGACACCCCCACGATCCAAGGCACGCGCTGCGTTTCTCCTGCGTTCACATCTTGAGCGTACCGGCGCGACCCGGCGAGTTCAGGACGGGTCCACGGTGGCCGACGGTACTCAGACGCTCAGGCCCCGGACCAGCAGGTCCAGCAGCGCGCACGCGAAGAGGGCGATGCCGATGAAGCCGTTGACGCTGAAGAAGGCTCGGTTCAGGCGGGAGAGGTCATGGGGGCGGACGATGGAGTGTTCGTAGACGAAGGCGCCGGCGACGATGAGCAGGCCCAGCCAGAAGAACGCGCCGGCACCGGTCGCCACGGCGTACCAGACGAAGAGGCCGGTCGTCACCGCGTGGCAGACCCGTGCGCCCCAGATCGCCGCCGGGATGCCGAAGCGGGCCGGGACCGACATGACGCCGATCTCGCGGTCGGTCTCGACGTCCTGGCAGGCGTAGATCAGGTCGAAGCCGCCGATCCAGATGCCGACGGCGAGGCCGAGGATCACCGCGTCCCAGGACCACTCACCGGTGATCGCCAGCCAGCCGCCGATCGGGCCCATGGCCTGGGCCAGGCCCAGGATGGCCTGGGGGAAGTTCGTGAACCGCTTGCCGTAGGGGTAGACCACCATCGGGATCACGGCGACGGGCGCGAGCGCCAGGCAGAGGGGGTTCAGCAGGGCCGCCGAGCCCAGGAAGACCGCCACCGCGATCAGCGCGCCGGTCCAGGCGTGCTTGACGCTCATCGCACCGGTGACCAGCTCCCGGTGGGCCGTGCGCGGGTTCCGGGCGTCGATCTCGCGGTCGATGATCCGGTTCACGGCCATCGCGAAGGTGCGCAGGCCGACCATGCAGATCGTGACGAGGAGCAGCCGGCCCCAGTGGATGTTCTTGTCCATCTCGAACATCGCGGTCAGCGCGGCGATGTACGCGAAGGGCAGGGCGAAGACCGAGTGCTCGATCATCACCAGGCGGAGGAAGGCTTTCGTGCGTCCCGGCTGCGGGAGTGCTGCGGAGGCGGAGCTCACAGGCCGTACTCCTTCCAGCGGCGGTCGACCGTCGCCGCCGTATCCGGGTCCGACAGGACCATGTCCGGCCAGCCCCCGTCCCTGGTGTAGCCCTCCTCGGGCCACTTCTTCGTCGCGTCGATTCCCGCCTTGCCGCCCCAGAACTGCTGGTAGGAGGCGTGGTCGAGGTGGTCGACGGGGCCTTCGACGACCGTGAGGTCGCGGGCGTAGTCGGTGTTGCCGAGAGCTCGCCAGGCGACCTCGTGCAGGTCGTGGACGTCGCAGTCGGAGTCGACGACCACGATCAGCTTGGTGAGGGACATCATGTGCGCCCCCCAGACCGCGTGCATGACCTTCTGCGCGTGCTTCGGGTACTTCTTGTCGATCGAGACGATCGCGCAGTTGTGGAAGCCGCCGGCCTCGGGCAGGTGGTAGTCCACGATGTCCGGGACGATGATCTTCAGCAGGGGCAGGAAGAAGCGCTCGGTGGCGCGGCCGAGGGGGCCGTCCTCCGTCGGGGGACGGCCGACGACGATCGCCTGGAGAAGCGGGCGCTTGCGCATCGTCACGCAGTCGATGGTCAGCGCCGGGAACGGCTCCTGGGGGGTGTAGAAGCCGGTGTGGTCGCCGAACGGGCCCTCGGGGAGCATCTCGCCCGGCTCCAGCCAGCCCTCCAGGACGACCTCGGCGTTGGCCGGGACCTGGAGCGGGACCGTCTTGCAGTCGACCATCTCGATCCGCTTGCCGGCGATGAACCCGGCGAAGAGGTACTCGTCGATGTCGCCGGGGAGGGGGGCGGTGGAGGCGTAGGTGACGGCGGGCGGGCAGCCGAACGCGATCGCGACCGGGAGCCGCTCTCCCTTCCGCGCCGCGACCTGGTAGTGGTTGCGGCTGTCCTTGTGGATCTGCCAGTGCATGCCGATGGTGCGCCGGTCGTGGCGCTGGAGCCGGTACAGGCCGAGGTTGCGGATGCCGGTCTCGGGGTCCTTGGTGTGGGTCAGGCCCAGGTTGAAGAAGGAGCCGCCGTCCTGCGGCCAGGTGAACAGCGCCGGGAGCTGGTCCAGGTCGACGTCGTCGCCGTGCAGGACGACCTCCTGCACCGGGGCGTCCCCGGACTTCACCTTCTTCGGCGGTACGTGCGTCATCGCGCCGAGCTTCCCGAACGCCTCGCGCACGCCGACGAAGCCGTGCGGCAGCTCGGGGCGCAGCAGCCCGCCGATCTTCTCGGAGATCTCGCCGTACGACTTCAGGTCCAGGGCCTTCAGCAGCCGTCGGTCGGTGCCGAACACGTTCATCGCGAGGGGCATGCTCGACCCCTTCACGTTCTCGAAGAGCAGGGCCGGTCCGCCCGCCTTCTGCACCCGGTCGACGATCTCCCCGACCTCCAGATACGGGTCGACCTCGGCCTTGACACGCTTGAGGTCTCCCTCGCGCTCCAGTGCCCGGAGCAGGGAGCGAAGATCGTCGTAAGCCATGTGTCCCAGTATCGGCCACCCGGGGTCCGGGCCCGGTCACCGCCCCCTGCATACTCGTCGGCCGTGAGACGTCATCGCCGGTTACCGCTGCTCGCCCTGCTCCTCGCGCTTCCGCTCGCCGCCTGTGCGCCGCCGCGGGAGGCCGGCGGCTCGCCCGGCTCCCCGCTGACCCGGGTGCCGGCCGCCGACCGGAGGACGGCACCCGACCTCACCGGCAGCAGCCTCGACGGCAGGGCGGTCAGCCTCGCCCAGTACCGGGGCAAGGTCGTCGTGCTGAACGTCTGGGCGTCCTGGTGCGGGCCCTGCCGCGCCGAGGCACCCGAACTGTCCAAGGCGCAGCGGGAGTTGGCGGCCAAGGGGGTCCAGGTGCTCGGGGTGGACACGGATGCCCGGCGGGACAGCGGGCGCGCGTTCCAGGACGAGCACGACCTGGTGTATCCGAGCCTGCACGACCCCGGCAGCCACAAGCTGGTCCGGCTGCCGAAGGGGTACCTGCCGCAGGCGCTGCCGTACACCCTCTTCATCGACCGGGACGGGAAGATCGCCGCGAAGTACCCGAGCCCGCTGACGGAGGCCGACGTCCGCAGCATCACCCGGCCGCTGCTGGCGGAATAGCGCGGCCGAGGGGCGCGGTGGTTCCGTGCGACGGCGACTACCGGTGGTTCGTGGCTTGTCGCGCAGTACCTCCCCCAGCCTTCGGCCGGGGGTACCCCCAGCGCCCCTAAAGGGGCGCCACGGCAAGGCACTCGGCGCCTTCCCGGATCGGCGCCACCAGGTGGCTCAGGTCCACGAGGACCGTGTCCAGCCTCGCCACGGAGTCGCTCACCGAGACCTCCACGGCGGGGCTGCGGCCGTAGGTGACCAGCTTCTTACGGCCGTCCCCCGCCGACTCCCGCCACACCCAGTCGACGCCGTCCACGCTGACGCAGGCGTCCGTGGTCGGCGCCGGCGGGTTCACGCCGCACCACAGCTCCACGGTCCCGTGGCCCCACACGGCGAGCCCCTCGAACGACACCCGGTCCCGGACGGCGCCCCCGAGCCGCTCGGGATAACGATCGGCGAGCCGCCCGCACCCCGGGTCCTTCGCGAACGGCCCCTGCGCCAGCCCGAACACCGGCGAGTCCAGCTCACCGGCGACCAGTCCGGTACCGGCCAGCAACCCGACCACGGCCAGCCCGACCGCCGCCCGGCTCCTGCGAGACCGCCCGCCCCCCGGCCCCCGCCTCCCGCGAGGCCGGGCGCCCACGATCATGGCCACCGCTGGCCCCCTCCCATCAGACGGAGAACCATGATGCCCGGGTGCCGATCCGCGGCCCAGGTCACCCGCTAGTCTGGCCGCCATGCTCAGGTATCTGCCCTACTTGCTGATCCTCGCGCTGTGGATCTACGCCTTCGTGGACTGCCTGAACACCCCCGAGGACGAGGTCCGCGCCCTGCCGAAGCTGGCGTGGGTGTTCGTCATCCTGCTCTTCGGCGAGGTCCTGGTCGGTCCGGTGGCCTGGCTGATCGCGGGCAGGACCCGGCAGCCGCGCGAGCGCTGGGTCGCCCCTGACGACAACCCGGAGTTCCTGAAATCCCTCAAGCCGGAGGACCCGCGCACCGACTGACGCCGGTCACCGATCGCACTCCTCGGTGCGGGACCGCGGAGGCGTCTCAGGGCGGCGGCGGGAGTCGGTCCAGGCACGGTAGAGGGCGGCCAGCGCCGCGCTCCCCGCGGTCAGGGCGGTGGTCGAGACGCCGCACAGAAGCAGTACGACGCCCGCGGTCACGACGGCCAGGAAGGCCACCAGGTCGAGTCGTGGGTTCGGGTGTCGGGGGTTTCGGTTCGTGGTCATGGCCGGTCGGCCTGCCTTCCGGGTGGTGCGCCCCGCCGGTCGGAGCGCTGACTCGGTTGTAGCCGGGGGCCACGGGGTTCAGGACGGGTCTTTGTTTCCGGACCACGAGCGGGAAGAAGAGCGCAGGTCAGGATTTTTTCCGGAGCGTCCACGCGGCTCCCCGCTAGCCTGGAGGGCATGGCTGAGCAGAGGGATGCGCGGCGCGGACGGCCACCCAAGGGCCTGGACATACCGGGACTTGATCCACACCTTCGCGAATTCGCCCGGGACCTCGGGCAGTTGAAGGGGACTCAGACCCTTGAAGCGCTCAAGAGGGATCTGAACTGGTCCAGTTCGGAGTTCTCCAAGGCCTTCACCGCGAAGAAGCTGCCTTCCCTGGCCCTGGTCGTCGCGCTCGCCGCGCACGCCGGAGCGGACCCGGAGGAGTGGAGGCTCAGGTGGGCGGTGGCCTATGAGCAGTTGCGGACGGCCGGCCGCACCGATCTGATCCCCAGCCGCCTGCGCCCCTCGGACCGGGCCGCGTTGCAAGCCGCGGCCGAGGAGGCCGAGGCCCTGCTCCTCACGATCGAGGCGAGGATCGCGGAGTCGCGCCGCAGCGCCCTGCTCAGGGCCGAACCGCTGTTGGCCGAACTGGACGAGGACCTGCCCACCACCACCTCCAAGCAGGGCAGGAACGCGGCGGTCTGCTGGATCGACCTCACGGACTACCTGCGGCGGCTCGTGCTCGTCTTCGACCCTCGTCCGATCCCCACCGGGGACGACGGTCACGCCGGCATCGACGCCGTCCTGCCCCGGCTCGCCGGACTCGCCGACTTGACCGGCCTCCCGGAGTGGCGCGAACTCGCCGACCAGCTCGGCAAGACCTTCCGGACGGCCCAGGTCACCGGGTGGGTGGACACCGACCCCACGTACGGCGCGCCTCCCGTCTACGGCGACGAGTTCGCCGGGTATCGCGCCAGGGCCGGCCGCATCGCCTCGGAGCTGGCGCGGACCACCGCCTATCTGCCCCGGACCGCGGTGCTCCTGCCCGCCGCACCGGTCGACCGTGACCGCTACGACCCGCCTCGCAGCAAGTACCGCAGTGAACTGATCGGCAGCGTCGCACTCGTGCCCGTGGCCGTCCTGCCTCTTGCCCTCTTCCACGCGCCGAGACCCGTCTGGTGCTTAGTCCTGGGATTCCTGTTCCTGCTCGCCGTCGGTGCCGCGGCGGGGATGCGCACGGCCCGCCGGGACTGAGCCCTACAGCAGCGCCTTGACCTGAGCCGCCGTCAGCGCCCGCTGGAACACCTGGACCTGCTTGATCGAGCCGGGGAACCAGTCGGTGGGGACGCCGCCGGTGGTGGCGCGGCCGATCACCAGGGGGCCGTCGGCGGCGACGGGGTTGCTGTCGTTGATACCGGCCTCCTGAACGCCGTCGACATACAGGAGAAGCTGGTTGCGGAGTCCCTCGTAGACGCCGACCAGGTGCGTCCAGACGTCCGGCTTCGGAACGGTGAACGACAGGGCGCGCAGGCCGGGGCGGGCGAAGGCCCAGCGGTTCTCGGCGGCCGAGTACTGGAGGTAGAAGCCGCTGACGTCGACGGCGTCCTGGCTGACGGCGGTCGCGAAGGACGACGGCACCTTGCTCAGGGCCACCCACGCCGAGACGGTGAAGCTGCGGCCCTCGGCGGTCCGGAGCACCGGCCCCGCGGTCATGATCTGGCTGGTGCCGCCGTCGAACAGCGCGGCCCCGTCCTTGCCCCGCCCCCAGCCGACCGCGGTGGCCGTGCCGTCGTACCGGCCGGTGTCGTCGGCGGCGACCGCGCCCGAGGTCTCGTCCAACGGCCAGGCGTCGAGCGGCGAGGGGACGGAGACGGAACCGCCGGAGCGCTGCGGGGACTTCTTGCCGCCGCCCCGGTTGACGAGGTGCGCGACCGGTACGGCCGCGAGCGCGGCGACCGCGAGGGCTCCCCCGGAGACGAGCAGCGTGCGGCGGCGCACGCCGCCTGACGGAACCGGCGGTGCCGACGGTGCCGGGGCGAGAAGGGTGACCGGGCGGGTGGCGGCGGGCGCGGGCGCGCGGTCCGTGGGGGCGAGGCCGGTTCGGGGGTCCGCCGCCGGTCGTGCGAGGAGGGCGGTGGTGTCCGCGGCGGGGGCGATCCGGGTCAGGATCTCGCGCGGGGTGGGCCGGTGGGCGGGGTCCTTCGCCAGGCAGTGGGCGATGAGGGCGGCGAGGGCCGGGTCGGTGACGGCGCCGATGTCGGGTTCGTCGTGCACGACCCGGTAGAGCAGCGCGGGGGTCGGCCCGTCACCGAAGGGGTTGCCGCCGGTGGCCGCGTACGTGAGGACCGCGCCGAACGCGAACACGTCGCTCGCGCCGGTCACCTCCCCGCCCGCGATCTGTTCCGGCGACATGAAACCGGGCGAGCCGACCATGAGCCCGGCCCGCGTGATGGTGGCCGACTCGACGCTGCGGGCGATGCCGAAGTCGATGACCCGCGGCCCGTCCTCGGCGAGCAGCACGTTCGACGGCTTGAGATCCCGGTGCACCAGCTGCGCCGCGTGGACGGAGGTGAGCGCCTCGGCCAGCCCCGCGGCGAGCGCGAGCACGTTCGCGGCGGGCAGCGGCCCCTGTTCGGCCACCGCCTCCTGCAACGAGGGCCCGGCGATGTAGCTGGTGACCAGCCACGGCAGCTCGGCGTCCGGATCGGCGTCCACGACCGGGGCCGTGAACGCGCCGCTGACCTTGCGCGCGGCCTCCAGCTCACGGCGGAAACGGGACCGGAACTCCGGCTGCCCCGCGACCAGTTCGGCGTGCACGACCTTCACGGCGACGGCCCGGCCGCCCGGCGAGCGCCCGAGGTACACCCGGCCCATCCCGCCCGCGCCGAGCCGCCTCAGCAGCTGGTACTCCCCGACGGAGCGCGGATCGCCCGGCTCCAGAGCTGCCACGATCCCTCCCGTGCCGCTTGCTCCCAAGACGCGGTCAGCATAGGACCGGGACGCGCGACGAATGACCGATTCCCGTCCCTGTACGGCAAGTTGCCCTCCGGTCTGCCCTTCAGGACGCCACCGGGACAAAAATCGCACCATTTAACACGTGTTGGTGAAAACATGACGTAAGCGCCTAATGCCGGGTTCATATGCCGAAGATCTCCCCGGAACCGCTTCCGGCAGTGCGGAAAGGGACGACTGTGGCAGACAGCAAGGTCGAGAAGGCGAAGAAGGCCGCCGGGTCCATCGGACTCGTGACCCCGGCGGGTGCGCGGCCGGCCGCACAGGCGCCCTCGGCCGACGAGGTGTGGCAACTGCCGGGCGGCAGCGCCCGGGTGTACTACGGGGAGGGAGGGAAGGGGGTGGTCCGGCCGGTCGTCCTCGCCGACGGGTTCGACCTCGGACCGACCGACCACGACCGGCTCTGGAACGGGCTGGAGAACGGCCGGTTCCCGTTCGTCAGCGAACTGCGGCGCCGGGGGCGCACGTTGGTCCTCGTCGGGTTCGACGAACGCAGCGAGTCGATCCTCCGGAACGCCGAGACGGTGATCGCCGCCGTCTTCCGGACCATCGCGGAGCAACTGGGCAACGCCCGGCTGCTCGTCGGCGGGTTCAGCATGGGCGGCCTGGTCACTCGCTACGCGCTGGCCAGGATGGAGCTGCAGCGCATGGACCACCGGGTCGGCGTCCACCTGTCGTTCGACAGCCCGCACCGGGGTGCCTGGCTGCCCATCGGACTCCAGGCCTTCGCGCACTACCTCGCCCCGCACGACGACACCTGCCTGCGGCAGATCAGCAGCCCCGCCGCACAGCAGATGCTCTGGCGTCACCTGGACGGCGTGAACGGCACGCCCAAGGAGAGCCCGCTGCGGACCGAGTTCAAGAGGGAGCTCGATCGGGTCGGCCACTGGCCCCGCATCCCGCGTCTGCTCGCGGTGTCCAGCGGACGCGGCAACGGGACGGGCAACGGCGTCCGCGCCGGCGCGAAGACGCTCAGCTGCGCCGGGCCGCTCTTCGACGGCACCCGTTTCCTCGCCCAGGCGAAGGGCCAGAAGACGGAGATCGCCGTGCTGAACGGCGTACTCGGCGGACCGCACTCGATCACCACGAGCGGCTTCCCCGAACTCGACGGCGCGCCGGGCGGCACGCTGGAGTCCTTCGGCCTCCTCGCCGACACGCTCGCGGCGGCCGGCGAGAACACCGACATCGCACACCGGAGCGTGTGCTTCGTGCCGTCCGTCAGCGCGGTCGCCATCCGCGACCTGGACCAGCAGGACGACCTGTACGCCGACATCGGCGACCTCCCTCCGGAGGAGTCCGACGTCGACGACTTCCTGCTCTCCTCGAAGAACGAGCCGCACGCCCTGATGACCGGGGAACTCGCCGAGTGGATCCTGGCCCGGCTCCCCAACTGACCGGCCACAACGGCGCCGCAGACGACCGGCGGCCCGTCGCCGCCCCACCGGGCGAAGCGCTCAGCAGGCCGATTCCGGCAAGTGGTCCCGCGCCCACTCCCCGAGCGTCTTCAGCGAGGGCTCCAGCGCCGCCCCCGCCGCCGTCAGCCGGTACGACACCCGCAGCGGCGGTCCCTCGTCGACCTCGCGCACCACGAGTCCCGCCGCGCCGAGTTCGGCGAGCCGGTCGGAGAGCATGCGTTCGCTGATGCCGGGGATGGCGCGGCGCAGGTTGGCGAAGTGCGTGGGCTGATCCATCAGGACGGACAGGATCGGGCCGTTCCAGCGCTTGCCGAGCACTTGGAAGACGCGCGTGATACCGGCATCGACACCTTTGCACGCTTCCGGGTCATGGGCCTGCTCCACCGCCATGGCATCAGGGTACAGCCCCACCACGGGAGGGGGCTGAAAAAAAGTAAGCACCTGTGTTATCTATAGCTGAGTACGAATTCTCAGCCCCCTCGGCTCTGCCCTGGGCCCGTGTATCCGGAGACATCTCATGGCCACCCTTCTCCACATCGACTCGTCCCTCCTCCCCGGCGAGGCCTCCTCCTCCCGTGCCGTCACCGACGCCTTCCGCACGGCCTGGCTGGCGCAGCACCCCGACGGCACCGTGATCTACCGCGACCTGGCGGCGGACCCGGTACCGCACCTCACCGCGGCCGCCCACACCGCCGGTTTCGCCGACCCCGCCACGCACACCCCCGAGCAGGCGGACGCCTTCGCGGCCCGGGTGCGGCTGATCGAGGAGCTGGAGCAGGCGGACGCGGTGCTGATAGGCGCCCCGATGTACAACTTCACGATCCCGTCGACGCTCAAGGCGTGGCTGGACAACGTGGTCCTGTTCAACCGCACGATGGGCGAGAACCCCTCCGCCAAGGGCACCCCGGTCACCGTGGTGGCCAGCCGCGGCGGCTCGTACGCGCCGGGTACCCCGCGGGAGCCGTTCGAGTACGTCCAGAACTACCTGACCGCGCTCCTCGCCGAAGGTCTCGGCCTGGACGTCGACTTCATCGTGCCGGAGCTGACCATGGCCCCGCAGAACCCGGCGATGGCCGAGCTCGTGCCGCTCTACGAGGCCTCCCGCGACCGCGCCCTCCAGGACGCGGCAGTCAAGGCGAAGGAGCTGGCGGACCGCCTCGCCGCGTAACGCGCGCACCGGCGTCCGGCCCCCGTTCCGGGGCCGGTTGCGCCGATCGGCCCAGCAGCAGATGCGGGCCCGGTTGCAGGCGGTTGTGATGGACGGGTTCTGACATTCCGACACCTTGGAGGCCGTCACGCGCATCCGATCCCTCGCCGGCACCACCGCCGCGTACGCCGACAACGGCGCCGAAGCCCACGGTGTCGCAGTCGACAGCCCGGGTCTGCTGTCGGGCAACGTGGTCCGGGCCCCGATCAACATCCCGATCAACGTCTGTGGCAACACCATCAACGTCATCGGTCTGCTGAACCGGCGATCGGCAACTCCTGCAAGAGCGGCTGGCCCAGGCCGGTCCGCAGGTATCGTCCGAGGAACTTCCGAAGGCACCGAGCCTCCGGAAGTCCTCGCATGCGTGCAGGTTGTACGCCGGTGAGCCGCCCGAAGCGGACAGTGCGCCCCTGGGCCGCACCGGGAGCGATCCCGACACTTACCTCGTATGACGACTGCTCCCGCCGGTTCCACCACCAGCATCGCGCCCGAGTACGGCGACCGGGTCATCGCCGTGGAGACGGCGGGCTCGGAACCCATCCCCGACGCCGAACGCCACGGCAGCCCGCTCCAGTTGCTCTGGACGTGGGCCTCCCCCAACATCGAGTTCGCGACCGTCTACATCGGCGTGATCGCGGTTCTCTTCTTCGGCCTGGACTTCTGGTCGGCGACCGCCGCGATCCTCCTTGGCACCGCGATCGGCGCGGTCACCCAGGGCGTGCTGTCGCTGGACGGGCCGCGGTTCGGCGTCCCGCAGATGGTGATCGGCCGCTTCTCCTTCGGCTTCCTCGGCAACATCCTGCCCTCCGCCGCCAACGGCCTGCTCGCGGGCGTCGGCTGGTTCGCGGTGAACAGCGTGAGCGCGGCCTTCGCCCTGAACACGCTGACCGGCCTGCGGCCCCTGCCCTCCCTTCTCCTCGTCGTGGTCGCCGAGATCCTGATCGGCTTCATCGGCCACAACTTCGTGCACACCTTCGAGAAGTACGCGTTCCCGGCGCTCGCGGTGGTCTTCCTGCTGGCCGGGGTGTGGACCTTCAAGGACGCGGACCTCGGCGGGGGCGGCTCGGGCGGCGGCGTCGGCGGCTTCCTGCTCGCCTTCAGCGCGGCCTGGGGCTACGCGGCCGGCTGGAACCCGTACGCCACCGACTACTCCCGCTATCTGCCGCGCACCGCGAACAAGGCGAAGACGGTCCTGTGGCCGGCCGTCGGCCTGTTCGTGTCGGTCTCGATCGTCGCCGTCATCGGCGCGGCCTCGGCCACCATCATCGCCCCGAAGGACGCCACCCCGACGGCCGCCTTCACCGGCCACCTCCCCGGCTGGCTCGGTGACCTCGTCCTGCTCGCCATCATGCTCGGCGGTGTCTCGGCGAACGCCCTCAACGTGTACTCCGGCGCGATCTCCATCGCCTCCTTCGGCCTGAAGCTCCCCACCTGGCTGAGCCGCAGCGCCCTGGTCGTGGTGTCGGGCATCGCCGGCACGGCGGCCGCCTGGGCCTCGCTGGACGACGCGGGCGCGGCCTACGAGGCGTTCCTGCTGGTCATCGCGTACTGGGTGGCGCCCTGGCTGGGGGTCGTCCTGGTCGAGCGGTGGCTCCAGCGCCGTACGGCGACGGACGAGGAACTGTCGGCCCGCCTGGCCGACCGCTCCTTCACCAACTGGCCCGGCCTCGCCGCCCTGCTGATCGGCGTAGCGGTCTCCGTCCCGCTCTTCTCCAACCAGGAGGACTACGTGGGATACGTCCCGAAGCACTGGCCGTCCTTCGGCGACATCACCCCCCTGGTCGGCTTCGCGCTGAGCGCGGCGCTGTACGCGGCCCTGCGCAAGCGCGCCCGATAGGGGCGCGGGGAACTGCGCGACCAGCCACAACGAAAGCCGCAGCCAACCGACTGCCCAAAGCGGCCCCACCCAGCGGCGCGCCTAGTCGTCGTCCCGCAGCCGCCGCCAGATACGGCTGCGGTGCAGCAGGAACAGCGAGCCGACCACGGCGACCAGCTGGAGGCCCACGGCGAGCAGCCAGAACTCGTCCCTGGTCTCCAGCCGGTTCGTCAGGAACTCGAAGTTCATGCCGAAGAAGCCGGTCAGGAACGACAGCGGCAGGAAGATCACCGACACGATGGCCAGCCGGTTGATCACCCCGTTCTGTTCGCCCGCGACCAGGGAGCCGTAACTGGCGAAGGCCCGGCGGGTGGCGTCCTGGAGGGACTCGATGTCCGCGAGGACCAGGCGCGCCGCCCGCTGGAACTCCTGAGCGAGCCGCTGCCGCTCCACCGGGAAGTCAGGGCTCATCATCCTGCGGGTGATCACCTCGTCGACCCCCTGGAGGTAGGGCAGCAGCGCATGGTGCAGGACGGCGGAGTGGCGGCGCAGCTGGGACAGCCGGTAGATCTGCTCGGGGCGTCGCTCCTCGAACATGTCGTCCTCCAGCTCCTCCACCTGGAGCAGCGCCTCCACCGAGGCCCGGCGGAACGTCGAGAGCGCCTCCTGAAGCAGCAGGAACAGCGCGGCCACCGCGTCGCGCGGCCGCTCCCGCCGCACCAGTGCCGTGATGTCCCCCGCCAGGCCGGCCCGGCGGCCCCAGTGGACGACCACCAGAAAGCGTTCGGAGGCCAGGGCGTGCACATGGTGGACCTGGCCGCCACGGGCCACCGGCACGACGAACCCGGCGGTGTCGCCCAGGAACTCGGCCCGCGGGGATCCGTCCGGCCGGGCGAACCACTCCAGGTCCTCGTCGTCCAGCCCGAGCTGCCGGACCACCGGCTCCTCCGCCGGTACCTCCTCCTCGGGCAGTTCGACACCGAGGAGCAGGAACGGATCCGTGGCGAGCCGCCGACGCGCCTCCTGCACGGAGACCCGCGTCACGCCCCCGTCCGGCACCGACACCACCGTTACGATCATCACCCTCACCGCTGATCCCTCGCCCAGGCTCCCAGCCTGCGTGCGGCCCGCCGTACGCGCACGCGCTGCCGCCGCCGACCAGGTGCGGGCCGTCCGGGCGAGGCGGCGGGCCGGTACGGCATGGTGCCCGGGGCCGCGTCACCCCGCGGCGGATGCTGAGGTCTACCCCGCTGTCTCCCCCTCGCAGGAGAGGCCCGTGACCGATCCCCGCCCCCGAGTGGCCCCGAGGCCGGCCTCCGTCACGGCAGGCGACGCCCTTCCCGCCCCCGGGGTCATCGGCATCGGGCTCGCCGCGGTGCTGACGTTCGCCCTGGCCCAGGGCTCATGGCAGTGGTTCGCCACCTTCATCGGGGTGACGCTGCTCGCGGTGCTGGCCGCCTTCCAGCGCCGGGCGGCCTGGACGCCGGACCTCCGCTCGCCCTACCTGCGCGGCCTGGTCGCGTACGCGCTGGTCGTCGGCCTGTGCGCGGCGATCGCGCTCGCGCCCCTGCTGCAGCGGCAGGCCTGGCTGTTCCCGATGCCCGGCACCCGCGACGACTGCGAACTGACGGGCCGGTACCAGGCCCTCCAGGTGAAGGCCGCCCTGGGAGACCTGGCCGGCGCCGACAGCGCCGCCCTGGCGTTCGCCCAGCAGACCCAGGCCCGCAAGGCCGTCGCCGAGTGCCTCGCGGCCACGACCACCCTGTGGCTGCCGCTGTACGGGCTGGCCGTGGCACTGCTGGTGGGAACGGCCGCCTGGTTCCGCGACCGGGCACGGACCCGCGCCTAGGCGCTCCGCTGGAAGTGCCGCGATATGCCGTCGGTCGACTGCTGCGCCGTCGTGGCTGGTCGCGCAGTTCCTCGCGCCCCTTCAGGGCGCTGCCGAACCGCCCCCGTCCCCCGCACCACCCGGTGCGCGCAGGTCGCCGTGAGGAGTTCGCCCAGCAGGTCCGGGTCGTCGATCTCCAGGCCGAGGAGGGACTCGATGCGTTCCAGGCGCTGGTAGAGGGACTGGCGGCCGATGTGCAGGAGGGCGGCCGTGCGGGTCGGGGAGCAGCCGTGCCGCAGGTGCACCTCCAGGGTGCGGACCAGGTCGCTGGCGTGGGCCGCCTCCCAGGCCAGCAGCGGGCCGAGGGTGTGCTGGACGAGGACGGCGAGGCGGTCGCGGTTGGCGGCGACACCGCCCCGGGTCAGCTCCCGCTCCAGGGCGAGGGCACGGGCCGAGGTCACCGACGGGCCCTCGGGCAGCGCCGGTTCGGCGGGCGGCACGGTCAGCGCGAGTTCGAGGGTGGTCCGGGCCGCCCGCAGCGTCTCGCTCCAGTGCAGCCAGCCGCCGGGGCCGACCGCATGGCCGACGGCGACCGTCGCCCCCGCCTCGGCGGCACCCCGGAACGCCTCCTGCACGGCCCGCACGGGATCGCCGGCGACCGCGGCCGGCACCGCGAGCAGCGCCAGCACGTCCCCCGGGAACGCGGCCCGCAGCACCCCGGCCCCGCCCAGCACCCGTACCGCCCGGTCCACCGCGCCCACGCCCCGGCTGCCGTGCAGCGAGACGCCGAGGAGCCGGGCGCCGGGCCCGGGGTGGAACCCGGCGAGGGCGGCCCGGGCCTCCACCTCGGGCTGGTTGAGGGCCTGCGCGTCGGCCAGGTCGGCGAGGAGCGCCGCCGCGTGGTCGTCGCCCCAGGGCCGGACGAGCGTACGGCGGCCGGACAGCCCGCGGGCCACGATCGCCCGGTTGGCGGCCTCGGCGATCCGGACGAAGGGCACCACCCGGTGCAGGGCGAGCAGCGGCAGGTCGAGGCGGCAGGCCTCGTCGGTCACCTCGGGCGGCATGCTGGGCAGGGCCCGCCCCACCTCCACCGCGAGACCGGCCGCACCGCGCGCCGCCAGCTCCCGCACATAGCGGCGGCGGACCTCGTCGCCGGCGTCGGTCAGCCCGAAGCCGTTGGTGAGGAGCAGTTCGCCGCCGTCGAGGAAGTTGGCGCCCTCGTAGACCTCGCTGGAATGCACCCAGCGCACCGGGCGGTCCAACGCGCCCTCCCCGGCGAGCAGTTCGGGGCGGGCCGCCCGCACGGGGTCGAGGGCCAGGACTTCGCGGAGGGTGAGTGCGGGCACGGCGGCCTCCAGGGGACGGGCACGGCCGCTGACATTTCGTCCGGCCGGGGGTTGCCCGGAGGGTACTTTCCGCACGTTGCCCTCGTGTTTCGGCCACAGGAGAGTGAAGTCATGCAGCCCATGGATCCGCTGGACACCCTGGACCCTCTGGACCCGGCACAGGCCCGTTCCTGGCTCGCCGCCGCCGTCGCCGAGGCCCGCGCCGGGCTCGCCGAGGGGGGCATCCCGATCGGCGCCGCGCTCTACGGCGCCGACGGCGCACTGCTCGGCCGCGGCCACAACCGGCGCGTACAGGACGACGACCCCTCCATGCACGCGGAGACCGCCGCCTTCCGCGCGGCGGGCCGCCAGCGCACGTACCGCGGCACCACCATGGTGACCACCCTGTCACCGTGCTGGTACTGCTCCGGCCTGGTCCGCCAGTTCGGCATCTCCCGGGTCGTGATCGGCGAGGCGGCCACCTTCCACGGCGGCCACGACTGGCTCGCCGAGCACGGCGTGCGGATCGTCCTGCTGGACGACCCGGAGTGCACCGCCCTGATGCGCGACTTCATCAACGACAACCCCGCCCTGTGGAACGAGGACATCGGTGAATGACACGAGCAGCAGCCCCCGTATCCCCACCGTCGACCTGCGCCCCTGGCTCGACGGGGACGAGGACGACCGGCGGGAGATCGCCCGGACCGTCGACCGTGCCCTGCAGACCGCCGGTTTCCTGCTCGTCACCGGGCACGGGGTCGACGCGGAGCTGCGCAACGGGGTCCGGGAGGCCGCACGCCGGTTCTTCGCGCTGCCCGCCGACGTGAAGCAGGCGTACGAGGTGAAGGTCGGCGGGCGCGGCTGGCTGGGGCCCGGCGCGGAGGCCAACGGCTACTCGGAGGGCACCGAGACCCCGCCCGACCTGAAGGAGTCGCTGACCTTCGCGACCCACGAGCCGTTCGAGGACCCGGTGGTCAACGCCGAGTGGTACGCGCCCAACGTGTGGCCGGCGGAGGTACCGGAACTGCGGACGCTCTGCGAGGAGTACCTGGACCGGATGGCCGAGCTGGAGAAGGAGCTGTTGTCCCTGCTCGGGTACGCGCTCGGGCTCGAACGGGACTTCTTTTCCCGGCACATGGACCATCCGACGTACGGCTTCAACATCAACTGGTATCCGGGGACCGAGGTGCTCGGCGAGCCCGCGCCGGGGCAGTTCCGGATCGGGCCGCACACCGACTTCGGGACGGTGACCATCCTGGACCGGCAGGCCGGCAAGGGCGGGCTGCAGGTGTACACGGACGAGGGCGGCTGGGAGGACGCGCCCTTCGACCCGGCCGCGTTCACCATCAACATCGGTGACCTGATGGCCCGTTGGACCGGCGACCGGTGGCGGTCGGGGCGGCACCGGGTGCTGCCGCCGCCCACGGACGCGCCCGCCGAGGAGCTGATGTCGCTCGTCTACTTCGGCGAGTGCACCCCGGGCACCGCCGTCGAGTCCGTCCCGGCACCGGTCGGCCGGGTGGCGTACCCGCCGGTCGACTCGCACGTCTACCTCCGGGAGAAGCTGGACTCCATCACCGTCGGCTGATCTCACAGAGTCAGGATTCGTAACCCAACAGTCATCACGCGATCTGGCCCGAAGCAACTCCCCCTTCCTACACTTGCGTTGAGGGGGGACTGCCTTGCACAGACGGTTGCACGGGCGTGGAGCGCTGTTCGACGTCGAGCCGGCCGGGCTCGTCCCGAGGCTCGTCGGGTTACGGCCGTACCAGCATCGTGCCCTCCCCCTCGAACACCCCGGTGAGCTGCCGTTCGTCGTGCTGACCGGGGCCCGGGGGCTCGGCAAGAGTGCGGTGCTCGCCGAGTTGCGGGACGCCTACAAGGGGCACACCCCGGTCGCGCTCGTCGACTGTGCGGACGAGCAGTTCGCGGCCCCGCCGCCGGAGCGGCCCGCCGCGTCCTGGTCGCCGGTCGCGCAGGCGCTGCTGGTCGTCGCCGAGCAGCTCGCCGAACCGGTCACCGGCGCCGGGCGGATCACCTTCCCGCGGCTGATGTCGGGCCTGGTCGCGGTGGCCGCCGGCGGCTGGGGCGACGCGGACTCGGAGCGGATCCGGCGCGAGGTGGAGCGGATCCTGCTGCTGAACGAGAGCGGTTCGTGGATCAGCGGGTTCGCGGGGCGGTGGGCCGGGAAGGTGGCGGCGAAGGTCGTCGCCGCCGCGACCGGCACCGGACCGCTGGTCTCCGGCGCCATCGAGGCCACCCTGGAGTCGATCGCCGAGGGCTTCAGCAGCCGCCGGCACCAGAAGGCGTCCATCTGGTACCGCACGTATCCCAACGCGGGCGGGCACGCCCAGCGCGGCCTGATCCTGCTGTCGGGCCACTTCCGCGCGGGCGGCACCTCCCGCGAGCACGCCGAGCGGTACCTGGTCCGGGCCCTGCTCGCCGACCTGACCGAGGCGTACGCGGGGGTGCTGCCGCGGATGCAGCGGCTCGGCCGGCCGCTGGTGCTGGCCGACAACGTGCAGACCGGGCCGGGGCCCGGCCTGGTGGAGGCGGTGCTCAGGGACCGCGCCGAGGGCGTCGCCGACCAGGTGGCCTTCGTCGCCGGACTGCGCGGCGACGGCCGGGAGCTGCTGCGCGGCGGAGTACGGCGGGAGCCGGCCGGGGTCGCCCGGCGCAGCGAGTGGACGCCGGACCCGGCCGTACCCTCCTCACGGGCCCTGCTGGTCGCGCTCCCGCCACTGACCCCCGACGACACCCTGCACCTGGTCGCCGCCCCGGCCGCACCCCAGCTCCCGCACGCCGTCCACCGGCTGACCGGCGGCAACCCGCTGGGCATCGCCCTGCTCGCCGAGGCCGCGGCCCAGCACCCGGAGCGGGCCGGATCGCTGGGCGGCCTGCTCACCGCCGACGTACAGCCGGTCGAGGACGGTCCCGCCACCCCCGCCTACCTGCTGCTCCTCGACCGGCTCGTGCCCGCCGACCGCCTCGACGAGCTGACCGTCCTGGCCGCCGCCCACGACCACGACTCGGCGTGCGCCCTGGCCGCCGCGCTGCTCCCGGACGACTTCGGCCCGGCCGACGTACGCGCCCTGCAGAACCGGCTCGCCCGGGAGGGGCTGCCCGCCGTGCCCGGCCAGTTCGTCGGGGACCCCTTCGTACGGACCCTGCTGCTGCTCCGGCTGCACCTGCGGGACGCCGACCACAGCGGCTGGCGCACCGCCCACGAGACGCTGATCGCGTACTACACCGAGGACCGGCCGGACGGGCAGGCCCGCTTCCGGCTGCACCACCAACTGGCCCTGGGACAGAGCGGACCGGCGGTCGCCCACCTGCGCGACGGCTTCCCGGTCCTGGACACCCGCAGCTGGCTGCACACCCTGCGGTTCATCGCCTCCGCGCCCTACTTCCACGCCCATGACGCCGAGGGCCGCGACTTCACCGGCCAGGGCGACCGGCGGGCGGCGGTGGCGCTCGGCCGCACGGACGCGCAGCAGCGCGTACCGGACGGCGTGGACGCCGTACTGCACCTGCGGATAAGGCGGTTGCTGCACGCGGTGTGGCTGCTGACGGATCCGCTGGTGCTGCCCGACCCGAAGGTGGGCGACCGGCTGCGATTCGAACTGGAGCAGCTGTCCAACCTGCGGCCGGCCGGCAACGCGCTGCTGTGGCGGGCCTCCCGGGACTGGCCGGCGGCCGCGCTGGCGGGACGCCCGCCGGCGGACCCGGAGGACGACGACGAGAGCGACGAGGGCGACGACGAGCGGAGCGGGGTGGCGTGATGGCACAGCGGAGTGGGGCGGCGTGATGGCGGGGCGGGGCGTGGGCACGTGGTTGCGTGAGGGCGTCTGGGAGATTCCGCTGCGCCGCTATCTCGCCCTGCTGGTCACGGCCGCGGTGATCGCCGGCCTGGTCGTCGGGGTACGCGTGCTCACCCACGACGACCGGTCCTGCGCGCCGGGGGTGGCCCGGCCCGAGGGCAGCGACGAGTGCGTGGGCGTGGCGACGACCGCGTTCGACTTCGGGCATCCGCAGCTGCGGGACACCGTGCAGGCCATCGCACGCGAGAACGCCCGTCTGAAGCCCGGGAGTTATGTCACGGTCGCGGTGATGCTGCCGTACACCTCGACGGCGACGGCGAACCTCGCCGACATCGAGCACGAGCTCCAGGGCGCCTACCTGGCCCAGTACCAGGCCAACCACGACTCCAACGGCCAGTCCCCGGTGATCCGGCTGGTACTGGCCAACCCCGGTGCGACCAGCCAGTACTGGCAGCGGATGGTCACGCGGCTGGCGGGCATGACCGGCGGCACGGACCGGCTGCGGGCGGTCGCCGGGGTCGGGCAGAGCACCGACAACAACAAGAAGGCCGTCAAGGAGCTGACCCGGCTGGGCATTCCGGTGGTGGGGTCGTCGATCACCGCCGACGACCTCGCCAACGGGCAGGGCGGCAAGGACCCCTACCCCGGCCTGGCCCGGGTCTCCCCCACCAACACCGACGAGGCCCGCGCCCTGGCCTCCTTCGCGAAGGTGAGCGCGGGCCGGGCGCTGCTCGTCTACGACAAGCCGGGCGACCCGTACACCCGGACGCTCCAGACGTCGTTCGCGGCGCTGATCAAGGGCTCGCCGTACGAGCCGCAGCCGTTCACGCCGCCGGCCGACCGCAGCCAGGAGGGGACGACCGCGAACACCTTCCGGCAGATCACCAACCTGGTCTGCGACACCTCGCGGACGACGGACACGATCCTCTTCGCCGGCCGCCACACCCAGCTGCGGCAGTTCATCAACGCGCTGGGCGGACGGGGTTGCCAGGACCGGAAGTTCACGGTGCTGACCGGGGACGAGGGGTCGTACCTGACCGGCGAGAAGAAGCTGGACCGCAGTGCCCTGGGGCACAACCTCTCCGTCCGCTACACCGCCCTCGCCCATCCGGACGCGTGGGGCAGGGGCAGCCCGGCCACGGGCGGTTCGGCGGCGGACATGGCGACCCTGACCGGGCTGCTGAAGAGCGCGGAGAAGGCACCGGTCGGGCCGATCGGAACGGTGGCCCTGGAGGACGGGCAGCTGATCATCGCCTACGACGCGATGCGGCTCGCGGTGCATGGCATTCGCGAAGCGGTGCCGGAGGGGAAGTCCGTGCCGGCGCTGGCCGACGTGGGGTTGCAGTGGCCGCAGGTGAAGGGGTCGCTGCGGGTGGACGGGGCGAGCGGGTGGATCTGCCTCGACGCGCACGGCAACCCGTACGACAAGGCGGTGCCGATCGTTGAGCTGCGGGCGGAGGGTGGGTCGCGGTTCGTTCGTATTGCTTGGCCGGAGGGGAAGCCGCCCAGTGGGGAGTGTCTGCCGCCGTCGTAGGCGGGTGCGGGTGAGTGGGGGCTGAGCGCGCAGTTCCCCGCGCCCCTAAAGGGGCGCTCATCCCAAGGTGTCGATCAGGCGCTCGAATCTGGTGCGCCAGCCCGGCTCTGTCTCCACCTCGCCCTTGAACTCGTGGGTGAAGCGCAGGGTGCTGCCGGTCTCCCCGTCGCGTTCCAGGTGGAAGCGGATCCTGCCGCCGCCCTCCACCGTGTACTCCGCGATCCGGTCGACGTCCCAGGCGGTCACCCGGCCCGTGCCCAGGTCACCGAGGGTGACCGTGCCGTCCAGTCTCGGTTGCAGGACGTCGACCGGGGTGAACCAGCCGGCCAGGCCCTCCGGGGTGGAGAGGCTCGGCCAGACCTGGTCCGTCGGCCTCGGCAGTCGTACCAGGAAGTGCAGGATGTGCGTTCTCCCGTGGGTCTGGCTGATGCCCTGTTCTATGGAACCGGCCATGACACCAGCCTGACCCCGGCCCCCGGGATCCGCACCCCCTACGGACGCTCCCCCGCCTTGTCGACCACGGCCCGCGTGATGATCGATGTGCCGCCCATCGACGTACCGTGCAGGTCGTACACCCGCTCTCCGAGGAACGCGTACGTCTTCTGGTCGAAGATCAGCTGGACCTTCTCCTGGCCGGTGGTGCGGGTGATCGCGATCCCCTCCCTGCCGGTCAGGTCCTTGGCGTCGTGGACCACGTCGACGCCCGGGATCGTCGCCGCCGCCCGGTAGAGCGCGGCGCCGACCTCCGGCGGCATCAGGGACTCCTGGATCAGATCGGCGAAGAGCATGAACGCCGCGTCGTTCCCGTCCGGGCGTTCGGCGTCGACCTCGTCGGCGCTGACCCGGTACAGCCAGTCGTGCATCGCCTCGGTGCCGGTCGGCAGCTTGGCAAGGTCCCGGTAGTAGGTGGACCGTTCGCCGGCCTTCTTGCCCTTCGTGCCGAGCGAGACGTGCTCGTTGTCCGGCGTGTTCTCCTCCAGCAGGCCTTTCCTGGTGCCGTCCACCGACTGCCAGACCTCCCGGTCGTGGACGGGCTGGAGCTTCGCGGGTCCGCCGTTCTCGGAGACCGTGAAGGCGGTCCGGCTCTTGAGGTAGACGAACTGGTCGTCGCGGATGCCGGCCGGTGCCTTCTCGTGCTCGGCGGCCAGCGCGATGTGGCCGAGGAGGGCGGTGGCCTCCTGGGACGCGTGCGGCTGCGACGTGCTTCCGGACGGCACGGCCACGGTGACGGCGATCGCGGCGACGGCCGCCACGGCCGCGCCGACCAGCGCGGGCCGCAGCCGGCCACGGGACAGCCGGCGTTCTTCCCGTCGGATCTCGGTCATCAGATGCTCCTTGAGGAGTCGGTGACGGGCCGGCGGAAGGTCCTGCTCAGACATCGGGTTCATCGGTGTCCCTCCCTCAGGGGCCCGACCGCGGTGGTGCGGTCACCTCTCATCTGTCCGTGCGAATGGGCGGGTTCCATATGTTTCGCGAGTTTTGTGCGGGCTCGGGAGAGGCGGGAGCGGACCGTGCCCACGGGCACGCCGAGGGCCTCGGCCGCCGCCGCGTAGTCCAGGCCCGCCCACACGCACAGCGCCAGCACCTCGCGTTCGGGCCTGCGCAGCTGCGCCAGTGCCGCACGCACGAGGGCCAGTTGAGCCGCGTCGTCGATGCGTCCGGCGACCTCGTCGGCGAAGTCCCGTACCGGCTCCTCGCGGGGCAGCCGGGACATCGCGGCCGCGTGTCTGCGGGCGGTCCGGCGCTGGTTTCGGGTGACGTTGGTGGCGATGCCCAGGAGCCAGGGGCGGGGTGAGCCGCCGTCCTCGTCGAGGCTCGCGCGCAGCCGCCAGGCCTCCAGGAACGTCAGCGAGACGACCTCCTCGGCGGTCGTCCACCGTCCCGTCAGCCGGAAGGCGTGGTTGTAGACCGAGCGCGCGTAGGCGTCGAAGAGGGCGGCGAAGGCGTCGTGGTCTCCGGCGCGGATGCGTCTTCGCAGATGTGTGTCCACGCCCTCGTACCTGTCCGTACGACGAAGGCCGGTTCCTGTGACCTGGGTCACGGGAACCGGCCTTCGCCGACAGCGGGCCTAGACGCCCGCGTAGGAGTGCTTGCCGGTCACGAAGATGTTGACGCCGTAGTAGTTGAAGAGCCAGCAGCCGAAGGCGATCATCGCCAGGTAGGCGGCCTTGCGGCCCTTCCAGCCGGCGGTGGCGCGGGCGTGCAGGTAGCAGGCGTAGGCGACCCAGGTGATGAAGGACCAGGTCTCCTTGGGGTCCCAGTTCCAGTAGCGGCCCCAGGCGCTGCCCGCCCAGATCGCGCCCGCGATGATCGTGAAGGTCCACAGGGGGAAGACCGCCGCGTTGACGCGGTAGGCGAACTTGTCGAGCGAGGCCGAGGCGGGGAGGCGCTCCAGGACCGAGGTGGCGAAGTTGCCGGGCTTGCCGCCGTTCTCCAGCTTGCTCTCGTACGCGTCCTTGAAGAGGTAGAGGATCGTGGCGACCGCGCCGACGTAGAAGACCGCGCCGCAGAAGATCGCCGTCGAGACGTGGATGTACAGCCAGTACGAGTGCAGGGCCGGGACCAGCGGCTCGCTCGCCGTGTAGAGGACGGTGACCGCGAGGCCGAGGTCGAGCAGGACCGTGGTGATCAGGAAGAGGCCGAGCCAGCGGACGTTCTTCTTCAGGGCCAGCAGGGTCAGGTAGACGGCGACCGCGACCGTGGAGAACGTGATGTTGAACTCGTACATGTTGCCCCACGGCGCCCGCTGCACGGAGGCCGCGCGGGTGATCACGCCCGCCAGCTCCACGAGGAAGGCGAGGACCGTGAGGGAGATCGCGATCCGGCCGTAGAGGTCGCCCTGCTCGTCGCCGCCGTGGGCGCCGGGCCCGTCCGGCACGTCCCGGGAGCCCGCCGCGGAGCGGACGACGACCTGCGGACGCTCCAGTACGGCGGTGCCGCCGGCCTTCTTGACCGTCACGGACGGCGCCTTCTTCGCGTCCGCCTTGCTGGTGAGCGCGTTGGCGGTGCGCGCCACCCGGCTGCGGCTGCCGAGCAGCCACTCGAAGATGTAGGCGAAGAAGGCCAGCGTGTAGACGGCCATCGAGGAGTAGACGAGCGTGTTGCTCATGCTCGCCAGATGCTCGTTGGTCGCGGCGAGGGTCGTTGCGGCGGCGGAAGTCATCGCTTCTCAGCCCCTTCGGCAGGTACGACTTCGGGGTCGGGGGAGGGTGAAGAGTCGTCGTCGGGATCGTCGTCGGAATCGGGAGCCCCCGACGCCTGGTCGTAGAGGATGCCCGCGAGGTCGCCCAGTTCCTCGGGCACCTTCGCGGACTCGCTGCGGCCCAGCCCGGCCATCTCGACCACCGTGACGCCGTCGGGGCCCGGCACCGCGCGCACCCACACCCGGCGGCGCTGGATGAACAGCGAGGCGGCCAGGCCGAAGATCGCGGAGAGGGCACCGCCCAGCGCCCAGCCGCTGCCGGGCTCCTGGACGATCTCGAAGCCGGCCCACTCCTTGACGTCCTTCTCGAACGTCACGGAGCCGGCGCCGTTCGGCAGCTGCATGGTCTGGCCGGGCTTCAGGTTGTCCCGGAACTGCTTGCCCTTGGAGTCCTTGAACTCCTTCATGTGCGTCTTGTCGAGCTGGTACACGCTCTGCGGGATGCCCGAGTTGACGCCGAGGTCGCCGTGGTACGGCGCCAGGTTCAGCACCGGGTTGTCCAGCGCCGGGAAGGAGGAGAGGACGGAGGAGCCGCCGGCGTAGGTCGGCAGGAAGAACAGCTGGATGCCGAGCTGTTCGCTGACGCCCTGGGCGCTCTGGTAGCCGTCCATCACCTTCACCACGCCCTGGGAGCTGATGTTGGCGTCGAGCGGGAGCAGCGGGACGGCGTCGTGGTAGACGACCTTGCCCTTGCTGTCGCGGACCGTGATGACGGGCGCGTAGCCGTGGCTGACCAGGTAGACCTTGGCGTCGTCGATGTGCAGCGGCTCGTTCACCTTGATGGTGGTCCGCTTCGGCTTGCCGTAGGCCCCATCGCTGTAGTCGATGTCCGCGGTGAAGGTGACCGGGGTGCCCTTGCTGGGGCCGCTGGTCTGGTAGCTGGCGTGGAAGTTCTTCAGGTCGAAGCTGAACGGCACCAGGTCGTCGGTGCTGAACATGGAGCCGGACTTGAAGTCGTCGTACTGGAGGATCGAGTTGGCGAACCCGTCGCCCTCGACGACCAGCTTGGTGCCGTCCGACTTGTACATCTGGCCGGAGGCGAAGGCGATCAGCAGCACGATCAGCGCGATGTGGAAGACCAGGTTGCCGAACTCGCGGACGTAGCCCTTCTCGGCGGCGACCGCGTCCCCGGCGAGGTGTGCGCGGAAGTGCCGCTTCTTCAGCAGCTTGAGGGCCGCCGCACGGATCTCCTCCGGCTCGGCCGTGGTCCGCCAGGTCGTGTACGCGGGGAGCCGGTCCAGCCGCTTCGGGGCGCCCGGCGGACGGCCGCGCAGCTGGCCCACGAACTGCCAGGCGCGCGGGATGATGCAGCCGACGAGGGAGACGAACAGCAGGATGTAGATCGCCGAGAACCACACCGAGCTGTAGACGTGGAACAGGCCGAGCTTGTCGTAGACCGGCGACAGCGTCTTGTGGGCCTTCTGGAATTCGGCGACCTTGTTGATGTCGGCGCCGCTCTGCGGGATCAGCGAGCCGGGGATCGCGCCCAGCGACAGCAGCAGGAGCAGCAGCAGCGCGACCCGCATCGAGGTGAGCTGCCGCCAGAACCAGCGGGCCCACCCGACGACCCCGAGCCCGGGGGCGACCGGCGGCTCGACGGGGGCGGTGGAGAGCTGGGAGCCGGCGGCTCCGAGGTCCTGCTCGGCGTTGTCGGTTTCGGTCTTGCTCATTGAGTCAGATCCCCACAGTGAAGCCGTTGGACCAGCCCTGCATCTCCTGCACGAGGCCGTCCCAGGCCCCGGTCAGCAGCAGCACACCGGTCACGATCATCATCGTGCCGCCGATGCGCATCACCCAGACATAGTGGCGCTTGACCCAGCCGAAGGCACCGAGCGCCTTGCGGAAGGCGACCGCGGTGAGCACGAAGGGGACGCCGAGACCGAGGCAGTAGGCGACGGTCAGTATGGCGCCGCGGCCGGCGCTGCCCTGCTGGGCGGAGAGGCTCAGCACGGCGGAGAGCGTCGGGCCGATGCACGGGGTCCAGCCGATGCCGAACAGCGCGCCGAGCAGCGGTGCCCCTATCAGACCGGCCACCGGCCGCCTGTGGAAGCGGAACTCGCGCTGGGTGAACCAGGGCATCAGGCCCATGAAGAACACACCCATGGCGATCATCAGGACCCCGAGCACCTTGCCGAGAGTGCCGGACTGTTCCTGAAGGTCCTGGCCGAAGTAGCCGAAGAGCGCACCGCCCGACACGAACACGGCGGTGAAGCCGAGCACGAACAGCGCGGCGCCCGTGGCCATCCGGCCGCGCCGGGCGTCGGCCAGATCGGTGCCGGCGACCCCGGTGACATACGAGAGGTAGCCGGGTACGAGGGGCAGCACGCACGGGGAGAAGAAGGAGACGAGCCCGCCGAGCAGCGCGATCGGCAGCGCGAGCAGCAGCGCGCCGTTCATGACGGTCGTGTTCGGTCCGTCTGTCACGGCCGCGACCGTGAGGAGTGCGCTCACGTCACTTCTCCGCGACGACGGGCTTGAGCATCTTCAGCAGGTTCTCCTCGCTGAGCGCCGCCAGCGAGCGCGCCGCGACCTTCCCCTGCCGGTCGAGTACCAGGGTGGAGGGGATGGCCTGCGGGTTGAGCGTGCCCTTCTTGAAGCGGAGCATCAGCTTGCCCGTCGGGTCGTACAGGCTCGGGTAGTCGATGCCGTTCTGCTTCTCGAAGGCGACCGCGGAACCGGTGCTGGTGTCGCGGGTGTTGATGCCGACGAACTGGACGCCCTTGCCCGCGTACTCCTTGGAGACGGAGGCGAAGTAGGGCGCCTCGGCCCGGCAGGGGCTGCACCAGGAGCCCCAGACGTTGATGACGACGACCTTGCCCTTGTAGTCCGCGACGTCCAGGGTCTTGCCGTCGATGGTCTTCCCGGACAGGTCGGGGGCCGCCGCGCGGTGGCCCTCCGCAACCGTGTCGATGCCGTCCTTGCCGGTGACGAAGTTGGTGTTGCCGCCTCCGCCGGAGGTGCCGCCGTTGCCGCACGCGGACAGGGTCAGGGCCGCCGTGGCGGCCATGGCGCCGAGCAGGAGGGCGCGGCTACGGGTACTCATGTGAAAAGTTTCGCATGCCCGTTCTGAGGATCTTGCGCACCCCCCTCACGGACGCCTCAGGCGGCTGCTCCCTGCTTGAGGAAGGTCCGCCAGCCGGCGGCGGGCCGCTGTCCCACGTCCAGGGTGCGCAGCTTGGCCAGCACCTCCGGCCGCTGTACGTCCATCCAGTCCGCGAACTGCCGGAAGGAGACCATCCGGACGTCGGCGCCCTTCTCCTTCTCCCGGGCGATGTGCTTGAAGGCCTGCTCGACGGCGTCCATGTAGATACCGCCGTTCCACTGCTCGAAGTGGTTGCCTATGAAGAACGGCGCCCGGTTCGTCGTGTACGCCCGCTCGAATCCGGATATGTACGCCTGGGCCGACTGGGTCCGCCAGCCCGGGTAGTTGTAGGCCGGGGCCTTGGTCGAGTTGACCGACTGGTTGGCGAGCATGTTGTAGTCCATGGAGAGGACCTCGAAGGAGTGGCCCGGGAACGGTATCTGCTGCAGCGGCAGGTCCCACACGCCCAGCTTCTTCGCCGGCCAGACCTGGCGGCCGCCGGGCGAGGAGGCGTCGTAGCGCCAGCCGAGCTCGCGGGCGGTGGGCAGCAGGTTGTTCTGGCCGAGGAGGCAGGGGGTACGGCCGCCGACCAGCTCCTTGTCGTAGTCGAAGGGGAGCGGGGGCAGGTCGGTCCAGCCGGTGTTGGTCCGCCACTCCTTCACGAACGCCTTGGCCTGGTCTATCTCGCTGCGCCACTGCTGGGGCGTCCAGTTGCCGACGGTGCCGTAGCCGCCGCAGAAGTGGCCGTTGAAGTGGGTGCCTATCTCGTGCCCTTCGAGCCAGGCCCGGCGGACGTTGGTGAGGGTCGCCCTGATGTGCTCGTCGGTGAGGTAGCCGATGTCGGAGGCGCCGCGGGGGTTGTTCGGGGGGTCGTAGAGCCGCTTCTTCGACTCGGGGAGCAGGTACAGCCCCGAGAGGAAGAAGGTCATGGCCGCGCCGTGCTCCCTGGCCAGGTCGAGGAAGCGCGGGAAGAGGCCGGTGCCGACCTCGCCGGCGCCGTCCCAGGAGAAGATCACGAACTGCGGCGGGGTCTGGCCCGGCTCCAGCGGCTCGGGGGCGGCGGGCTGGTGGGGCTGCTTGCCGGTGCTGGAGGTGGAGCCGTCGCCGAGAGGGCGGGCGTCCGGCGTCTTCGACGGCTTCGACGGCTCCTTGGTGGAACCGCCGGCCCGGGTTGTTCCGTCCGATGCCGTGAGAGAGCCGCAGCCGGCGAGGCCGAGTCCGGCCGTGGCGCCCGCGCCGAGGCCGAGTATTCCCCTTCGGGTGAAGGTCCGCATGGTTCCCCGATTCGTCACGTCCTCTGGTGGTCACCCACTCAGAGGGCGTGACGAAGGGGCGGGTTCCGCCGCCTCTGTGATACTTCACAACGAATGTGACGACGGTCCATCCAAGTGGCCTGCGTCACTTATGACTTACGCAGCATGACGCAGGCCCGCTCAGACTCACGCGCCGAAGGCCTTGTCCTTCCCCTTCACCGGCTTGGCGCCGGCGCGCAGATGGGCCGGGACCAGATCGATGGCGGGCTCGGAGTAGCCGACGGAAACGATCCTGTCGCCCTCGTATGTGAAAGTCGTCAGCGAGGCGAGGGTGCACTGCCGCTTGCGCGGGTCGTGCCACAGCCGGCGCCGCTCGACGTACGACCGCAGGATCCAGATCGGCAGCTGATGGCTGACCAGCACCGCCTCGTGCCCCCGCGCCCGGTCCTTGGCCGCGTCCAGGGCGCCCCGCATCCGCACGACCTGGTCGACGTACGGCTCGCCCCAGGACGGCCGGAACGGGTTGACGAGGTACTTCCAGTTGGCCGGGTTCTTCAGCGCCCCGTCGCCGACCCCGAAGGTCTTGCCCTGGAAGATGTTCTCGGCCTCGATGAGCCGCTCGTCGGTGCCGAGGTCGAGCCCGTGCGCCTTGGCGATCGGGGTCGCGGTCTCCTGCGCGCGCTCCAGCGGGGAGGCGATGACGTGGGTGACGTCCCGGGCCGCGAGGTGCTCGGCGACCCGGTCGGCCATCTGCCGCCCGAGCTCGGAGAGGTGGTAGCCGGGGAGTCTGCCGTACAGGACCCCGTCCGGGTTGGCCACCTCCCCGTGCCGCATCACATGGACGACGGTGATGTCCTGCTGTTCGCTCTGCTCGCTCATGCTGCCGTGGCCTCCGCGGCCGCTCGGGCCGCCGCCGGGAGGGCGTCGGCGATCTTCTGGACCGCACGCTCGTCGTGGGCCGTGGAGACGAACCAGGACTCGAAGGACGACGGCGGCAGGTAGACGCCGTCGGCGAGGAGGGAGTGGAAGAAGGCGGTGAACCGGAACGACTCCTGGCCCCGCGCGTCCTCGTAGTTCCGCACCGGGCGGTTGGTGAAGAAGACGGAGAACATGTTGGAGGCGGTCTGCACCTGGTGCGCGACGCCCTCCTTGCTCAGCGCCTCGCTGACGAGCCCCTGGATCTGCGCGGAGACGGCGTCGATCTTGTCGTACGCCGCGTCGTCGAGCAGCCGCAGCTGGGCGAGGCCGGCGGCGGTGGCGACGGGGTTTCCGGAGAGGGTGCCGGCCTGGTAGACGGGCCCGGCCGGGGCGAGGTGCGCCATGACGTCCTCGCGGCCACCGAAAGCGGCCGCGGGGAACCCGCCCCCCATCACCTTCCCGAAGGTCATCAGGTCGGGCACCACCCCGTCGATGCCGAACCAGCCGGCCCGGCTGGTCCGGAACCCGGTCATGACCTCGTCGGAGATGTACAGGGCGCCGTTCTCGCGGCAGGCGTTCTTCAGTCCCTGGTTGAACCCGGGCGCGGGCGGCACGACACCCATGTTGCCCGGCGAGGCCTCGGTGATCACACAGGCGATCTCCCCGGGGTGCCGGTGGAAGGCCTCCTGCACGGCTTCGAGATCGTTGTACGGCAGCACGATCGTGTCGCCGGCCTGCGCACCGGTGACACCGGGGGTGTCCGGCAGCGCGAAGGTGGCGACGCCGGACCCGGCGGCGGCCAGGAGGCTGTCGACGTGTCCGTGATAGCAGCCGGCGAACTTGATCACCTTGGTGCGCCGGGTGAACCCGCGGGCGAGCCGGATGGCGGACATGGTCGCCTCCGTCCCGCTGCTGACGAGCCGCACCTGCTCCAGGGGCTCGATCCGGGCGACCATCTCCTCCGCGAGGGCGACCTCGCCCTCACCGGGCGTACCGAAGGAGGTACCGCGGGAGACGGCCTCCTGGACGGCGGCGATGACCTCGGGGTGGGAGTGCCCGAGGATCATCGGCCCCCAGGAGCACACAAGATCGACATACTCGCGCCCGTCGGCGTCCGTCAGGTAGGGCCCCTTGCCGGAGACCATGAAACGGGGGGTGCCGCCGACTGCGCGGAAGGCGCGCACCGGGGAGTTCACGCCGCCGGGCGTGACGACGGAGGCGCGGTCGAAGAGCGCCTGTGAGACGGGCGCGTCGTAGGGATAGGGCGTTTCGCTCTGGGCACTCATGACGTGCGGCTTCTCCGACTTCTCGGACTCCGGATGCTTGGTGACCTCCTCAGGGTAGGCCGAGGAGCGCGGTCTCCTCGCAGCGGAGGACGGCGGTCCCCGCACAGCGCCCGGGGCATCTGCGAGACTGTGACCCGATACACCCAGCTCATCCGGCACGCAGGCGGCCGGAGGCTGTAAAGATCCTGCGGACTGATGTTTCGACGCACGTTTCGGCGGGCGGCCGTGGGGGAGGTCACTGACACGATGATCGGGTTGCGCGGCGGGGGCCACGCGTCCTAGAAAAGCAGTCGGGTGGAGATATGCATCGCGGTGGCGGACTGGGCGAGGGGACCGATGACCTGGGTCCTCGACGTGCCCATCGGGGAAGGCACCGGCGCGACGCGGAGGAATCGGCCGAGGCAGCACGTCAGGAACAGGGCGTACCGAGTGAGTCGGAGCGGCGCGACCGACGTATCGATCAGCGGGACCGCGATCAGAGGGATCGGGACCAGCGGAGCGATCGGCGGATCGACCGTCTTCAGACCGGGAGCAGGAATGGTGGTCGGGTGGGGGTGACGTACAAATACTTCGGCGCACCGGACGGCGCGACCGCGGCCCGTGTCCCGATCTCGATGCGCCCCGAGGAACTCGGCGGCGACGAGCTCGGCATGAACGGCATGTTCACCAAGATCAAGCCGGAGACGATGGCCGCGATGGTGCTGACGGGCATCGAAGGCGTGCCTCTGCACAAGGTGCCGCCACTGGAGCTGGTCGTCCTGCACCCGGACTACGCGGTGGTCAAGCTCCCCATGACGGTGGTCGACCCCCTGCGCGGCATCGGCGAGGAAGCGGTCGGCGCGGCGGCCTTCATCTGGTCGACGGTCCCGGACCGGGGCGGCCCGAGGGACGCGTTCAACGTGTACCAGCTGCTGCACGAGTGGCAGGACTTCAGCCACCGGCTGCATGAGGCGGGGCATCAGCCTTATTGCCTGGTATGGCCCTGACCTGGGGTTTTGCTGGTAGCGGGCGGGGTCTTCGGGCCTCGCCCTTTTGGTGCCGGAAAGGGGCCGTCAGGCGGCCAGGGCACATTGAGGGCACATTGGTTTCGCTGGGGGCCCTGATGTGCCCCGGGCGGCGGGTGGGGCGCCGTCGTCTTCCCCCTCGCACCCAGCTCCCCGCCCGTCTGTTCTGCCCGCGGGCGCCACCGCTTGGATGCTCGACACCCGAAAATGGCCCGGATCCGTCACCGAGTACGCCGGCCACCTGGTGGCCATGACGGAGAAACTGCTGTCCTGCCCCGAGCACTTCTTCCGTTCGTACTCCGCCGCCGAGATCGGCCGCCTGATCACCGCACCAGCACCCAGGAGCCTCTCCGCCCCATGAGCAGCACCACCCCGCGCCACCGCGAACTCAGCCTCTACCGCCAATACTTCGAGCTGGTCGCCGCGGGCACCAAGACCATCGAAGTACGGGTCAAATACCCCCACCTCGCCGATCTCGCCCCCGGCGACATCATCCGCTTCCGCATCAAAGGCACCGACGAGACCTGCGAGGTCAGGGTGGAACGGGTCACCGAATACCCCGACTTCGAGGCCCTCCTCGACGGCGAAGGCCCCGCCGACGTCAACCCCACCGCCACCCGCGACGAGCAACTCTCCAACATCCGGGCCATCTACCCACCGGAAAAGGAAGCTCTTGGCGCCCTGGCCATCCAGATCGGGCGCCTCAGCTGACGCCATGAATGGCGGGCGCGCAGTCGCCGACGTGACCGGGAGTCGTCGGGCAGAGGGTCACGCGGCCGCGTCCAGTGTGATCGCGTCGCCCACCCGGACCGCCCCCGCTTCCAGCACCTCCAGGTACACGCCGAGGCACGAGAGCCGGCCCAGGTCGAACACGGGTACGCGGTGATCGCGGGCAACCGCTCGCATGATGCCGGGATCGGCCGGCAATTCGTCATGGCCGAGCGTGGGAACCACACAGCGGGGAGTGGGCACCAGGACCCTGAACAGCGCCTCCCCCACGCGCAGTCGTGATCCCAGCCAGGCATCCTCAGGGAAACCGGGCCCGCCATCGGTGTCCACGACGAGGTTCGGCCGGAAGCGGCGAGCGTCGAAGTCCCCGGCGGGATACACCCCGCGCATCCGGGCCAGGGACGCCGTGGTGACGAGATGGACCCGGCCGAAGTCGAAAAAGGTCCCCGGGGCGACACCGCCGGTCGTGATGCTCGCCCCGGTGGCATCGACGGCCGCCGTCTCCCGCACGGAGTCCGGTACCCCGCCCTCGTACTCGGGGACGGCCCGCTCCAGCCTGCTGTGCTCCGGTACGGCGGCCGAGAGGAACACCGGCCGGCCCAGCAACTTGGACAGCTGCGCGTCCAGTTCGGGATCCTCCACCGGCAGGGCGGTGCCGTCCGGCAGTACGACCCGGACCGTGCCGGACTCGTCCAGGCCGCTGCGACAGCGCAACAGCGCCCCCCACTTGCGCGGGTGCTTGGCACTGCCCACCGCGCCCGTCTCATCCAGAACGGCGTAGCCCCTGTCCCCCGAGAATCCGCCTTCCGTGACCGCCACGGCGATCACGGCCTCGCCCAGCATCGACTTCACCGGATACCGGTACAACGCCGCCACAGTCCCCATGGATGAAGTATCGGTGGAGACCGGCCGGTGACGGGCACGTCAGTGCGATGTCAGAGGGTGAGCAGTTCCTCGTAGAAGCCGCCGAACTCCCGCTGCCGGTCGACGAGATGGATCTCCAGGATCCAGTGGCAGGTGCGTCCGGCCTTGTCGGTGCGGCGCAGCGGGGTGTCCTTGGCGGGGGCGATGTACGACTCCGTATCGGCACCGTCGATGGTCTCGTGCGGGAACTCGCCGACCAGGTGCCCGGCATGCCAGCCGCCCAGTTCCCAGCCCGCCTCGGCGGCCAGCCGCTCCACCTCGGCGTACGTTCGTCCCGCAGGACGTCGGTGACGATCTCGTTGCCGCGCTGGTCGAACTGCTCGATCCAGTCCTCCCGCATGGGGCCTTCGCCCGCGCGCAGCACGCCGCGCACCCGCCAGGGCCCGGCCCCGGGACCGACCACGTAGCCGTCCATGGCGGCCGTGTCGAACCCCGGCATCGGCTGCGGGGTGCGCAGCACGGCGGCCAGCGTCAGCCCCGCGGCCCGCGCCAGGGGAACCTGCCGGGCGGGCAACGGGATCGAGGCCGCGTGAGCGCGTTCACGGGCAACCGCCCACGGCAGGGGGCGGGGGGCGCGGCTGCGGTGGCGAGGACGGTCATGGCGACCACTCCGGCGCCGCCGTTTTACCGGGCACCGCACTCCGGGTTGCCGCTGTGGCACGGGCCGTTCAGATGCCCTCCGGCCGGGTCGTGAGGTTCAGGGGCTGACGATCAGACGGACTGCGCCGTGAAACTCCGGCTGCGTACGGAGGTGCCCGTACCGCGCGTCCCACGCTCCGGAGTCGAGGTCGGCCGCGAGCCGCTGCGTCGCGCGCTCCTCGACACCGGGTTCGAGGAAGCTCCACGCGGACTGGGCCCGGCGTACGGCGGGGTCGAGGAAGGATTCGGGGCGGGCGTAGTACGCCTCGGTGAACCCGTCCACGCAGTCGAAGGGGATGGGCACGGGGTGCACCTGGGTGCCGGGGCCGAGGGCGTCGGTCACGGTCGCGACAGCCGGGAAGCGGGCGGCCTCCGTGGCCTGCAGTTCGGGAACGTAGTCCATCAGCCACAGCCGGCCCAGCTCGTCGCCGTCGAAGGTCAGCACGACCACGGGCCCGCGTGCGACGCGCCGCATCTCGCGCAGCCCGGCCACCGGGTCGGGCCACTGGTGCAAGGTCACCATCGCCATTGCGGCGTCGACGGAGTCGTCGTCGAAGGGCAGGTGCTGGGCGACACCGTCGATGGCCGGTGCCAGGTGCGCGGGGCGCTGGGCACGCATGGCCGGGGACGGCTCGATGGGCAGCACGTGCCGGTCGAGGGGTTCGTAACTGCCCGCGCCCGCACCGACGTTGACGACAGTACGGGCGTCGCCGAGGGCCTTGTGGACCTGGGCGGCGATACGCGGGTCGGTGCGGCGGACGCGGCTGTAGGCGGTGCCGACCAGACCGTAGTCCGTGTCGCCCATGACCTGAGACATGCGTTTCCTCTCGGCATCACTCAATGACAGGCTTGTTCGTCGCTGCGCACCGCGCGCGCCATGAAGTGGTGCGGGGCGTCCTCGTAACAGTCCAGGCGCCAGCCCGCCGCCCGCAGTGCGGGCCGCAGGTGCTCCTCGCCCATGGGATCGTCCGGGTCCAGGAGGCGGCCGTGACGGGCGGCGCGCTCGGCGCGGCCGGAGGGGTGGAAGAGCAGCAGGACACCGTCGGGGGCGGTCACCCTGGCCCACCGCCGAACACGGCTTCCCCCTGCGCCTGGTGGTCCCGCAACTCTTCGGCTACAAGAGCCCCAAGTGGCTGCGCGGCACCGAGTACATGACCGCCGACCGGCGCGGCTTCTGGGAGGAACGCGGCTACCACAACCTCGCCGACCCCTGGAAGGCACAGCGCTACTCCTACCAGGAGGAGCCGGGCGAAGGCCCGCAACAGAGCGGCTAGCGAGCTTCACAGTCGCTGGCATCCGGCGTCCGGCCCGAAGGTGCCCTCGATCCACTGGGCGTCCGTCAGGTACCGGCGGTCGTGTCCCTCAGTGATGTGACGCGCGAAGGCCGGATGACCTTCCGCCGCCTCGGCATACATCCACTCGACCAACGCGCGCAGACGCACCGCCGCAACCGCCGGAAGCGCAGCCCGTTCCCTGTCGGACAGGCCGTATGTGTCGGCGAAGAGCGTCAGCCGCCGGCGCGCTTCGGGAACCGGCAGCGTGAGCTCGACCTCGTCCGGCGCGTACAGCGGTACGAATCGGTAGGCGGTGTACGCGACGTCCCACACGCGCGGTCCGGGATGGGCGGTGTCGAAGTCGATGAAGGCGACCGGAAGCTGGTCCCGGAACACGGTGTTGTACGTGGCCGCGTCGCCGTGACAGACGACTTCCGCGGGTTCCCTCGCCGGCAACTGCCACACGTCGTCCGGCCGTTGCGCGAAACTCGCCGAGGCGTCGTGGAAGCTTCGCAGCAATCGCGCCACGGCGATCAGTGACGCGTCGCTGCGCACCTGGGGGGCGGCGAAATCGTGCCCGACCTCTCCGGGCAGAAAGTCGACGATCTCCTCTTCACCGTTCTCGCTCAGCCCGTGGGGGCGCGGCGCCCCGGTGAACCCGGCCTCGGCCAGGTGCGCCAGGAACCGCTGCACCGTGGGAGTCCAGGGGCCTGCCGGGCGTGAGACGCGATTCCCGCGCCGGACAACCTGGTTCACTCCGCCGACGAACACTTCGCGATCTTCCACCGTGGCACCTTAGGCAGCTCGGCAAGACGGCCGCGCTGCTTTTTCGCACCAGTCTCCATGGTCCCGCCCCATAGGGCCGCATCATGACGCCGACAGGAGTGGGGCTCCAAGACCTATACACCGCACCGCACTTCGCGACCTCCGCACTCATCACGATCGACGTGCAGCGCGACTTCCTGGCGGGACTCGCCACAGGAGCGTCGAGGTGCTCCCGGCCGCGAGGGCGCATCCAGCGGTGAGGGCAGCTGAGCGGCAGGACCCGTGTCGGCCCGGGTTCCTGTTCTGATCCTCAACTGGTGCTGCGGTGGGCGGTGTTCCGGGTGCGTCAGGCCCGGAACACCTGCCCGTGTGCTACCTGGTGAGATCGGTCAGCTTGTCGATTCGTGTCAGCTTCTGCGGGTTGGATGTCGCGTAGATCCGGGTGATGCGCCCGTTCTCGATCAGGAGGCTGACCGCGGCCGGTCCGCTGTCGGACTGGATCCGGATCGCGGGGGCGCCGTTGAGCCACACCAGCATGGTGTCGGACTCGCGCCGTTCCGTGCGGGCGAGCATCGTTGCCACGAGCTCGGCCCCGTGGACGGGAGCCAGTGCGGCGGCCGTGAGCCCGCCTCCGTCGGCGACGAGGGTCACATCCGGCGCCATGATCTCCATAAGGTCCTGGACGCGACCGGTGTGCAGCGCGGCGAGGAACCGGTCCATCACCGCCTTGTGCTCCATCGGGCTCACGTTGACGCGTGGTTGACGGGCTGCGACGTGGTTCCGGGCCCGCCGGGCGATCTGCCGAACCGCGGCGGGGGTCTTGCCCACCGCCTCGGCCACCTCGTCATGCGGCATGTCGAAGACCTCACGGAGCACGAACACCGCGCGTTCCACCGGTCCGAGCGTTTCCAGGACGGTCAGCACGGCGATGGAGACGCTTTCCGCGAGTTCGACATCGTCGGCGACGTCGGGGTGGGTCAGCAGGGGTTCCGGCAGCCACTCGCCCACATAGTCCTCGCGACGGCGTGAGAGGGTGCGTATGCGGTTGAGTGCCTGCCGGGTGACGGCCCGGACGAGGTACGCCCGCGGGTCGCGGACCTCTGACCGGTCGACGTCGGCCCGCCGCAGCCAGGTCTCCTGGAGCACGTCCTCCGCGTCGGCCGCGGAGCCGAGCATCTCGTAGGCGACGGTGAACAGCAGGCTGCGGTGGGAGACGAACGGGTCGTCAGTCATGCCGTGGACCCTACGCGGGACGTCACCGGGCGCTTGGCCAGCGGTATCTCGCAGGCGTCGGAGAAGCCCTGCGAGGTGACCCCGTTCGCCACATTCGCCCTGGTGGCCAGGTTGACGTAGGCGATGAACGCGGTGAGCTCCACCATCGCCGGCGTTCCGAGCAGCTCCAGGAGTGCGGCGTACTGCTCGTCGGTGACGGTCGGCGGCGTGTTCGTCATCGCCTCGGCGTACCCCATGACGTCGCGCTCCAGCGCCGTGAACACGTCCGCCTCCCGCCAGCGCGGCACCTGGCTCGCCTTGGCCAGGTCCAGGTTCTCGTTGTGCGCCTGGAAATAGCCGACGTCCAGGCACCAGCTGCATCCGACCAGCGACGCGACGGCCATGTGCGCGAACGACTTCAGGCTCGGGTCCACCGCGTCCCACGCTCCCGCCTTGGCACCGAACTCCAGGTTGTCCTGGGTCACCCGGGGGCTGTGCCACAGCACCTCGACGTTCTCGGGCACGACGCCCAACTGCTTGATCATGTTCTCCTTGAGCTCGGCGGGAAGCTCGGCCTTCGGCAGGCGCAGCGTCATGATGTCTCTCCCTTTACGCGTCCCTGTGGGCTTGTTCGGCATGAAGACACCGTCCGGCCCACGCATGTGACAACCACCGCCGCCCCGGGTCTGCAAGGCGGTCGGCCTCGGCCAACGCCCGCTCGGGTTCGGCCAGTTCATGGAATACCTTGTCGGCCCGGTAGCCGTCCGGTGCCGCAGCCGACGTCGACCACGGACGTTCCGGGTGCGGCGCCGATTACCCATGAGGCCGTTGCCTTCGGCAGGATGAGCGCCATGACCGAGATCCGTACCCCCCGCCTTCTCCTCCGTCGCTGGCATGACGACGACCTCGTGTCCATGGCGGACATCAACGCGGACCCTCAGGTCATGCGCTGGATCGACGACGGCTCGGTGCTCGACCTGGACCACACGGCGGAAGCCATCGAGCAGTGGGAGGAGGAATGGGACGAGGAGGGTTTTGGACTCTTTGCCGTCGAGCTACTGGCTTCGGGTGAGCTCGCCGGCTTCACGGGTCTGTCCGTGCCCGAGTTCCTGCCGGAGGTACTGCCCGCCGTGGCGATCAGCTGGCGGCTCGGCTCACAGTTCTGGGGCCAGGGATACGCATCCGAAGCCGCCCAGGCCACGCTGGAGTTCGCGCTCCAGGACCGCGGCCTCGACCGCGTCATCAGCATCAGCCGGGCGGGGGACGACGCCTCCGAGAACGTCATCCGCAAGCTCGGCATGGCGCTGGAGCGAGAGACGGCACACCCGGTGCACGGCTATCCGCTGCGCGTGCACGCCATCGACCTCACCGAGTTCCAGGCGTGAACCGGCCGAGCCGTCGCCTTACGGGCGGTCGCCTTACGGGCGGTCGCCTTCCGGGCGGTCGCCTTCCGGGCGGTCGGCGCCCAGATCGTGGGATATGGCGCGGGCGCAGTTCCTGACCGCGGAGACCAGCGAGCCTCGTACCTCGCCGCCGTCGTACATGCGGTCGGCGGCTCCCGTGATGCTCACCGCGGCGACGGCATCTCGCATGTCGCGGATCGGTGCGGCGAGGGAGACCGCCCCGTACCGTGCCGGTTCAGGAGCGCAGGCCCAGCCCCGCTCCCGGGTGGCCTCCAGAAGGCCGGCCGGGGTTGCCGGAGCAGCGAGGACCGCACCCAGTGCCGTTCCCTCGGCGAACACCATGGTGCCGGTCTCCACCACCTGCCTCGTCTCGCCGGGCCGGACGACGTGATGGATGATCAGTACGCCCGACCTGTGCGGCACGCCCACAAACACCTGTTCGCCGGTGGTCCGGGCCAGGTCGTCGGCCCAGGGGAGCGCGCGGGCACGTAAGTCGTGGCGCTGGAGGTAAGCACCGCCCAGCCTCACCGACTCGGCGCCCAGCCGGTACTTGCCGGACGCCGGGTCCTGCTCGACGAGGCCCTCTCGCCGGAGCGTGTGCAGAATTCCGTGCACCGTGCCCTTCGGCAGACCCAGGGCGGCAGCGGTGTCGGAGAGGCCGAACTGGCACTGCCCCGTGGCGAGAAGCCGCAGTACGGCTGCGGCTCGGGACACGGACTGGATGGGACCTGGCACGCAGCCACCTCTTCCGACTCGGCTGACGCCGAGGGGGCGCCGAAACCCTGAGCAGGCGCCGGTTCACGGCACCGCGGGGGTGAGTGTGCCATGCATTCAACGAGCGGAACCGGCCAGTTATCGACATTTTCCGTCATCCGCGGCAGCACGCTCGAAACAAATGCCACGTGGCCGCCATACGTTCGCCGACGAAGCGCCGCCCCGAGCTGCGATCGCTACTCGGGTTCAGCCTCCCGATGTCGGTCGCCAACTACGTACAGCAGTCCTACCTGTTGGCCGACAGCATCATCGTCGGCCACTACGTCGGCATCGGCGGGCTGGCCGCGGTCGGTGCCGCCCAGCCGATCTTCTATCTGGTCAACGCCGTCTTCCTCGGCCTGGTCAGCGGTTTCGCCTTCCGGTTCGCGAGGATGACCGGATCCGGCGGGGCCGAGCGGCAGCAGGACGCCGTCATCGGCCTGGCGGCCTTCGCCGTCGTCTGGGCCGCACTGTGCATCGCGCTGGTCCTCACCAGCACCGACTTCTTCCTGGACACGACGGGGATCCACGGCACCGTGGCGCACGGCAGCGTGACCTGTCTGCGCACTCTTTCCCCGGGGTTCGTGGGCATGTTCGGAATCGGCGCCCTGGGCGACCGTGGCCGAGTCCCTGCTGGTGATCCTGGTGCGGCACGGCATCGGGCGGACCGTCTTCCCGCTGGTGTGCACGATGCTGTCGTTCCTGGTGTTCCGGGTACCCACGGCGTCCCTGCTGAAAGTCCCGCTGGGGCTGGACGGTCTCATCCGGGCAGTGCCCATCGGCTGGTTCGTCGGCCTGGCCTACACCACCTTCACCGTCCGTCGCTACGTCCAGGACGCCGGGCGGTTCATCCCCGTGCGGAAGGTCCCCGCGCCGGCAGAGCCCGCTTGACGCCCTTGCCGGGCCCCCGGTCCTCGGCCGTGACCCCGGCGGACTCCAGGGGATGAGGCGGCTGGGGGGGTCAGCGGATGCGGGCCACTCCCGAGTAGATGCCGCTGCCCTCCGGTTCCGGGGCCGGGGTGGTGGCGAACCACTCCGTCGCCGTCACCAGGCCGGGCGGCACGAGGTCCAGGCCGTCGAAGAAGCGCTCCACCTCCGGGCGGGTGCGGAAGGCGAGCCGGATGCCGCCCTTGGCGTACTGGGCGACGACCTGTTCGACGAGGTCCGGAAACAGGTCGGACGCGGCGTGCGACAGGATCAGGTAGCTGCCCGAGGGCAGCGTGTCGACCAGGGCACGGACTATGCCGTGGGCGCCCTGCTCGTCGCTGATGAAGTGCATCAGCGCGATGAGCGACAGCGCTACGGGGCGGTCGAAGTCCAGGACGTGCCGGGCATGCCGGACGATCGCCTCCGGGTCGCGCACATCGGCCTGGATGTAGTCGGTGGCCCCCTCCGGGCGGCTGATCAGCAGCGCCTCGGCGTGCCGGAGGACGATCGGGTCGTTGTCGGTGTAGACGACCTTGGCCGACGGCACGACGTTCTGCACGATTTGGTGCAGGTTCGGCTCGGTGGGGATTCCGGTGCCGATGTCCAGGAACTGGTCGATGCCCTCCTTGGCGAGCCACGCGGCCGCCCGGTGCATGAACTGACGGTTCTGCCGGGCGGCGTCCCGTGCCTCGGGCGGCAGCTTCTCACCGACCGCCTCGTCGACCGGGTAGTTGTCCTTGCCGCCGAGCAGCCAGTCGTAGACCCGCGCGGGATGAGCCCTGCTGGTGTCGATCGACGGAGACGGCTGTGGGGCGGTCGTCATGGCAACTCCATCGCGCCGGCGAAAGGTAGGAGAGAGCGAGTTCGCGATGATCGTACTCGGGCTTCCCATCTGCCTTGTTCCAGGGGCGACTTGAGCCAACCGCGGGCTGCTTCCCGGTCAGAGGGTGAGCAGTTCCTCGTAGAAGCCGCCGAACTCCCGCTGCCGGTCGACGAGATGGATCTCCAGGATCCAGTGGCAGGTGCGTCCGGCCTTGTCGGTGCGGCGCAGTGGGGTGTCGTTGGCGGGGGCGATGTACGACTCCGTGTGGGCGCCGTCGATGGTCTCGTGCGGGAACTCGCCGACGAGGTGACCGGCGTGCCAGCCGCCCAGTTCCCAGCCGGCCTCGGCGGCCAGCCGCTCCACCTCCGCGTACAGCTGCTTCCCGGTGATGTCGGGGGCGGCCTCGAAGAAGTGGCGCCCCGCGGCGAAGATCTCCCCCAGGTCGGCGCGGAGCCGGTGCTTGACCGGATCGTCGCCGAGGACGAAGGTCCGGCCGAAGTCGGCCTCGTACTCCTCGAAGATCGGCCCGAAGTCGGCGAACACGATGTCGTCCGCGCCGATCACCCGGTCCGGCGGGTTCTCCTTGTACGGCTTGAGCGTGTTCGGTCCCGAACGCACGATCCGCTTGTGCCAGTGCCGGGTCGTGCCGAACAGTTCGTTCGCCAGGTCACGGACGCGGTCGCTGACCGCCCGCTCCCCCTCGCCCGGCGCGACCAGCCCGCGCGCCTCGATCTCCGCGAAGAGCCGCTCGGCCTTCGCCTGGGCATCCAGCAGTCGCGCCGCGCGCGTGGGTTCGTCATCCGCCATGACGCCGAAGCTAACCAGCCAGATCGTCCGCGGCAACGGGATTCCTCACCCCCCTACCTGCGGGTCGCCGTGCGGGGAGCCGCGCACTGTCCCCTCGGGCTCACGACTCACCGTGACGCACCCGGCCAGGGCATCACGAGAAGTGAGCGCTTACGCTGCACGGGAAGGCAGGCCGACAGGACGCGACGAGGAGAAGAGGGTGCCGACCGTGGCCGACGTGCCGTCCTCCGGGGCCGGGGTCTCCGGCCGCATCCCTCCCGGACAACGCCTTGTGCACGGCTGGCCCGTCTCGCACTACGGCCCCGTCCCCCGCTTCCGCCCCGAGCGCTGGAACCTGCGCGTCTTCGGCGCCACCGCCTCCGGCGACACCCACGAGTGGACCTTCGACGACCTCGCCGGCCTCCCCCGCACAACTGTCGTCGCCGACCTGCACTGCGCGAGCGGCCCCACCTCCACCGGACACGAGTGGTACGGCATCCCCGCCGCCACCGTGCTGGACCTGGTCCCGCCGGCGCCCGGGGTCACCCACATCATGGGCTGGGCGGAGTACGGCTACTCCGCCAACCTCCGCCTCGCCGACTTCACCTCGCCGCACACCCTGATGGCCACCCACCACGACGGCGAGCCCCTCACCGCCGAACACGGCTTCCCGCTGCGCCTGGTCGTCCCCCACCTCTTCGGCCACAAGGGCCCCAAGTGGCTGCGCGGCATCGAGTACATGACCGCCGACCGGCGCGGCTTCTGGGAAGAGCGCGGCTACCACAACCTCGCCGACCCCTGGAAGGCACAGCGCTACTCCTACCAGGAAGCGGACGACGACGGCCCGCATGGCGCCGAGGACGGCGACTCTTCGCCCAGCTCCGGCTGAACGACCGCGCATTCGCAGAGCACCGGGTCGGCTGCGGGCCGCCGGCCCCGGAATCCAGGTCACATGACGGATGTCACCGCAAAAGTGCTCTTCATAGGGTCCATCGCAGGCCACACCGATCAGTTTCGGCCGTGCGGGGTTGAGCCGGCCGCCCTTGTGCAGCAGCTCGGCGGCGAGCTCTCCGTCAGTCCCGTTCCCCCAAGCCCCATGCATGAGGAGTCCCATGAGTAGCGAGGTTTCCCGCCGTCGGGTACTGGCCGCCGGAGCGGCGCTGGCCGGGTCGGCGGCGCTGGCCGTCGGCGCAGAAGGAACGGCCGGCGCGGCGACGGCCCCGGTCAGTACCGGGGAGGAGAATCCGAAGGTGAAGCCCACCATCGTGCTGGTGCACGGCGGCTACGCC